>JAFGIM010000009.1 GCA_016929605.1 Spirochaetales bacterium | reverse complement strand
TTTGTAAGGGGGAGGAGAACCCGAGGCGCGTCGTCGCGGCCAGGAAGGCCGCGAAGCGCCGAGGCGGCCCGAAAGGAGCGCACAGGAAGTGCGCGACAGGAGGGCGACTCCCCCCATCCGCTTGAAACAACGTAGCGAGTCCACAAAAGCAAAAGCCGCCCGACAGGGCGGCTTTTGCTTTTGTAAGGGGGAGAAGAACCCGAGGCGCGTGCGCAGAGAGGTTTTTCTTGTTTACTCCAAAATCGCTAAAAAAATCTTGCAAGATGAAACTGGAAATGCCATACTTAGAAGTGGAGGGAACCTATGAAAAAGCTCGTTGGATTAGTGGTTCTGTTAGTTGTTGCCCTGGCATCGGTTCTTGCTGTAGAAGGGTACGAGGTAAAAAGCTATCGTACTGAACTCAAAGAAAAAAATGTCACCATTGATCTCAATTTTAATGAGACAACCAAAGACATGGTCGTCATTTATACCATTAAGCTCCGTACTTTTGATGAAGGCGATGCTATTGCCCAGATTCGGGACGCGGTTAAGCTTTTTATCAAGGAGAATGGCTTTACTAACTATAAGGTGCTGTCACCCGACGTTGTTACGTATTCTTCTACCGAAACAGTAATGAAGCGTTTTTTACACATCAATTGATTTATTGTTTTCTACTTAAAAAAAAAGCCGCCGTTTCCGGCGGCTTTTTTCTTGTCCAGTGGACTTACATACCCATGATAGCCTTGTTAAAGGCCATATCGATGTTCATGTTGGAAACTGGTGTTTCTACCAATTTTGTGTAATCAAACTTTGCAGACTGAATAGCCTT
Organism: Spirochaetales bacterium; assembly: GCA_016929605.1. Taxonomy (GTDB): domain Bacteria; phylum Spirochaetota; class Spirochaetia; order Treponematales; family Treponemataceae; genus Teretinema. The sequence goes on along the minus strand of JAFGIM010000009.1, from coordinate 13,311 downwards.
AAGATCGTAGCTATCCAGGGCTTTAGTCACAGCTGCATCCTTACCCAATACAGTCGCGCGGATCTTGTCCAGGCTCTTGTCTTTGGCAAGTTGCTCAGCCTTCTTTTCTACCAGGCGCCAGGCATCAACGTTGAACTTCACAAAATCTTTACGCAGCTGAATCGCATTGTCCTTTCCAGGGGCAGCATCGGTGCGCAGAATGTGATTGTCAAACTCAATGTGGCCTTTCCACTCAAGCTTTTCCAGAATCCAGCCCAAACCGATCATTTCTTTAAGTCCGTCCATACCGGTAAGGGTAGGGGAGTCGTTATCGAATTGTCCGGCCTTCTGGTTTCCAATGTGAAGGAAGGGAAGCTTACCTGCATGAATAGCCATTCCCGCAGCGTTGGACGCAGAGAGGTTGGTCATCCCTTCGTGCTGGAGAAGCTCGGGGTTCACTCCCCACATTGAGGGGTCCTCAAGGCGGCTGATCAGACCAAGTGCGTGACCGGTGGTTGCAAGATACATCTCTCCGCGGGGCTCATTGGGCTTGGGTTCGATGGTGCAATACTTGATGCTCAGCTTGTTTTCTTTGATGTAGCGGGTAGCCAGATTGAGTCCCTGCTCGATGTACTTGTAGGGGGTTTTCCAGTCTACTGCGAACTGGCACTCGAATCCATCACGGGCAACCCAGTAGGTAAAGTATTCGGCTCCAAAGAAGTTGCCAATACGGAGCGTCCTCATGACCTTTTGGGCGGCCATAGCACGAATCTCCGGATCGGGATTGGTGAGTCCACCGTTACGGAAGAGCTTGTCTCCATGAAGAGAGCAAGTTACCATGATCATCTTAAGTCCAACCTTGTCCATCTTTTCTTTTAAGGCATGGATGGTCTTGTAGCATTCACTTGAAGGATCCTGATCGTCCATCGGATTCATGGGGTCCCAAGCAACGATGTCATCGTCATGGGTTGAGGTAAAATCAATAAGTCCTTGCTTCTTGGCTTCGCACAGAATATCGCATGCCTCAAGGGGGGTGATTGAATCCATTACTGATCCACCGAAGGGATCTCCACAGGTGCTCCTTACGCACCAGAACGGCATAGACAGTTGTCTTTTCATAGCTTTCCTTCCTTCAAAAAGTATTGCGTGATGGTTTCACGCGTTATCGCATGCTTTATTAACAATAAAGCGTAAATCAGCTTCAAGCAAGGTTTGAATCACTGGTATAGCGGCGCAAGTGCCGTTAGATAGCGATTATACTGAGCATAAGCCTTGTCATAGGCTGCAACAGCGGTGGGATCGGGCATTACCTGATCTCCTTCATTTATGGTCACATGCGCATCGGTCAGCGATGCAATCGAGGGAGCTGTTGTTCCGTTTTTGGCAGCTTCAATGGTTTTAAGGCACCAAAGAGCTTGAATCGCTCCCCCCATGGCGGCCGCTTCATCATTTTCCGGTCTTTTTACGGGAAGATTCATCACGTTAGCCGCGATATTTCTCCATAATGCGCTTTTGGAGCCTCCACCAATCAATCTGATTTCTTTGGCGCGGAAGCCAAGAGCCTGAAAGGCTTCAAGACCAATTCGCATACCAAAAATGGCGGATTCCATCGCCGCACGGGCTATATTCTCGCGAGAGGCGTTTGCCGCGGATAAACCCATGATGCTTGCCCGTCCATTGGGAAGATTAGGGGTACGCTCCCCGTTAAAGAAGGGGAGAAAAACGACTCCTTCGGCGCCAACAGGGGCTTTTGATGCGCAGGAGTCGAATTCTTTTACATCCATGCCAAAAAGAGCACGAGTTTCCTCTGTGGCCACGGTGCAGTTCATGGTGCATAACAGAGGTAGATATCCGCCGGTAGATGAGTTAAAGCCCGATAAACCCTTTACCGGGTCTGATACCGGATTTTCTGAATAACCGTACAGGGTTCCCGAGGTTCCCAAGCTCATCGTCAAAAAACCATCGCGAACGGTGCCCGTACCAATGGCACCCATCATGTTATCTCCGCCCCCGGAAGAGACAGGGATACCCTCTGGAATACTAAACCGTTTTGCTGCCTTCGGTGTGACGAATCCAGCGGGTGCATTGGAAGCAATGATTGACGGAAGAAGCTTGGTAAGGGAAGGATCTATTATCGAACAAATCTTTTCTGACCAGGTTTTGGTTATTCCATTAAACAGGGCCATTCCAGAGGCGTCCCCAGCTTCCATGATGTATTTTTCTGTAAAGAGCCAGTTAAGGTAATCGTGTGGAAGCATAATGTAGGCGAGCTTTGCAAAAGCTTCTGGTTTGTGTCGTTTAAGCCAGAGTATTTTTGGAGCGGTAAAGCCGGGAAGCATAAGATTACACACCTCGGCAATTACTGCATCGTTACCTCCGGCGGCATCGGTAATGATCTTGCATTCTTCAACTGTTGAGGTATCGTTCCAGAGCTTAACGTTATAGAGTGGCTTTCCCTCTGCATTCAGGGGGACAAAGCCGTGTTGATGGCCAGAGATTCCAATAGCCTTAATGCTTGCGCGTTGGTCGGCTGTAAAAGAAGCAAAACACGCTTCGAGCGCTGCATCATACCATTCGGTTTTTTGTTCACGCGTTCCATCGTTTTCCGCGATGATATCGACGGGGACTTGTGATTTTGCTATAGTAACGCGGTTTTCCCAGTCATACAGCACCACCTTGATGCTTTGTGTGCCCATATCAATGCCGGCAATAGTATTCATGTAACAACCTCCTTTCCTGTATCTTGAGTATAGGGGTGGATATGTGGCAAGAGTATGGGCGAAGCTGATTTTTTATATCTAAAATTGATTTTTTTATCACTTTTTTGTATGATTATTGCATGAAACTGCTTGATACTGTTTTTGTGTACCGCCTTCATGCCGGGGAGCGCTCACATTCTCCAGACCGTCTTAATTGGCATGGAAGGTATCATGCACATGGCTCGGATGAGTTTGAATTACACTTTTTCTTGGAAGGATCGCTATCTTTTCAGTGTAACCGAACTAAATATCCTGTGTCGCCTGGGCGCCTTTTTTTAACCGGTCCATATGACTTTCATTCGATTCTTCCAGAGGCTGTTTCAACTCCAGTCACCTATTACGCAGTCCTTTTTTCACTTGATTCAGCGGGGTCTTCTGTTGAACGCTCTCTTCGGCAATCCCTGTATGAAGCTATTGCAGGTCGTGCGGTAATACTGTCAATTGACGCACATTTCAGGTTTCAGTTTGAAGATCTTCTATTAATGTCAAAATCTGCCGACCCTGCCCTTAACGAGTCTGCTCTACACCTGTTGCAAAGTTTTTTATATCGATGGTTTTGCAGGTCAAGTTCCCTGCAGGGCGAAGCACGTTCAGAGGAGCGTAAAACAAATCGTTTGCATGCCCAAAAAGCTCTGGCTCTTATGGAGAAGCAGGTTCGGGAGAACATTTTGGTGGAAGATTTTGCTCGCAAGCTTGGTTTGTCCGACGAGCATTTTATAAGAGTGTTTCGCGACGAGGTTCGTATGACGCCTCACCAGTACTTTACACGGCTAAAGGTAGAAGGTGCCAGCGGCATGCTTATGTCAACAGACAAATCGGTTGGAGAGATATCCGACTGGTTCGGGTTTGAAAACCAATTTCATTTTTCCCGGATTTTCAAAAAATGTACCGGGATGTCTCCTCTTCAATACAGAAGAACCTATCTTCAAATCGTTGATTTCTCGTAAAACACTGTATTTGTTTACTATCGCAACATACTAATGCCATGATATACTTTTGCACAGGAGGATGGACCTATGAATACATCAGGTAAAGGTATGAGCGTACGCGCTTTGTCTATTATAGGAATAACTTGCTTTATTGTGTGTGTCTTGTTGATAGGGTGTACGCGCGATAGCGACACTCGTTTAGCCGTCGACAAGGATGGAAAGACAGTTGTTGAGCGCTATGGACGGCTTCAGGTTATCGGGACAAATCTATGTAATGAAGCGGGGCAGCCCGTTCAGCTTAGGGGTATGAGTTCTCATGCCCTTCATTGGTACGGTAAGTATGCCAATGCCACGGTATTGAAGTGGTTGCGGGACGATTGGAACGCGCAATTGTGGCGAGCAGCCATGTATGTTACCGAAGGTGGCTACATGACCGGCAGGGCTGTTAAGTTTAAAATGATCGATTCTATAGAGGCGGCAATCGAAAATGGCATGTATGTGTTGGTGGATTGGCACGTGCATAGGGATCGCAATCCCAATATCTATAAAAAGGAAGCCATAGAGTTTTTTACCGAGATTGCCCAGCAGTATCATTCATATCCCAATATTATTTACGAGATTTGCAATGAACCCAATGGGGATGATGTGTCTTGGAGCGGAGAGATCAAACTCTACGCGGAAGACGTTATCGCTGCAATTCGCCAATACGATAGCAAGAATATCATAGTTGTTGGTACTCCTTCCTGGAGTCAGCATGTAGATGAAGCAGCCCTTGATCCGATAACCGCTCAGACAAACATCATGTATACCCTGCATTTTTACGCAGGAAGCCACGGGAAGGAATTGATGGCACGGGCTGAAACCGCCATGGATAAAGGTCTTGCCCTTTTTGTAACTGAATGGGGTACCACCTTAAATTCCGGCGATCAGTTTTACCCGGATAAGGTGATGCCCTGGCTGTCTTTTATGAAGAAGCATAACATTTCTTGGGCCAACTGGTCGGTGAATAATAAGGGTGAGGATTCAGGTATTCTTAAGTACAATGCCGACAAGGAAGGGAAGGGAAACTGGAAGGAAAGCGATCTTTCTCCTTCGGGAATATTCTTGCGAAAGATATTGCGTAACGAAATTAAAGTTCGGTGATTTTGGGTGACTCGTAAGCTCACATCCCGGTAAACCGGTTTACATGGGCTGAGAGGCGCAAAAAATCATTTGACAGGTCTTTGTGAAAGGGTGTAGGATTAGACCCATGAAAGACAATCGTTAGCCCTAGGCAATTGATTGTCAAACAGAAAAGAGGAGAGAAAGATGAAGAAATTTCTTATCGTTCTTGCTGCTGCCGTTGTACTTTTCAGCGGTTGTGCCAAGAAGGAAGAGGCCGCCAAGGCAGCTTCAGGCAAGCTTGTCATTTGGTCGTTCACCGATGAACTGAAAACCATGGTCGACAAGTACTATGTTCCGTCCCATCCTGGTGTTGAGGTTGAATATTCTTTGACCCCGACCGATCAGTTCCCCAACAAGCTTGACCCCGTACTCGCTTCCGGACAGGGAGCTCCTGACGTATTCGCACTTGAAGCTGCGTTCGTCCGCAAGTATGTTGAATCCGGTCTTCTTCTTGACCTGACCGACATTGCTGACGCTGCTCGCTCCAAGAGCCTTGCCTATCCGATCGAAGTCGGAACCTATAATGGCAAAGTATACGGTATGTCATGGCAGGCATGCCCCGGCGCTATGTTCTATCGCCGCAGCCTCGCCAAGAAGTACCTCGGAACCGATGATCCCGCAGAAGTACAGAAGTACGTAGCTAACCTCGACAAGTTCGTTGAGACCGCTGGTATCCTTAAGGACAAGTCCAAGGGCAAGTGCGTTATCGTATCTTCCACTGGCGACCTTAACAACGTATTCCTCGGCGCTCGCAAGAACCCTTGGGTTGTAAATGGCAAGCTCAATATCGATCCCGCCATGGTACAGTACATGGAAATGTCAAAACTCCTGAAGGACAAAGGCTATGAAGGCCGCGTTGGTCAGTGGTCAGAAGGCTGGTTTGCCGGTATGAAGGGCAGCCTCAAAGACGAAAAGGGTAATGACATCGAAGTATTCTCTTACATGCTTCCCACCTGGGGTCTCCACTACGTCCTCAAGACCAATGCTCCCGAAACCTCTGGTGACTGGGCTATGACCGCTGGTCCCGCTCCCTATCGCTGGGGTGGTACTTGGGTTGGCGCTTACAAGGGAACCAAGAACCCCGTTGCTGCTAAAGACTTTATCAAGTACGTAAGCACCGACGACGGATTCCTTGAAGCATGGGCTAAAGACACTGGTGACGTTGTTTCTAACGTATCTGTAATGAACAAGATCAAAGACACCTATGCTGAACCCTTCCTCGGTGGACAGAACCACTACGCTGCCTTCGTAGAGATGGCTAAGACTGTAGATGGTAAGCTCACACAGGGAACCGACCAGGCTATCGAAGGTCTCTTCGGTGAAGCCGCTGTTGCCTTCGTTAACGGCGAGAAGACTCGCGATCAGGCTATTGAAGAATTCAAGAGCCAGGTTAGCGCACAGCTCGGTCTCTAATACATCTAGCTTCTAGTATGTAGATAAAAAAGGTGCGGAAACGGTTAACGCCTGATCCGCGCCTTTTTTTATCCCATTCCTAAAGGGGAAAACCGATGAAACAAAAGAAGATAGGCACCGAGACCCGCACTAATAGATGGGGTTATTTCTTCGTGCTTCCTTTTGTCCTTGTATATTTTTTGTTCAATTTATATCCAACGATTTATACGTTGATGTTAGCCTTTACCAACTCCAAAGGTTTTTCCGGATTAAGCGGTAATTATACGTTTGTTGGCTTAGCTAATTTCGGAAAGCTTCTTACTGACAAGAACTTTTGGGGAGCAGTTGAGAATACCTTTGTTATGTGGGGTTGGAACTTTGCCCCTCAGCTTGGAATTGCCCTTCTGCTTTCAATTTGGCTCTCTGATATTCGTCTTAAACTTAAAGGAAAAGGCTTTTTCAGGGCCGTTATCTATATGCCTAACCTGCTTACGGCGGCATCAGTTGCCTTGCTGTATCGCAGTCTCTTTGGATATCCCCTGGGTCCGGTTAACCAGTTTCTCCAGTCTCTGGATATCTATTCTGAATCCATCCGCGACGGTGAAGTTCTCCGCGAAGCATTTAACTTTTTCCGTAACGTAACCATGTCGCGAGCAATCGTTGCATTTATCCAATGGTGGATGTGGTACGGTCATACGGTTATTATGCTCATGGCAGGTATTACCAGTATTTCCGCTTCGCTGTATGAATCTGCGGTTGTAGACGGCGCCAATAGCCGACAGACCACTTGGTATATTACCCTTCCCATGCTTAGGCCCATGATGTTGTACATCTTGGTAACCTCCATGATCGGTGGTATGCAGATGCTCGAAGTCCCCTTCCTTCTTACCGATATGCGTGGTGCGCCTGACTTTAAGATCCGAACCACAAACGTATATGTATATAACCTTGCCTTCCAGGGCGTTAATGATTATGCGTATGCCGCGGCTATTTCCATCGGCGTATTTGTGATCACCATCACTCTGGCACTGATTATATTCCTCTTCCTTCAAGATCGTAGTGATCTTAAGAAAGCGAAAAAGGAGGCAAGTGTATGAAATCCTACAACAATGCCCTGAACATCAAGCGTTTTTTTGTATACGCCTTTATGATCTTTCTTGCCATTTTGGCAATTATTCCCATATACCTTTTGCTTGTTAACGCGACCAGAAACAACGCGCAAATCAACGAAGGTATTTCTCTTATTCCCGGTGGGAATACCATGTTTAACTGGAGAACGCTTACAAGCCGCAATTTTCAGATTCAACAGGGTTTTACCAACAGCTTCTTTATCGCCGTAACTACAACCATTGTGTCTGTGTATTTCTCCGCAATGACGGCATATGGACTCCATATTTACCGATTTAAGGGACGCAATTATCTTTGGGGCCTTATCCTCTTTGTTATGATGCTTCCTCCTTCTCTCGGCTTTATTGGTTTCTATCAATTCGTCGCTAAGCTCAGACTCTTGGATAACTACATACCGCTTATTATTCCAACGATTGCGGCAGCAGGTACGGTATTGTTTTTGCGACAGTATCTATCGTCTGTTCTCTCGCTTGATTTGATTGACGCGGCACGTATTGACGGAGCTGGTGAGTTCAGAACTTTTAACACTATTATTTTCCCGATTATTACTCCCGCTTTAGCGGCGCAAAGTATCTTTACCTTCGTCGGTTCCTGGAATAACTTCTTTACTCCCTTCGTACTTATCTCGAGCGTAAAGAAATATACCTTACCGATGCTTGTTCAGATGCTTCGTGGTGATATTTATCGAACTGAATACGGTGCCATTTATCTTGGTATCTCGGTCTCGATTGTACCTATTCTTATTTTCTACTTCTTTATGTCACGGTTTATCATTTCTGGTATTACTATGGGTGGTGTAAAGGAATAAGCTTGTATAGGGGGTTGTATGCCGTCTGCAGTTAATCCGGTTTTGCCGGGATTTCATCCGGATCCGTCCATGATTCGCGTTGGCGACACATATTATATCGCCAATTCTACGTTTGAATGGTATCCGGGTGTAGAAATATCACGGTCCACGGATCTTGTTAACTGGGAGACGGTTCCTTCTCCCCTTAATTCAAAACGCTTATTGGATATGGAGGGAGCTATCGCATCCTGCGGGATATGGGCTCCCTGCCTTACCTGGTCTGACGGCCTTTTTTGGCTCATTTATACCAATGTACGAACCTGGAATTCCGGTCCCTGGAAAGATACCCCTAATTATCTAACAACTGCCCCATCTATAGAGGGTCCATGGTCTGATCCTGTGTATTTGAACTCTTCTGGCTTTGATCCTTCTTTGTTCCATGATGATGATGGCACTAAATGGCTTGTCAATATGGAATGGGATTACCGCAAAACAGGCAGTAAGCAATTTTCTGGTATTCTGTTACAACGGTATAGTCCAGCCCGAAAAAAACTGGTAGGTCCGGTTAAAAAAATATTTCCGGGTTCAGAAATCGGGATGGTAGAAGGGCCGCATCTGTATAAGCGAAACGGATGGTATTATGTAATGGCCGCAGAAGGTGGAACATCCTATGAACATGCGGTAACTATTGCTCGCTCCCGGTCTATCGACGGCCCCTATGAACTTCATCCCCATAATCCCCTTATTTCCTCATATGCCCATGATGATATCAAGATCAAAAAAGCCGGTCATGGCAGTTGGTGCGACAGTCCCGATGGCAGAACCTATCTTGCTTTTTTGTGCGGCCGGCCCTTACCTGGAACCATATCGTGTGTGTTGGGTCGCGAAACCTCTATTCAAGAGCTCATTTGGCAGGATGACTGGCCTTATGTAAAGCCTCCTGCAGGTAAGGCCTTGTTTACAGACGGTATAGCGCATAATTATCCCCTCGATACCTTTGAACCGCCCGTAGCGTTTACTCCTCCCAAGAATGGATCTGTAGACTATGTATTCGATGGTCCTGTAATACATCATGATTTTAAGAATCTTCGAACCGCTCGGGACCCTGCTGTGTATACGCTGACTCGCCGGCCCGGTTTTTTAAGCTTGAGGGGAGGTCAATCTCCATTTTCCAATTATGGTCAAACTTTGCTTGCCCGAAGACAAACTGCGTTTTCATTTTCTGTACAAACATATATGGACTTTGCCCCTTCCAGTTTTCAGCATCTGGCTGGAATGGCTTGGCGCTATGATGAGCGCAATTTCTATCTTTTGGCCTTATCCCTTGATGAACAGCAAGGCAGGGTCTTGAATGTACTTACAATGATCGATGGGGTGTTTGCCAGAAGTAACGAAACCGTTGTTCCATTGGAAGGTCCTCTTTGGCTTGGCTTAACTTGTAGAAATCGCCTGGGTAGATTCAGATTTTCCCTGGATGGCAAAACCTGGACAGAGCTCCGCCCCGCGTTGGATGCCGCCGTCTTATCTGATGAACACGGCGGGCTTGGTTTTACCGGCGCCTTTGTCGGGATGTTTTGCGTGGATACCATTAACTACAGTACCTATGCCGATTTTAAGTCTTTTACTTATCAGGAGCTTATGGACTAATATCCAGAAGTACTGGTACTTTCCTGTGTCCCATTAACAAGGTCTTTGGTTGCTGCCCAGTTTGTGCCTAAGCGTGTGGCTCCCATTTCTATGTACTCACAGGCTGTTTCACTGCTTCGTATTCCACCTGAAGGCTTTACTTCTATTCTTCCGGCTGCTTGATCAAGCATAATAGCTACGGCTTCTTTGGTCGCCCCTCCTTGGGCAAAACCTGTGGAGGTTTTTACGAACGTTGCTCCGCATTCGATACATATGTCGCATGTCTTTCTGATTTGCTCTTCGCTCAGATAACACGTTTCAAATATTACCTTAAGGGGGATGTTTGACTGAGTGCATAGGTGAGCTACAGCGGCAATATCTTTGCTAACGTATGACCAGTTTCCTGAGCGAATCATGGCGTAGTTCGCAACCATGTCTATCTCGTCGGTGCCCATTGCAATATATGTTTTTGCTTCAAATGCCTTAACTTCTGTAGGCGCCACTCCATGAGGAAAGGCAAGTACGCAGCTTACCTGAGTCTCGGTGCCAGCGCATAACTTTTTTGCCAAGGGTATATCGCAGGGACGCACACAGACCGTTTTTGTTTTCCATGCAATACTGTCGCGAATCGCGTTTTCCACTTCGGATTCTGTCATTTCCGGCTTGAGTATAGCCGCATCTAGATATCGGTTAATTGGTTCCATGATGTAACTATAGCACAAAATACGCGCAAATGGCTCATTGAACGAATGTTCCGGCTGTGGTATAGTCTTGATATGATGTACCGCGATACGAGAGATGCTTCCCGCACGGTTTCTTTTCGCCAGGCCGTATTGCAGGGGATGGATAGCGAGACTGGCGGCTTGTATATTCCTGAACGAATACCAACCTTGCCATCATCCTTTTTGAATAAGATCCCTGTTCCTTCTTTTCGCGATATTGCCTTTGAGGTGTCAAAACTTTTTATCGAGGAAGAGATTCCTGAATCAGACCTTATGGCTATCGTTGTGGATGCCTTTCCGTTTACCGCTCCCATTACACCGGTAGATCCTACCACCTATGTGTTAGAACTCTTTCATGGACCTACCTGCGCCTTTAAGGATTTTGGCGCCCGGTTTATGGCTCGAACCATGGCTTATTTTAATCGGAGCGAAAAAGAGCCCCTGCATATTTTGGTTGCCACTTCTGGAGATACCGGAAGCGCAGTGGGTAGTGCCTTTTATGGTGTAGAAGGAATTGATGTAACGATTTTGTATCCAAAGGGAAAAATCTCCCCCTTACAAGAAAAACAGCTGTCTACTTTTGATGGAAACGTACGATCCCTTTGTGTTGAAGGCACCTTTGACGACTGTCAAAAGCTGGTAAAGACCGCATTTACCGACGCTACGTTGAGGGATACACTTCGCCTTTCTTCCGCTAATTCCATCAATATCTCCCGATTGTTACCACAATCTTTTTATTATATCTATGGATCTTTACTCATTCGCGATCGCTGTCCTTACGACAGTAAACTCGACTGTCCCTCACTTATTGTTACCGTTCCTTCCGGTAATTTTGGAAATTTAACCTCGGGTTTACTCGCTCGCGCGATGGGCGCGCCAATTCGCGGCTTTATCGCGGCGACTAACGCGAACACAACCGTGCCGGACTGGCTTGCCTCTGGCGAATATACACCTCGCTCCTCGATCGCTACGCTTTCTAACGCCATGGATGTTGGCGCTCCCAGCAATTATGAGCGAATCCAGGCATTATATTCTCTTAACGACGCTCGGCAGATGATAGCCGGTTATTGGTTGGATGATGCAGGTACTAAAGAAGCAATACGTTCCTGTCATGACAGAACAGGCTATATCATTGATCCGCATGGGGCTGTTGCATGGAAGGCCTGGGACGATGTTCGCAGTGGGGCTATGGCTTCCATGCTTTCGGGGAAAACGACCAAGGATGGAATGCCTGGCCTTAAGGGAACAAAGAACATCGCTCCAGAATGGGCACGGGATTGCGCTGATAAAAAGTGCGTTGGCATGATTTTAGAAACAGCCCATCCTGCTAAATTTGGAGAGACTGTTCGGGATGCAATCGGACGGGAACCGTCCATTCCAGAGCGGCTTGAACGCGTTTTATCTCTTCCGGACCGATCGCAGCCCATGAATGCCGATTATACAGAATTTAAGGCATGGCTTTTAGCTAATCTGTAATGTCCTCGATAGTTTGTTATTGATTGCTATAGTGCTGAACCTCATCCACTACATGTTCAAGTGTAACACCGGCTTGCGCAAACATAGCTACGGTATCCGCTGAATCGTGATACTTCTTTTCCGCGACAACCCGTGTAATACCACAATTTATTATGAGCATGGCACAGGTTCTGCACGGAGTCATTTTGCAATAGAGGGTAGCTCCATCAATAGAGATGCCCCTTCGGGCTGCCTGGCAGATTGCATTTTGTTCGGCATGAACAGTGCGTACGCAGTGTTGTGTAATCGTTCCGTCTTCATGCTGCATTTTTTTAAACTGATGGCCGACTTCGTCGCAGTGGGGAAGCCCTTGTGGCGAGCCAACATAGCCAGTTACCAGGATTTGATGGTCTCGTGCAATAACACAGCCAGATCTTCCCCGGTCACAGGTGGCTCGCTTGGCTATGGATCGGCACACCTCCATAAAATATTCGTCCCAACTTGGCCTGGTATACGGTTTTTGATGTTCGCTGTTCATATTACATATCTCCCTACGCGCGCATATTGTAACATATTATTACTATACTCACAAATTTGCATATGACATGGGCAAGCAAGTTTGACTTTTACCGCCAATTTTGTGATATTTACAATATGCCTGAACAAACTATTGTACCGATTGAACAATTGCTTCCCAATAAACTCTTTTTGATTCCTCTTACCGGGCGGCCTATATTTCCCGGTATTTTTACCCCTATAATGATCAATAATCCGGATGACGTTAAGGTTATTGAAGATGCCTATTCCGGTGACGGTTTTATAGGTATTTGCATGACCAAAAATGACGTAGATGCGCCAACAGTGGCGGATTTGTGGCAGGTTGGCTCGGTTGCCCGTATTATCAAAAAGATCAACCTTCCCGATGGCGGGGTTAATGTATTCATTTCTACATTAAAAAGATTTCGCATACGAAAGCAGGTAAACGAGCGAGCCCCGATGCTTGCCATTGTAGACTATCTGGATGATGAAGATTCAGACACCTTTGAAGTAAAGGCCTTAACCAGGGCGCTTATCGGCGAGATGAAGGAGATATCGGAAAATAATCCGTTGTTCTCCGAGGAAATGCGCCTCAATATGATCAATATTGATCACCCGGGAAAGATCGCTGACTTTATCGCAAGTATCCTTAACATCGATAAAACAGATCAACAGAGAATATTGGAAATCCAAAATATTCGTCAGCGTATGGAACAAGTGTTGGTGTTTATCAAGAAAGAGCAAGAGCTCCTTCGTGTGCAAAAGAAGATTCAGAATGAGATAAATAACCGCATAGAAAAAAATCAACGCGATTATTTTTTACGTGAAGAACT
>JAFGIM010000079.1 GCA_016929605.1 Spirochaetales bacterium | reverse complement strand
GGTCATGGTATGGATAAGGTTCCTCTGGATCGCCTTCTTTCCAAAGCTTTTTATACGGTAGATGGCGGAGCCATTGGAGAGATAGAGGCTGAATGTTTTAACGCATGGAAGTGTCAGCTTACCTTTACCGGAAAGGCAGCACATCTTGGGTCAGCCCGCGGAAAAATGATTAGCGCCGTATCCATGGCCTCTTTTTTTGTCAGCTCTCTTCCTCCACAAGAAAGCCCGGAAACCACAGATGGTTATGAAGGATATTTTTGCCCGCTGGAAATCTCGGGCACGGTGGAAAACGCACACTGCACTGTATTTCTCCGCGACTTTGAAACCGAAGGTATGAATCGCCGCCTTGAACGTATTGACGCACTCGCAGAGGCCATTCGCGCTCGTTTCCCCGGAGGCACCGTTACCCTGGAAAAAACCAAGCAGTACCTGAACATGAAGGACAAGCTGCGTGCAGAGCCCCATGTATTGGAGCGACTGGAAAAAGCCGCTACCCGCGCAGGTGTTGCCGTTATTAAAAAACCAATCAGAGGCGGCACAGACGGTTCGCGTCTAACCGAAATGGGCATACCAACACCGAATATCTTTACCGGCGGACATAACTATCACTCGCGAAGTGAATGGGCAAGTATAGAACAAATGGGTAAAACCGTGGAAACCCTTATACAACTGGCGATTATCTGGGGAGAGGATCATGTACAAGTACAAAATTGAGGGCGGGTTCCCCATCAAGGGAACCATCAAAGCAAGTGGAAATAAAAACGCAGCCCTTCCATGTATAGCAGCGGCTCTATTAACCGACAAGCCGGTTATCCTTCGCAACCTGCCGGAGATAGAAGACGTACAGGTTATGTTGGATGTTTTTTGCGCACTTGGCGGCTCGGTAGAAACACTTCAAGATGGGGCCAAGCGTCTAAGCATAGCAAGCTTGTCGCGCACTGATATTCCGCAAGATCTTTCCCGCAAGATCCGCGCATCCATTCTCTTTGCCGGCCCCTTACTCGCTCGAGCAGGGAAGGCAGTTTTGCCACCTCCTGGTGGAGATGTTATCGGCCGCAGACGCTTAGACACCCACTTTCTTGCCTTAACAGAGCTTGGAGCCCGGGTCGAGATAGACGGACAATTCACCTTTACCGCCAATAAGTTAAAAGGACAGGATATATTTCTGGACGAGGCTTCGGTTACCGCAACAGAAAACGCGGTAATGGCGGCTGTACTCGCGGAAGGGCAGACAATCTTGACCAACGCCGCAAGCGAGCCTCACGTACAAGATCTATGCGCCATGCTTAACTCAATGGGCGCTTCTATCTCCGGAATCGGCTCAAACATCTTGACCATAGAAGGGGTACAAAACCTTTCTGGCACAGACTTCCGCATCGGCAGTGATTACATGGAGATCGGCTCGTTTATCGGCCTAGCCGCCGTTACCCATGGATCGATAACCATAACAGACGTACAACCCCAAGACCTTAGGCCGGTTAGGCTTGCATTTGGAAAACTTGGTATTCGATGGGATATTGAAGGCACCACTCTAACGGTACCGTCTCAGCAATCTCTTCAGGTTAATAGCGATCTTGGCGGAATGATTCCAAAAATCGACGACGCACCCTGGCCAGGATTCCCTCCCGATTTAACGAGCATCATGACCGTTGTGGCCACACAGGTTGAAGGAACCGTACTTATTCATGAAAAAATGTTTGAGTCGCGTATGTTCTTTGTGGATAAACTTATAGGCATGGGTGCGCGTATAACGCTCTGCGATCCGCATCGCGCGGTAGTCTCCGGTCCAAGCGTCCTTCATGGATCAGAACTGGTATCGCCGGACGTACGGGCTGGTATGGCGATGGTCATTGCCGCACTGTGTGCGCGAGGGGAAAGCGTTATCAGTAATGTGTATCAAATAGAGCGTGGATACGAAAATCTGACTACACGCCTTGTATCCCTTGGCGCCCACATAGAGCGAATTTCGTCCTGTTAAAGTGATTATTGGGCCCGTTCCACCCGGAGCGGGTCAATCGGAGCGTTGCGCGGAGAAATACATAGAAGCCGCGGCAAAGCATACAGCCAAAAAGGCCAGGGTGAGTACAACAGCGATTGACGGGAACAGGGAAACAAAGGCCACGATAACCAGTGCAGACAGATACCGTATAAACCCGATAACGATTAACGATAACAGCGGAAACAGGGGTACAACAAGTATCCACCAGGCCTTAAATAACACATCCTTTCCCAGTCGATAGCGCCATCCAGCTACCAAAGAAAGAATACTCAAAATAAGTAATAGAAACGGATCTGCAAGCCTGGTTAAGGCCTCGCCAAGATATACCGGTGAATCATAGCCATATTGCTTTCCCCGCCCCGAGAAACGGAATAAATCCGTCATAATCATTGACGCCGGTCCTCGGTTGGCACTGACAATCAAAGAAAAATCGCGAATAGGCATATCAAGCAATAATACCGCCTGATCCTGGGCTGGCGCGCTTCCTTCAAGCACAACGGGACGAGTAACAACACCATCTGCTTCACGCCCTACCGATCGCAGTAATATCTGTGGACGAGGATTTTTTCCATCATCTGCAAACGCGAACATCTTTGCTTGGGGAACATACATCTTGTATTGCAGCTTGTTAAAAGAATCAAAGCGTGCAAAGGAAACATCCCTAAGATACGCAACGTCCCTACCCGACTGCCGACTATAGGTGACTCCCTTAATGTAGATAACATCAGTACCGCCAGAACGGGAAAGAGTAAAGAAAATATCGCGGGAAGCTTCAAAACGGCCAAGATCCGAGGTTTCGTCAAAGAAAAAGAAGGATTCAAGGACTCCACTTTGGGACAGCTCAAGAAACCGTTCTATATCAGGATCATGCTTGCCATCTTGACGGGCAATATCCTTGTTTTTTAAATCAATAAAGATGTAATACGCCCTCAGATAATCCCCACCCTGAATGGCTTCGTACCCCTGTCTTTTCATCGAATATAAATCTTTATCACCACGGGATTGCAGCTCTGCAAAGCCCTGTAGTATCTGGTTCCAGGCTTCAGCGGCAGCTCTCTTGGCCGTTTCTTTGTTTGGATCATCTGGGCGGGCAAGACGTTCAGCCACTGTCGCATAATAATGAGCAGTAAAAAAGTCTTCGCGCTCGCGGGCCTGTGCCGATATATCCAGGGCTCCAAGTACGGTTAACCCCGTCGCATCGGCAATAATGAGCGGATCCGGAAGTCGCGACTGTCGAGAGAGCCCTTCCCCCTGTTTCTCCGCTATGCGGAGCCGGCAGGATTCTCGTAAATCCGCTACTTCCTCGCTATCCTTCCAAATACCCTCTGCGGCAACAAGATATCCATCAGCTCGCCCATGATCGTCCTTTACCATCAGAGATCGTGCTACCGACACATACTCCCGATAGTCGGTTGTTCGGGTAATAGCCGTTTCATTTCTGGTTCGCAAGGAAGGAGCAAGCCCTTCGGCAAGGATGACATAGATACAGAGTAAAAAAAGGGAAAGGGCAAAGGCGTCTTTAAGACAAGAAAACAAGCCCTCGGACCAACGCTCAACCCTAAGGTCGGACACTTTGGAAAACGCAAGTGCATATCCTACAAGAATTCCGCTTACCTGTAATGAAGGAAAATACTGGATAAACAACAGAATCGAACTTTTTATGCGATACGGTGTAATAAAGGGAGGAAGGAGGCTTATATCGAGGCTGGAAACAAGAGAATATACGATGCATATAGCCAAACCGATAAGCAGATGGGCAATGACTATAGGAGTAATCCGTTTAAGTTCAACCATAGGACACTCCGCGCGCTCGGCGGCGTACAAGACGGGCAATGAACACTCCAAGAGCAACCATCAATACCAACAAGGAGAAAGAGGCATATACCAGGGGTACGTACGCAGACCGTCCCAGCCAAGATGGCATAACAGACAGTAAAAGCATCGTAACCCGATCTTGTTCAAGGACTGGCCACAGTACACAACAAAAAATAAAACCGCTATAGAGCAGCAATATATTCAAAAGACGCCATGCGGTGCTAAAACAAATGACCCACAGAGAAAACACCGTAAAATAGAAAGCAGCAGCGCCGACCAGATAGGTAATAAACCCATCGCGAATCAGGGCAGAAAATCCATTCATAACCGCCAAGGCGGAATCTTGAAGCCGGGCAATGACCATCGGACGAGAAAACCATGACGAAACCAAGGTATCAAGGCCACGAGCTCGAGACAACAATACGGTATCTCCCTGTATAAGGGAGCCATCGACGCTGTCAACCATTGCTTCGGGAATTACCTGCAACATATCCCCTATTGCGGTTGTAGTACCAGGTGCCACAATAACCGGCCCCACACGACCTGAATCGCCCTGAACAGAAAGCCAAAGAATTCTCCCGCCCTGACCATTTGGTCTGATAACTCCACTTTCAAAAACCGGAGAATCGGAGGAACCTGCCCCGGAGAGGGGATAGAGGGTTGAAGGAAGAAGGGTCCGGGATAGGGGCACAATAAACAATACGGACACAACCACCACTCCAACAGCCAATCCAAGGGAGAGTATGGCCACGGAAGGATGCCGCATCAAAAATACAAAAACACCCAGAAGGGCCAAGGCTATCGACAAGGGTAAAAAGGTAACCAGGTGATGCAGGAACTCCTTTAGAAAAAGCAAGGGGAGCCCGCGGGTAAGAAGCGAAAAATAATCGGGAGATGAAAAAACTGAAAAGAACGGGATGGCGCAGCCCCATATAACGAGATTCAACAAGAATACAACGGGCACCATCAAGGAGTTTTTCACGGTAACCCAGCTTATCATGGCGATACGGTGAATTCAAGAACTTTTCTTTGCTATACAATGAATTCCGGAAAAATCCAACAAGTTATCCACAGATTATACCGTAAAAAAATCGACCTTTTTTAACATTTCTATATATGATAAGTACTTTCAAGTTAGCTTCCGGTAACTGTCTACTTTTTTGAACATCTTTCTAAATCCTTATATAATATAGACTTAGCATAATTTATCCAAAATTCAATCTAAAATCGGTCAAAGCCCCCTCAATTACTCTCCAGAGAATCACCAGATTTGGAGAAATTTGTCCACAATCTATGCACAAGCGCATAAAAAAAGCCGGAGGAAATCCTCCGGCTTGCAGTACGTATCATTTGTTTCCTCAACCAAGGAAAACCTGGCCGTTATTATCGATGGCCAAAATGGTCTTGCACTCTGAACACCTAAAGCGACCAGCCTTGGTTGCTTTAAGTTTTTTGGAGCAGATGGGGCAAGAAAATATCTTGGGGAAGATTTCTGATTTAATCTCGACGCCAGTCGTCTTAAAAAAGGCGATAGAGTCTGCCAAGGAGTCTTTAATATTAAAGAATTGGGAAAAACCCAGTAACTGGAATACTTCGTAAACCTTTGGCTGAATTTCCAAAAGAACGACATCTCCACCCTTGGGTTTAACTGTTTTCAGGAACGCTGTAAAAGATCCAATACCAGTAGAGGACACATAATTGAGTGAACCACAACTAAAAATCAGCCGAATAAATCCTGCTTCAACGATTTTTGACACTCGCTTTTGAAAAAAGCTCGAATTGTAGGTATCGATATAGCCGTTGAGGTACAGGGCAATGCATCCCTCGATGTCGTCAATCTTTTCCAGACGGATTTTTAGACTATCATCCTTTTCTTCGTCAAATCCCGGAACAATGCTGTTGTTATTCATATAGCTCCTACCGCCTAGAGTATCGGCATTATCTCTAATACTATAAACTATAAACAGAATAAAATAAATGGTCAACCAAAAGAAGGTTGCCATCCTTTATCCATCGGCAGGCAAATTCCGTTACATGAGGGGTGCGAAAGCAGGAAAATCCCGGCTTCCGCGATCTCGGTAGCAGAAATAAGCGCCCCATCAGGGTTTTTTGCCGCCAATGCTGTTTTAGTGGCCTCGTCCAGGTACTCGGTATCCACAAAACCCGGGCAGATACAATTACAGGTAATACCATGCGAGGCATATGAGTGAGCAACCGAACGCGTAAGGGAAGAAAGCCCCGTTTTTGCAGCAGCATAGGCTGCATTGGTTCTAAAACCACGTATCCGATCCGTTCGAGTTCCGCCCATCAACAAAATCCTGCCCCAACTCCGCTCAATCATGCGGGGCAAAGCTGCAGATACCAGAATTCCGGGAAGAGTCAGATTGGCATACACAACCGAATTCCATTCGTCCACGCTTGTAGCAGCAACTTCTTTTTGTAAAAACGGCCCTCGTACACAGCATATAATATCTGCTTCTGATGCCTTAGAGCAAACTATAGCGCAATTTTCCGGACTATCAAGATTTACGCGTAAAAAAGTTGTTCCATCAAGAGGATGACCACCTACAGCCAACACCTCGGCGCCCTCGCCTTGCAAAGCCATAGAAATGGCTCGACCAATACCCCCGGTTCCGCCAACAACCAGGGCCTTTTTACCTGAAAACATCCCATTCATACGATAATCATAGCCGACCAATATTGACATAACAAGCGGCATGGCAGAAAATCGGCAACGTGAAGAAATTACCCTGCGCCATTGTGCTTTGTAGACCGGAAGAAAGCCGGAATATCGGATCGGTGTGCCGGGCCATGATGACTATGGCATGCCATGACTTGCGCATT
Source organism: Spirochaetales bacterium (assembly GCA_016929605.1). Taxonomy (GTDB): domain Bacteria; phylum Spirochaetota; class Spirochaetia; order Treponematales; family Treponemataceae; genus Teretinema. Next base: position 19,756 of record JAFGIM010000079.1, on the reverse strand, counting down.
GTAGGAAACAGGGACGAGATTGATGAGGGACAGGTGAAGACCCTGGCGGTGCACGCGGGCGAGGTATGGGACAATGCCCGTTTCTTTCCCCCCGGGATAGAAGGCCTTAAGGCGGCAATTCAGGATTGCGCCCTTGCCGCGGGAACCACCCGAAGAATGGGTATGAAGCGTAAATCGTGGGGAATGACTCCAGCTCAATTCGCCCATCTTGCCACACAAAACCACCAAGGACTTGCCGCGGTTGTATTTGGTAATGAACGAACAGGCTTAACCGACGAGGAACTTGATTGCTGTTCTCTGGCCGTCAATATCCCCAGTAATCCTGCCTTCCCCTCGTTAAACCTTTCTCATGCCGTACAAATACTTACCTGGACCCTGTTTAACGCATACGACGAGCGAAAACGCGGATACCTTCCCATTACACAAGAACGGGTAACAGCCATGATCGGTTCAATCTCGGCAGATATTACCCGCATTGGTCTTTTTAAACGCACTGGACGCACGGGAAACGACCGTTTTTTAACCGAGATTCTCTCACGCGCAGCCCTTTCCGAAGGCGAGGCCCAGCGAATCGAAAAACTCTTTCATCGTATGGCCTATGTTAAAAGCGCAGATGATGGGGATAAATAACCGGGCCATCTGCCTCGCACGCAGAACGAGAAAGACAATGAAACAACTGCCGTATATTACCCGGCCAATTAAACTCAATTAAACACTCCAGCGCCTCTGCTGAAAGCACCTTATCAAAACCCTTTAAATGATGAGCCGCAAGAACTTGGATGTCGTCAGTGCGTTCGCGTAAGGGAGGTATTTCGATTCGTAATTCATCAAGGCGATGCATCAAATCCCTTCTAAAGCAATCCAGATCCACTGCCTTACCAAGATCCCAGTTTGTGGCGCAAACAAGCCTAAAATCAACGGGTATATTCTTGGTAGAACCAACCTTTTGAATATTCTTTTCTTCCAAAACTCGAAGTAATTTTGCCTGTAAGGTATATTCCATGTCACCAATTTCATCGAGGAATAAGGTCCCTTTGTAAGAGGTCTCAAAGATACCCTTTTGATCCTCTGCCCCGGTAAACGAACCCTTTACATTTCCAAAAAAATAAGCGTCGGCAAGGCCGGAAGAAATACAGCTAATATTGCGCGCTATATACGGCCCGCTCCTGAACGGTGAGTTTTCATGTATACACCTGGCAACCAGCTCCTTGCCACTGCCCGTTTCGCCGGTAATCAACACTGGCTCAGAGCGCGAGCTTACCAACTGTATTCGCTTACGCAATGAGCGCATGGCAAGGCTTTCGCCTAAAAGGGCCTTTCCTGTTTCACCGGACAAACAGATATCCTCTTTGGTGGTAATTACCGGATCCAGTATTGACTCAAGACGTGTACGCATACGGGAAAAATCACAGGGAATAGGGAAGTACGCGACTACACTATGGCGCATCGCAAAACGGTGAAACAAGAAACAGTCCTCTCTTGAATGAACGACATATGGAGGCTGATGCTGAAGCGTCGCGGCTTGGTCCAACTCATCAAAAATATTTAGTCCGGTTGTCCCTAGATCAATGAACACCACATCAGGAGATACATCAAGAATTTTTTGAACTAACTCTCCGGGTTTGGATACTTGCTGAATAGTCCATAATCCTTGAGCTTCGCGAGAGAGATAGACCACGTCGTTTGTAAACGAGGTAAGATAGAGTATGTTTTTCAATTTTGAATCCTTTTGATTGCTCCCGGATTCGTCGAACTACATGGTGATCAGCTATAAACCCTGAACAACCGGTAGTAAAGTAAAACGAGATTGTACCACAGGTATTGAAAAAACCGCAAAATTCTAAATGGATTTTTTACAATTTGACCCAGGTATTCATGTCCTCGTTCAAATGTTTTATCTGAAACTCGTCGTTTACGTTCGGAGAAAATATCAATCACATCGGCGTCCCAAAAAAAGATACCACTGTGCAGCTTGCTCTTGTTTCGATATATCCATCGCTGTCCGCCGGGTATTCCGTTACCCATGATAACCAGAGAGGGATGGGCCTTAACGATTGCAGTCTGGATCTTACGCTCCATACTGCGGTGATAATGCCCGGCAAAGCGGCCCACTATCCCAAGATGCGGAAAGGTGCTGCGCACGTTTTTTTCCGCCTGCATCAAGCTCCGATTATTGCCACCCAAAAGATAGAGCGTTTTATAGTATCGCTCCAAAATACCGAGCACATTGATGATAAAGGAAAAGGACTGATAGCGCACGGGCGCAGTCTTTTTGAGGAATCTGGCTCCACGCACCAAGGCGCGGGAAGTGGGTATAACCAAAGCGGCCTTGCTTACAAGAGATTGGAATTCGCCCCGATGACGTGCGCGCATAAAATCCCAAAGAGAGAGCATGATAATATGCTGGGGACCATCCCGAGAAAGAAGCGCAAGAACCATTTCTTCCATATCTTCTTCATGAACAATGTCCAAGGGAACTTTTAACAGATGTATTCTTTCAACTGCCACGTATCTCTCTCCGTTAGGGCGCTCAGCGTTGCCGCGACGGCATATAAAGCGCAGGTCTCTGCCCTTAGAATATTTGTCTTGAAATGGACGCAGTTAAAACCCGCTGTCCCTAAGGCTGTCAGTTCAGCAGGACTCATCCCTCCCTCCGGACCTATGGCCAGGACGACTGTTGCCGGCCCTGAATCAAGATACTGATGGAGGGACTTTAACGCAAGAGGGGCTTCGGTAAAGACGAGCCGGGTCGGGCTTTCCCCGGAAAGCAACTGATTGGATACATTGACAATGGCTGAGGACATTGTGGCTGGATGAATAGTCGTGGGCACCGCAGAGCCGCTTTGTTGTCTGGCCTCGCGAACAATTCGCAACCATCGTTCACTTCTGGAACTGGATTCGCGTTCGGGAATCGATCGATCGCCCACAACAGGAATTATGTCCATAACGCCTGCCTCGGTAGCTTGTCGGATAACCAGGTCCATCTTTTGGCCCTTAAGAATCCATTGAAGCAGCACAAGCCGGGGAAAATTATCCAGGGCGAGTGAAGATGCCGATTGGGAATAGCCCGGCTCTGCCTGAGGGATACCCCCCTCTGATACAGACAGGGTTATGCTCTTGCGGGAATCGTCCACTTCAAGAACTGTACAGAACGACAAGGATCCATCGACAAAACGGCACTCAAGCGAGTCCCCCGCGCCCTTTCTCAGGACACGACGAACATAGCGATATTGTGAGCCGCGCAGGGTAAGAGTGCCGTCGGCAGCAGGAAGACTGTCGACGAGTAACTGCCTCATGACCCGGAAGAGGCGGTCGAAACCGCTTGGTCACCCGAAAGCTGCAGTTCGTGAACCGTTTTGGTAGACCTAAGAAGCTCGCGAATGTTTTCTTTTAGCAGGATGTCTACCGCGGCTTTTAGCTGAAGGTCAAATTCAAGATCATAGAGCGGGCTCAAGTGTGTGCGATAAAACTCCTGATACACCAGCTTTTTAAGCACACGTAAACTCACCGGATAGGTTTTCGCCAATTCTCGAGCAAGTATCTCGGCCTCTGTGTCTCGTAATTCAGTTTTACCCGCCACAAGATCGTTTAGACGGGTTGTTTGCAATAATTCGCTCAGGGCCTTTTCCTCGGCCTCGGTTAATTCAGGAAGCAACACCTCGCGGTCCGGAGGAATGCCAAGCTTGTCGATATTCGCGTCGCTAGGCGTATAGTAGCGAGCCATAGTAATCTTCATGGCGTCTTGATTCAATAAATCCATAACCTGCTGAACCGAACCCTTGCCATAGGAGGTTTCTCCAACCAGATAAGCAAGATGATAGTCCTTTAGGGCTCCGGCAAGGATTTCCGCGGCGCTTGCAGAACCCTTGTTGATAAGGACCACAACGGGGATATCCTTCTTGAAGGTAGTTGTGGTGCTCTTTGCCTTAAACTCCCGATTCTCGTAGGAAATGCGCGATTTGGTAGATACAATAACACCTGAATCAATAAACTTGTCCGCAACATCCACAACACTCGTGATAAGACCACCGGGATTATTACGAAGATCAATAAGCAGTGATGTGTAGCCCGCTTTTTCGAAGGAGTCCAGGGCATCTTGAACCCGGCCAGGGGTTAGCGGAGTAAATTCGATAATGCGTAAATAACCAATTCCCTTATCCATCATCTCAAATTTAACTGTAGGTACTTCGATCAGGGCCCGTTTAAGGGTTACCGGGAATTCCAGGAGCTTCCCTCGACGAACTCGAATGGTTACCTCGGTATCAACCGGGCCCCGAAGCAGGGCAAGGACCTCTTCCATGGTGATCTCTGCGGTATCAGTTTCGCCTATGCGAAGAATCAAGTCTCCTGGCTGAATACCGGCCTTCCAGCCGGGTGTATCCTCTATTGGAGAAGCCACCTCAACATAGGCAGGTTTTTCTGGAGTCGAAAGCAAGGGCTTGGTAATAGACAAACCGACGCCCCCAAAAGCCCCTGTTGTTGTATCTTTAAGGTTTAACCCAAGAATGCTTTTTGAGTCGATATAGCTTGTGTAGGGATCACCAAGAGAATCGAGCATGCCTCGCATGGCACCTTCGTATAAAACACGAGGATCTACCTCGTCTACATAATTTTCCTGTACAAAGCCAAACACATACTGAAAAATCTGAAGATATCGTTCAGTTGAGCCGTCGGTTTCTGTTCCACGAGCAAAGAGCGCCGGGGAAAAAAGGGTAAAACACAAGAGCAACAAGGCAAAGGTCAAGGCACTGGACCATAATCGTTTTGGATTCATAAAGGTATTGTCAGACAGAGCTTGGTCCTTTGTCAAGCTTGATAAAACCCCTTGACCGGAGCGGTCATGTTGCGTAGACTTCTATATAATGCGACCCAGACCAAAAACGTACCCGATATTCATCATGTATGAGCTAGTTAAACTGTTTTTCCTGATGCGGGACGGAACAGGATCTGGCTTACAATCCTTAAGCTGGTACGCGGGAGCACCCCTACTTGTTATCCCGCCAGTTCTGTTTTTTTTGTTCACCATGGATGAAACCTCGTTTGCCCCCTGGCTCCGCCTGGCTAGCCTTATCAAGGTACTGTCGGTACCCTCTTTTGTCGCCTTTATTGTAGCTGCCGTTCCCCTTGCCCGCGAGTTTGGCTTGACCGGAGGGGGACAAGAACTGACAAACATGGCTTTGGCCGGGATTTTTGCCCTGGTTGACGGAGCCATTGCCCTGTACTGTTTTGGAAGAGGTCGAATACTATGCACATAATTCCAATTGCAAGCGGTAAGGGCGGAGTGGGAAAGAGTCTACTTTCTGCCAATCTGGCTATTGCACTCGGTCAAGCGGGCAAGCGGGTCTTGCTCGCGGATATGGACCTTGGCGCCTCCAATCTCCATCTTGTACTCGGTATGCAAGCCCCAAGGGCAGGACTTGGAACGTTTTTAACCGGTGCTTCAACCTTTGAAGCTTCCATTCTGGAAACCTCCTGGAAGGGCGTGTCCTTTCTTGCAGGAGATTCGGAAATTCCCGGGCTTACCTCCCTGCGCGCCCCACAAAAAGCCTCTTTAACCAGAAACCTCCACAAGGCCGACGCCGACTACCTTATCCTTGATCTGGGAGCCGGAACGCATACCGCAATCCTTGACTTCTTTTTACAATCAACCCGAGGCATAGTAGTAACCGCTCCTTCGGTTACCGCAACACTCAACGCATATCTCTTTCTGAAGAACGCGGTATTCCGCCTTATGTACTCAACATTCAAAAAGGGCTCCCCGGCTCACACCTGGCTAGAAGGGCTCAAAAACGACAGCCCTGCCCTGCAACGCATGTATATTCCCAGAATTATCGACGAAATAAGCCGGGTAGACCCGGATAATGCGGCCATCTTCCGCCAGAAAATGAGCCGCTTTCAACCCCGGCTGGTGATGAACATGATTGACGATCCCAAAGATGCGGACAAGGCGCTCAAGATTAGGCGATCCTGCAAGGAGTACCTTAATCTGGAGCTTGAACATCTAGGTGTTATTTACCGAGACTCGATTCAAGATACAGCCTTGGCATCCCGGCTCCCCGTAATCGTCTATAAACCCCAGTCCATTCTTTCCCAGGCGGTATATCGCATAGCCGACAAGCTCCTTCAGGCAGAAACCGAGGAAAACGAAGATCTTTCCGAACTTACCGAAGAGAGTTTTCAAACGGCCGAAATGGAAGCCGCCATCGATTTTGATTCCCGAATGAATTATGTTGAAGAACTGGTTGGCTCTGGCGCCCTTACGATGGGAGATCTTGCAGAGACCATAAAAGCCCAGCAATACGAGATAGGCGTTCTTAAAAAAGAAAACAACCTATTAAAAACCAAGATTACCCAGGCCTTGATGCAGGGTTACACCCTTTGATCCGGTAAGCGCACTATGCCAAAACCCGCCTGGAACCTGGAAGAAAATCCAAAAAACAAACGATGGTACGTTATGATTCCCGAGGGCCTTTCGGAGGAACACTATCCAACCATCGCCTCGATCCGCGAAAAGACCAGTGAGAAGGGCATCGATGTACATACACTCTTATCCGAATCCGCCCTGGAAAAAAGTATTACCAAGGCCCTCTCCATTCCTGGCGAAGAGTTTTCCTTCCCTGCTGTTATTGAGCCAACTTTTGATGTCCGCCTGATAATCGCTTCCGACAAAACCCGGGCCTCGCTCTATATACGCAAGGCCTCGGACAACGATCGAAGCATGGACATGAAGCTGATATCTACCGTTATTAATAATAGTCACCTTAAAGGCCTTGATGCGCAACGCATCAAGGACGGCATACAAGCCTTTAAGGAGTCAGCGGAAATGGAACTGCCCGACTTCCTCTTAACCGAGGGCAAGCCTCCCTCACGAGGCAAAGATCGGGAACTGATTACCCAAGTACAGTGGCATGGCGAAGAGGAAACAGCCAAACTCAGAACACGGCTTGTTCAAGCAAATGTCCTCCAGCCAATTAACCCTCAGGACATTACTCACACAGCAATCGTAGAAAAGGCACAGCTCCTGTTCGAGATAAGTCCGGCGGAAACAGGAGAAGACGGCGAAGATGTCTACGGGAAACTCATACCAGGACTTCCCGGGAATGATCCTTTTATTCAAACCCTTGCCTCTATTTCCATGGGACCCTTTGGCCTGCGCTCAGATGCCGACGGCTTGCTGATTGCCTCAATCAATGCCAAGGGCGTTAAGGCCGCTGTTATATCCTATAAAGACGCAAAGGCAACCGCGGTTATCTCCTCCGACAATATGCTTGCCTCTCTTATACTTGAAAAGAATGTTGGACCTGGAATCCCGCTTGAAATACGGCTTGCAGAAAAAGCTTTGCTGGACAAGGGTCTTACCGGTACAGTGAACCGAAAGGCAATTGAAGAAGCCATTACAGAAGTAAACACAAGCGGACAAAGTTCGGAGATCGTCATCATTCGTGGAGAAAAACCCGTCCCGAGCGGTGGGGTTCGAATAACCATCCATGCAGCCTTGAACCCTCAAAAAAACACGGCAATCGTTAAGGCAGGAGATTCAATCCTTACCCTTACCAGCTATCCCAAGGGCGCAGACGGTGTGGATATTCACGGCACTGTATTACCCCTTTCACAAGCAATCGTGGAACCGCTACCTACTCATGATGATTCCATACAAGAAGAAACGTCCGGCAACGAAACCATCTATCGCGCTGTTATCTCGGGGGAATTAACCCATCACGCACAGCAGTGGAGTATCTCGGACACCAAAGAAATGGTGTGCGACATTACCGAAGAAACCGGGGATATAACATTCCCCTCCAACCTTACGCTTACCGGCACAATTACCTCCGGACGTGCAGTAAAGGCGGGAGGGAACCTTACTGTCAATGGTACCGCAGAAGCCTCTCTGGTTTATGCCGAAAAAAATGTGACCATGAATGGTGGTATTAACGGAAGTGGCAGAGGAACAGTGTGGTCCAAGGATAACATGAGTCTTACCTTCGCCGAAAATGCGCGTCTCCTTTCAGGAGGGGACATTCATATCAGCAAATATTGCTTTCAGTGTACCATCAAAACAAATGGAACCCTTATCATACAAGGCAACCCCGCACTCTTGATGGGAGGGTCAATCCGCGCGACAAAGGGAGTAGAAACCTTTGAACTAGGATCGGAAAAAACCATCCGGACCAGTATTTCGTTTGGACAGAACTACCTGATTGGCGATCAAATTGAGGTGTGCGAGCGTGAAGCGCTCAAGATAAAAGAAACAGTAGCCAAGATTGACGAGATGATGAAGCAAACCTCCAACACCAATCCCAAGATACACGAATTGCGCAGGAAGAAACTTGAACTGCTTAAACGAAACGATAAGCTCACGGTTCGCATCTTTACCCTTAAAGAACAGTTTGAAACCCACGTTATCTCCCATGTGCGTGTAGAAAACACGGTGTATCCTGGCGTAATCCTGGAAAGCCACGGACGCTATTTTGAAGTTAAAGAGCGGCTTAATCATGTTATCTTTATATTCGATCAAAAAACGGGACAAATAACCGTAAACCCCATACAAGACGCCCCGGTAGCGTCTGCGACTCAGGAGTAACCATGTTCATGTATATCAATTATCCCTCCTGGATAAGCCCGGAAATAATTCCCGGCCTTCCCTTGCTTAGATGGTATGGCCTGATGTATGTCTTTGCCTTTTCCACTGCGTATCTTTTGTTCAAGCTTCAGGTACAACGGGGCGAACTTGCCCTGGCACAAGGTGGTCAGGCCGTAACCGAAGACGATGTAGCCAGCTGTTTTACCTGGGGAATCTTTGGCTTGCTCATTGGTGCGCGCATCTTCGCGACCCTTGTCTATGACACCAGCGGCATCTATATCCAAAAGCCCTGGCTTATCTTCTGGCCCTTTTCCGGCCAGGGCGGATGGATTGGACTACAGGGTATGTCCTATCATGGCGGCTTTATCGGTGGAGCCCTTGGACTGATCGCTTGGGCCCATAAACATAAAAAGCCCTTCTTTGCCTGGTGCGATACCATGGCTGCTTCAATTCCGCTTGGCTATACCTTTGGCAGACTGGGAAATTTTCTTAATGGTGAACTCTACGGCAGGGTAACCACTAGCCCCATCGGGATGATTTTTCCTCAAGCGGAGCGCTTTCCCCTTTCGGAGCCCTGGGTTAAGCAAACAGCGGAAAGCCTTGGATTGGCAACCCCCGTTGGCGCTCAGCTTGTTAACCTGCCCCGCCATCCAAGCCAGCTCTACGAAGCCTTTTTTGAAGGCATCGTTCTATGGGCGGTAATCTGGTTTATCTTTCGTAAAAAGAGACCGTTTAACGGAATTATCACAGCGGTTTACACAATAGGCTATGGCCTGGTTCGTTTCTTTATTGAATATTTTCGCGAACCCGACGCCGACCTTGGATACCGCATAAACGCTTCAGGGCTTCCCTCGCCAACCTATCTTAACGAGTCACTGCTCAATCTTTCCACAGGACAAATCTTGTGCCTTTTGATGATTGCAGGGGGCACGCTCTTTTTGATCCTTCGCTCCAGATCGGCGAGGCAGCATGGCAAGTGACCGAACAAGCCGCATGAGCGAGTTTAACGATTACCTGGATGAGATCCGGGATGGGGTATACCGGCTTCTTGAATTTGATGCGGACGATTGGGGCGAAAAAAAAGACCTCGCGAAACGCGAGGTCATGTTTGCTATAAACGAACTAAGAATCAAGGCAGAAAATCTGTAAAAAGGCCGGGGCTGACGCCCCGGATTTTTTTTATCCTTCTATCAGCTTGGCAAGGGCAGTGGCAGTAAAGCCAAGATGCTCGGCAACCTTTCCGGCAGGTCCTGATTCACCGAACCGATTAATCGAGAAATTATCCTTACCACAACAGGTCCATCGCTCCCATCCGGAAGCAACCCCTGCTTCGCAGGAGATAACTCTTGAACCCTCTGGTACAATTGCCTTCTGGATAACGGCATCCTGAGCCTCGAACAATTCCTTTGATACCACAGAGACAACCCGAACGGTCTTGCCAGTAACCTTGGAAGCAGCCTCCAAGGCAAGCGTTACCTCGGAGCCGGTTGCCAGAATCGTAACATCGGGTTTGTCCCCACCCTTACGCGCTATATACGCGCCACACTTAATGGTGTGTTTCCAGTCGGGATCGTCCTTGGCAAAAACCGCAAGGTTTTGGCGGGAAAGGGCAAGGCACGAAGGACCGTCATGGCGCTCAAGGGCCATTTTCCAGGCTTCCACGGTTTCTTCCGCGTCGGCAGGACGAAGCACGCGAACGTTGGGAATAATACGCAGAGAAGCAAGGGTTTCCACCGGCTGATGAGTTGGGCCGTCTTCTCCAAGATAGATGGAATCGTGGGTTAACACATACACAGCAGGAAGCTTCATAAGGGCAGAAAGGCGAAGGGCTGGCCTGAGGTAATCGGCAAACACCAGGAAGGTGGCACAGAAGGCGCGGAATCCTCCGTGAACCTGTATACCGTTGGTAATCGCTGCCATGGCAAACTCGCGCACGCCAAAGTGAAGATATCGACCGGAAGGATTAGCGGGGCTGTAAGCCTTGGCATCCTTTATGCCCACGACGTTTGGACCCTGCAAGTCAGCAGAACCGCCAACCAGGTTGGGCAGTACCTTGGCAAAGGCATTAAGGGCTGTTCCGGATGAATTGCGTGTCGCCTGGCTGTCGCCCTGCGCAAAAGAGGGAAGCTCTGCCTTGGCTAACAGGGCGGGATCTACACCGCCAGGGGCAAAGGCCGCGTCCCATTGAGAGCGGAGTTCCGGATTTTTTTTGGACCAGCTATCAAACAAGCTATTCCAATCTGCTTCCGCGGCCGCAAGCTCCTTGCGTCTGGCAGCAAAAAAGTCCAGGGCAAGGGGGGCAATTTGAAAGTCCTTGGCAGGATCAAGACCAAGGTCTTTTTTTGCTGCTGCAATGCCTTCGGCACCAATAGGAGCGCCATGGGCCTTGGCCGAACCCGCAACGGACGCGGCACCCTTACCAATGACCGACTTGAGCATAACCAAAGAAGGACGGCCATCCGCCTTGGCCTTGGCAACCAGGGCTTCGATTCCGGCGTAGTCATACATATCACCAGAAAGCACCTGCCAACCATAGGCAGCATAACGAGCGCCAATGTCCTCGGTAAGCGTCATATCAGTAGGACCGTCTATACAGATCCGGTTTTCGTCGTAAAACACGATAAGCTTACCAAGTTTAAGATGCCCTGCAAGACTCGAAGCCTCGGAAGCAACACCTTCCATCAAGCAACCCTCGCCAACAAGGGCATAGGTATAATGATTAACAATGCTCGCGTCTGCGGTATTAAAGCGGGCGGCAAGCATTGATTCGGCGATAGCCATACCAACCGCGGTAGATACACCCTGACCAAGAGGTCCTGTAGTGGTTTCTACTCCATCGGTATATCCAAACTCGGGATGACCGGGGCAGCGTGAACCTATTTGCCGGAAATTGCGAACATCATCAAGAGAGACATTGTAGCCCGACAGGTGAAGAATTGAATAAAGGAACATGGAACCATGGCCGGCGGAAAGGACAAAACGATCCCTGTCTTTCCAGGAAGGATTGGAAGGATTGTGTTTTAAAATCTTCCCATACAGGACGGCAGCAAGCTCGGCTGTTCCGAGCGGCAAACCGGGATGGCCGGAATTGGCCTTCTGGATCGCGTCCATGGAAAGACTTCGCACGGACAGGGCGACTGCATCGAGTTCTTTGCTCATAAAAAAACTACTCCTTATTGTAGTATTGTTGTATCACATCCGTCAGTTCGTTGGTATCCGGTTTCTTCATTAAAACGGACTGAAACGATTCCTGCTGAAACAGCCAGGAAAGACGGGAAAGTGCGCGAAGATGATTTTGGGACGATGAAGAGAGAATAACGAACAAAACGTATACCGGCTTTCCGTCCATGGCGTCAAAATTGAGCGCCCGGTCAAGATAGCACACATACATCCGCTCGTCTGCCTCTTCTTGTATGACGGGGTTTCTGGGATGCGGAATGGCAATACCCGAACCAACAGAGGTGGTCATAAGCCGCTCACGCTCGATCAAGCCATTTAGCAGATCCGTAGATGTCACCCCGGCCGGAAGCGGTACTCGCTGTACAATATCCGCAAAGGCTTCCTCTGGATTTGAACCGGATACATTATGAAATACCCCGCCAGAGCGGATCATTGCGAGAATCTGGTCAGCGTCACTCATCATCATCCTCCGAATCATCCAATAGGGAAAATCCCCGCTTGAGCAGGTCGGGTAACTCTTCTTGTATTCCGGTTTTAATCTCGAAAAAACTTTCTTCCATACCTTCCAGGGACGCCCACATCGGTTCAAGCAAGGCGCTGTCCCCGGCAGAAGATGAAGAGAGCGCTTCCAAAGTGCTTATGGTATGATTCATTATTTGCGTAAGTACCACCGCACCCTGATCCGACACTTGATCTGGCGAGACGTGGGAAACCGACAGTGTATGAAAGAGTTTCACCAGGGCATGATAGAGGTTAACAGCCCGATGACGCAAGAGCGCTCCCTCGTGGTCAACAAATACATTATAGTCAGGGGCAAGATGTTCATACCGATTTTGAAGGGCCCGCTCAATTACGGGAATGCAAAAGGCAGCGGAATGGTTTGTAAAGGGCACCAGTCTTTCTAAAATAGCTGAATAGTCCCCCTCCCTGCGATACAAAGAATCATAAATACACGCATCAACAATCCGCCCATTTACCGGTAAGCCCAAATGCGCGTACGCATCATCCACAAGATTCATGGGCGTAACAAAGCCGTCCATAGCCCAGGTAGACGGGGAGGGAATTTCCCCATCGCGAAACCAAAGCCGTGTTTCAACCCCATAGGGGACAATCTCGACCGACTCAACAACGGAAAAAAAGTCGTCCATTGGTGCCGGCGCCAGGGAAAACAACTCCTCCCGACCAACAAACCATGCGTACACCAACTGATCGTCGATAGTCATCCCCGGTCCGAATTCAGAAAACGACTGATGCAGGGCCCTTTCCAGAGCTGCATACCATTCTTTATGGGTGTCCTGATTCACAAATTCAGAGGCAACAAACGAAAGGTCGCACAGGCCAACTCTCCAGTCCAAAATGGTAACTTCTACATAGTCGCCACTTTTAAAGCCCTCGGCCCAGTAGGTGTCTTTAAGATCAACGCCGGCAATCCAAAACTGATCCGGATCGCCTGCATCTATATCCGCAAAGAGCGCAGGGTTTTCGCTATTATCGCAGGCAAGAAATTGAGATGCATATTCCTCGCCATAAAAGCGGTAGAGGGGGTAACAGTCGGATCGGGAAACCTCAACAAGCGTGCGATCCAGGGGCTTCCCCTGAAAAGAAAAAACAAACTCATGGGGTAGCAAGGATGGATTTATAAAGGGAACCAGGCGCGATCCGGGAATCAATATTCCGGCGGCAATCTCGGTACGAGTCGGCTTGATTCGAATTTTTTTTCCCGTAAACAGGGCTGGCCGAGATATCCAGAGAGTCTCCGGATTATACGGTTCCTCGGGAAACGCAAGAAGACTTCCGCGCAAATAGTCGGCAAGGTCCTCGCGGTTCTGTCGGGACACCGGTTCATCAAGACGCCTTAACACGGAGTCGATGGAGAACGGCCGGCTTTGTTTCTGTAAATACGACATCAGTCTTTCTTCTACATGCTGTTCCATCATGACTACTATACCCGATTTTTGGGATTATACCAGTCTTTCCCAACCTGAGTCACTTTATCCTTTGCAGCTGTGTTATTATGACACAAAATCTGTTACTCCAACTGGCATTACAGGGCAAATTGAACCGATCATGCTTTCCCTTCCTGAGGTATGCCCATAATCCATTTGCATACTATTCTTTTTAAATTCTTATAATACAAAGAATTACTCACTAATCGTTCTATGCAGATACAGTTGGCACGGCATTTGCTTAATATTATGTGTAGCGCGGTTCGTAGAACCAAGCGGACATACAACAATCATAACCGTTGGAGGTGTATTATGAACGCACTCAGTCTTTTTAATCCGGCTTTTTCAAACGATGTTTTTGACGCCCTTGACCGCGGCCTGGGTCTTTTTACCCCGGTATCATCTGTGGCACAGGTAGCGCCAAAAGTGGACGTAAAGGAAACCGACGAGGCATATCTGATGGATATGGATCTTCCCGGTTTGAGCGAAAAGGATGTGGAAATTAACCTGAAGGACAGGGTTCTTTCTATTACCTCGGTACAGGAAGCCGAGAAAGAAGAAAAGGGAAAAGAAGCGAATGAGGTTCAATACCTTATCCGTGAGCGGCGAAGTTCCTGCTTCTCCCGTCGTTTTACCCTCCCCGAGGATATCGACAGCGAGAAGGTGGAAGCCAGGTTTAAAAATGGCGTACTGACAATTACCATTCCACGAAAACCGGAAAACCAACCCCGTCAAATTCTAATTCAGTCAGCATAACTGACCGGCAAAACCGCCTCGGACCGAGGCGGTTTTTTATTCATTGCCCAGTCTTTACGAATACGGTACAATCCCCGCCATGAAAACACATTACTCGTCATCGGGAGGCTTGCCCTCTCACCGGAGCGAAGAAATCGCTCACGCGGGAACCCGATTCTTGCCGGTCATTACCGGACTCTTCGTCGGGGTTCTCATTCTTTCCAACATTCTTGCGTCCAAGATGGTAGGGCTCGGTCCCTTTGTCTTTGACGGAGGAACCCTTCTCTTTCCCCTCTCGTATATCTTTGGCGATATCCTTGCCGAGGTGTATGGATACCGGGAAACCCGCAAGGTTATCTGGACCGGCTTTTTTATGCTGATCTTGATGTCCGCCAACATCTGGTTGGTTGGCTTGCTGCCAGCCGAATCGCAATGGCCGTATCAAAAAGACTTTGCCAATATCCTGATGCAAATGCCCCGGATAAGCCTGGCAAGCATTATTGCCTACTTTGTGGGTGAATGGTCCAACTCAGTGGTCCTTTCACGAATGAAGGTTGCAACTGGGGGAAAATGGCTGTGGACACGAACAATTGGCTCTACACTGGTGGGCCAGGCGCTCGATTCCACGCTCTTTGTCGCCATAGCCTTTACCGGACTCTATCCCCCACACATCCTCCTAACCATGGCCCTTTCCAACTATCTGTTTAAAACAGTGATAGAGGTAGTGTGTACCCCATGTACCTACCTTGCGGTTGGCTACTGTAAACGATCAGAAGGGGTTGATGTATACGACCGGGATGTACGGTATTCACCCTTCCCGACGCGTCAAGGGTAAACAGCCTTTCACAAAGGAGAAAAATCAGCTATACTGATTTTCCTATGGGTAAAACCTTTGTGTTTGTAAACCAGAAAGGCGGGGTGGGTAAAACCACATCCGCCATCAATATCGGCGCGTATCTGGCCCTGGAAGGGAAACGCACCCTGTTAGTCGACTTTGACTCGCAGGGAAACATGACCTCCGGGGTTGGTGTTGACCGCGACAAACCAACGGTCTATGACCTGTTGGCGGGGACCGTTACCCCCAAGGACGTTATCCGGGACTCTGTAATACCCGGCTTGTCCGTTATCCCCGCATCCATTGACCTTTCGGGCGCGGCGATTGAATTGGTAGACCAGGAAAAACGGGAATACTTTCTAAAGACAGCCCTGGAAGTAGTTAAAGACGAGTACGATTTTATCCTTATCGATTGCCCTCCCTCGCTGGGCATCCTGACCCTTAATGGACTGGTGGCTGCCAACGAGGTGCTTATTCCCCTGCAGTGTGAATACTTTGCCCTGGAAGGTCTTACGCTTTTACTGCAAACCGTTAAACGAGTGCAAAAAACCCTGAACCCGGAGCTGACGATTGGCGGTATTTTCTTTACCATGTACGATTCCCGAACCCGCCTTGCCCAGGATGTAGTGCAACAAGTAACTTCGTATTTTAAGGACCGTGTGTTCACAACCATTATTCCCCGCAACGTACGCCTTTCTGAAGCTCCGTCTCACGGGCTTCCCATATGTAAATACGACGCCCTGTGCGTCGGCGCACGCAGCTATGAAAAACTCGCCAAAGAGGTACTTGAACGTGGCTAAGCAAACCGGACTGGGCCGCGGACTTGAGGCCCTTCTTGAAGAATCAGAAGACAAAGAACAAACCACAGTGGCAACCGCTAAAGGCGGAGCTGGAACAGAGCTGTTTATTAGCCCAAGCCTGCTCAAGCCAAATCCGCACCAACCTCGACAGGAATTTGACGAGGAAGCCTTACGTGAGCTTGCCGACTCTATCCGCGAACATGGCATAATCCAACCGATTATCGTAGAAGAGACCGGAAATGGCGGTTATTACATAATCGCTGGAGAACGCCGAACAAGGGCAGCAAGGCTGGCAGGACTTACCGAAGTTCCCGTTATCGTTAAAAAGTTTTCCGAGGAAAGAAAACTTGAAGTTGCCCTGATAGAAAATATCCAGAGAGAAAACCTGAATCCGGTGGAAGAAGCAAGGGCGTACTATCAGCTCATGACCTTGGGAAACCTGAGTCAGGAAGAAACTGCGACACGAGTGGGAAAAAACCGCTCCACAGTCGCTAACGCCCTTAGGCTCCTTAAACTGCCCGAAGATATCCTTTCCTCCCTTGCTTCCGGACAAATAACGCCAGGACACGCCAGAGCCATCCTTGCGGTGCTTAATCCCGCCGATCAGAGAATTCTTTTTGGTCGTATTATTGGCAACGCCCTTTCGGTACGCGAAACAGAGCGCATGGCGGCAGAACTTAATGGCGGAAGTCGCGCCACAGCAACAAAAAAAGAAAAAAAGCCCGCTGACTCTTCTCGAAGCATGGAAGTGGCTACCCTTGAGCAAAAATTTATAGACGCCTTTGGAACAAAGGTCACCGTAAAAGGTAGCCTGGATCGCGGATCAATCGAGATATCATATTTTTCGCGAGATGATCTTGACCGTATCTATGAACTGATCAATGCCTGCGGACATTAAAGTCGCGCTGGGGTTCTTTCTCCTGTAATTCACTGCGGCGCTTCTCCTCCAGATACAAACGCTCCTGAACACGCAGGGGCGTTTCCGAGCCGGAAGGAGAAAGACGAGTCCAGGTTCCCTCGCTGGTAAGGCGATGAGCCTTAAGGTTATCCTCAAAATACATACCCAATAAAGACCGTATTTCTTTGCGAATTGATTCTTGTAATATAGGGAACATAAGCTCTACACGCCGATCCAGATTTCTGGGCATCCAGTCCGCACTGGACAGAAAAAGCTCGTCCGCTCCACCGTTTTGAAACCAGAATATGCGGGAATGTTCAAGAAAGCGGTCAATAACGCTTACCACCGTAATCCCCTCGCTCATGCCCTTAACGCCGGGTACCAGGGTGCAAATACCCCGAATATTAAGCAGTATTTTTACCCCTGCTCTTGAGGCCCGATACAGGGCATCAATGACTTCCGGATCCGCAAGACTATTCATCTTGGCCATAATCATACCCGGCACTTCAGCCTGGCTTCGCTGAGCCTCGCGATCTATTAAAGAAACAAGGGTAGATTTAAGATCTATTGGGGCCATCTTAAGGTACTTCATCCCCATAATCGCCGAGTAGCCCGAAATCATATTAAAGAACAAAGTGGCATCGTTGGCGATTGCAGGGTTTGAGGTAAACACCGAAAGATCCGAATAGAAGCGGGCGGTACGATCGTTATAGTTTCCGGTAGAAAGATGCACATACCGGCGAACGCCTTCCTGCTCGCGTCTTATCACCATCAAAATCTTGGCGTGAACCTTGAGTCGGGCGATTCCATACACAACGATAACGCCCGCTTCTTCAAGTCGTTTTACCCAGGTAATATTGCGCTCTTCGTCAAATCGCGCCTTAAGCTCTACAAAAACGGTAACATGCTTTCCGGCCCGCGCGGCCCGCTCCAGAGAGCGAATAACCGGAGAGTCCCCGCTGGTTCGGTACAAGGTCATTTTGATGGCAAGAACCCCCGGATCCGAGGAGGCATCTTCCAAAAAGCGCAGAACTGGCTCCCAGGACTGATAGGGAACATGAAGCAGTAAGTCGGTAGCCTTGAGCGTATCCCATAGGGGTGAGTCCTCTGGAAAGCGGGCCGGCCAATACCGGTTCCAGGAAGGATTTCGCAAGTGATCAAGACCGGGAGTTTCCACCAAATCAATTAACGTAGACAGGTCAAGCGGTCCCGACACCCGGTAGATATCCTGGTCTGAAAGACCCATCCGGTCTAAAAGCCATGCGCTGATAACCGGACTTTCGCCCGTACATAAAAGCCTGACGGGACGAGAAGAAAGCCGATTGGCCAGAACCTCTTCGATTGCGGCTATAAAGTCCCCATCACGCTCCTCGTCCACCGGGCTATCCGCATCCCGCGTTACCTTAAAAAGAAGCCGCCCTTCTATCGTAAAGCCGGGGAAAAGCCGTTGGGCAAAGGCAAGGACTACATCGTCCAGAAGGGTAAAAAACCGCTTGCCCGAGGCGTCGGGTAACCACACAACACGAGGAATACTGGATGGAATTTGAACAACGGCAAAAAGCTGCCTTACTGCCGCACCGGAAGAATCTACACTATCGCCAGAAACGGAGACCCCTGCACCCTCCAAAAAATCGGCCAGGGCACCTTCTGGTATGTCCATGGAAGGGCGAAGGTGAAACACCGCATGAAGCCTGAGATTCCCGATACTCGGCAACTTACCCAGGGAAGAGGTCCGTAAGGGTGTTAAAAGGGGGAAGGCCTCGTTCATAAAAAAGGTTTCAAGAAAGCGGGACTGTGCCTGGGTATACTCTGCAGGGCGAACATAACTAATGCCCTCTTTTTCCAGCCCGGGAAGGATATCTTGCAGTAAGCAGCGATACTGCAAGGGCACCAATTCGTGTACGCGCCGGGAAATAAGGCGAACCTGCTGTGCGGCCGTAAGCCCCGAGTTATCCGGATGTTGGCCTTCCACGGCAGATTGCGCCTTAAGAGCCGCAACGCGTACCATAAAAAACTCGTCAAAATTAGAAGAGACAATAGTGAGAAACCGGAGCCTTTCCAAAAGCGGCACATCGCTTTGTAATGCCTCGTCCAAGACCCGCGCGTTAAACTCAACCCAGGAAAGATCTCTGCTTACATAGACGTTCTTTTTTTCTTTCATTGCCTGCCTCTAGGTCATTACCATTGTGTAGCCGAATATATCCTGAAACAGATTTCCCTTTTCCTCAAGGGCCAGCCGCTCAAGGCTAACATCGTGAGTTCCCCTTGCCCGTAAATACAGCGTGTCCCCGGTAAGCTCAAAATCAAAGTCGCCAATGTGCTGAGAGTGCCCACGATCCAGGGCATCTGCGACCCTGAGCAGGGCGGAAAGCTTAAGAACCATTGTACGATCCGCTCGGGGTAAGGCTGCGTATGCAGGATGGGCCTGGCTGGGAAGCTCCGAGCGATGATATCGGACAACATTGGAAAGAATGTGCATGTCGTCCTTGTTAAATCCAAAAATATCCGAATGGGAGATTATATATTGGCTGTGAATATGATGATCGCTGGCGCGAATAAAGGAGCCAATATCATGGAGTATACCCGCGCTCTCGAGTAAAAGACGTGCGTGACGGTCCAGAGCCAACTCACTTTCCAGGGTGTCAAAAAGCTTAAGCGCCATGCGCGTTACATAGCGCGAATGATCCTCGTCAAAATGATATCGCTTGGCCAGGTTAAGGGCAGAGGCAACCACCTGATTGTAAAACTCTTCACGTACAAGCTGATCCGGTCCGGCAAGCC
>JAFGIM010000078.1 GCA_016929605.1 Spirochaetales bacterium | reverse complement strand
GGTAATCCCCGAAAACACGATGCCAAAGGTGTAGATACGAGTGTACAGGGCTGCATGCGAAAGTATTGGCTCCGATAATCCCATTAAGCGGAAAATTGTTACATTTCCAAAAAACCATACCAAAAAAATAGCAACGGAAAAGAAACTGGAAAACACAAAGGTTGAACCCAGAATTTCCTCTGCTTTTTCTTTTGCCCCTTCTCCAATTTTTTGGCTTACCAGAATTGCCGTTCCTGTTCCCAGGGCAAACAAAAAGGAAATGGTGGTCCAAATGGTAAATCCGGCATTACCAACGGCCGAAAGGTATTCAGCCGAGGCATGACCCAGAAAAGCCTGATCGGTAATCTGTTGCACTTGACTTACACACATACCGGCCAGAATGGGTAAGCCGATTCGTATAAGAGATCGATTGATATTTTCTGATTGCATCTTTTTCCTCCAGACTGCGTATCATAGGGCGCAATCGTTTGCTGTTAGTAATAAAACATTACGCAAACGTTTGCAATACCCTTTAGAGGAAAAATAACTATAACTTTTATAATTATGACAAGCCTATGTGCACCGGTTCAATGCCCCAGATATCCTGCGAGTATTCACTTATTGTGCGGTCTGTAGAGAATTTCCCCATTCGGGCAGTATTCAGGATGGACATGCGTGTCCACGATTCTGTATCGCGGAATGCCTGGCTTACACGGTCCTGACATGCAATATAAGACTGATAATCGGCAAGCAGGAGGTATTGATCCCCTTGATACAACAGTGAGTCAACCAGGGGTTTGAATAAATCCACGTTTTCGGGAGAGAAGTGTCCCCTTCGTATTTGATCAATAACTTGTTTAAGCTCGCGATTGGCGTAATAGTATTGCAGCGGATCGTAGTTTGTCCGGGTAAGGGTCTCTACTTCTTCTGCATTGAGGCCAAAAATAAAGATGTTCTCTTTACCAACTTCTTCCATTATTTCGATATTTGCCCCATCAAGGGTGCCAATGGTGAGCGCACCGTTTAAGGCGAACTTCATGTTGCCTGTTCCGGATGCTTCCGTACCCGCTGTGGAAATTTGCTCGGAAAGGTCAGCAGCCGGGATGATTTTTTCCGCGTTCGAGACTGCGTAATTTCGAAGGAAGAGAACCTTTAATCGTTTGGATACCTCTTTGTCATTCTCTATCGTGTGCGCTACCGAGTTAATCAGTTTTATAATCAGTTTAGCTCGCCAATAACCGGGAGCCGCTTTGCCGGCAAAAATGATGGTACGATTTGTAATATCTGCCGAAGGATTATCCTTTATGCGGTTATACAAGGTAATAACGTGCAGAACATTAAGCAGTTGACGTTTATACTCATGGAGGCGTTTTACCTGAATGTCAAAAAGGGAGTGCACGTCCGTATCCACCCCATTGTGTCCCATTATATACGCGTGAAGCGATTTCTTTTTAGCCATTTTAACCGCCCGCCATTTTTCGCAGAAGCTTGCATCATTGGCAAATGGTTCAAGATCGCGTAAGGCAGATAAATCTTTTGTCCATCGCTCTCCTATTGTCTCGTCGATAAGCGATGCCAGCTCACTATTGCAGAGCTTGAGCCATCTTCTCTGCGTTATGCCATTGGTTTTATTGTTAAATCTTTCGGGCCAAAGTTGATAGAAATCCTTGAACAAGCGGGTCTTGAGAATTTCGCTATGCAGTGCAGCGACTCCGTTAATCGAATGGCTTCCCGCTATGGCAAGATTTGCCATTCTCACTTTTTTTTCAGTTCCTTCCTCGATAAGTGAACACGATTGAAGTAAAGCCGTGTCTCCGGGGAAGGAAGCTGCTATGTCATTCATAAAACGGCGATTTATTTCGTAGATTATTTCCAGATGTCGGGGCAGGACCTTACCAATAAGGTCTACCGGCCATCGCTCAAGGGCTTCCGGAAGGATAGTGTGATTGGTATACCCAAAGGTGTGTACGGTAATATCCCAGGCTGTTTCCCAGTCAAGACATTCGCTGTCAACAAGGATTCTCATAAGCTCGGCAATCGCGATGGCAGGATGGGTGTCGTTAAGTTGGATGGCTACTTGCTGCGGGAAATCTTTGAAGTTTCCATGAGTTTTTCTGAATCGGCGGATAATGTCTTGTATGGTTGCCGATACAAAAAAATACTCCTGCTTTAGGCGCAACTCTTTTCCTTCGTGTACGGCATCGTTGGGATACAGTACCCGGGTTATGTTTTCCGAGATGGACTTATCCGCTACTGCCTTGATGTAGTCCCCACCATTAAAATAACCAAGATCAAATTCCCTTGAGCTTTTTGCGGACCAGAGTCTAAGGTTGTTTACGGTATTATTACGGTAGCCTGGAATAGGGGTGTCATAGCCGACTGCGACGATCTGTTCTACATCTGCCCATCGCCGCCTCTGGGAACCAGTGGCATCAACGTATCCCTCGGCCTTGCCGTAAAAATTGACCAGGTATGAATATTCCGGTCGGGGAAACTCCCAAACATTTCCAAAGCGGAGCCAGTTATCCGGTGTTTCTATCTGATACCCATTTTTAATACTTTGAAAAAAAATCCCGTAATCATAGCGGATACCGTATCCCATTGCGGGCAATTCCAGTGTGGCAAGTGAATCCATAAAACAGGCTGCAAGTCTGCCTAATCCCCCGTTACCAAGGCCCGCGTCCCATTCTTTTTCTCGCAGGTCCTCAAGGGATAGGCCAATCTCCCGCAAGGCCCGAGCGGCTGGCTCATATAAGTCCAGATTGATAAGGCTGTTACCAAGTGTTCTGCCAATCAGAAATTCAAGGGAGAGGTAATATACCCGTTTGGCGTTTTTATTGTAATACGTTTGTTGTGTCGCGATCCATCGCTCAATAAGGCGATCCCGTGCGGCTAGAGCACATGCGCTATAGCGGTCATGATCGGTGGCCGAGTATACATCCTTACCCAAGGAGTATTCCAGATGACGAAAGTAAGAATCCTTAAAAGACGGCGCATCCATGCCAAGCCTGGAAGAGCTGGTATGGATAACGCCTTCACTTTTTTTGTCTCTTGCCATAGATATGCCTCTTTAGTGTGTTGGTATAACACCTAGAAGTATAGTCTACGACAGTTATGTTTTGCGACCTTTTATGGTAACAGAGCGCCGGTTGGCCTGATTTATACGGGTAAACGTTATTTCTTGATTCTCGACTGAGAAGCGATCAAGGAAGGGCCCTTCAACTATGCCAAGCGGAACTATTTCCATAAGCAGGGTTTGCTCATCTCCTGATTCAATTAAGCGGCAAGCCGTTTGAATGGGGGTGTCCCCGAATTGGTATCGAGCCTCGTTCATCACTGAACGAGATAACCTGTATTCACCGCCAAGGCTTCCGATGCACTCGGTAATCCCCTGTTCGCCCCTTTTGGATTGGTAGGTCTGCCGAATGATAATTCCTTTTTCGCTATCAAGGGTAATGGTAAGGCTTTGCAGGTCTTGTTCGTTTGTGTCAAACACAAAGGTAGTATCGGTGTTTTGTGCAAAGGCGGAAGGAAGACGAATGGCCTGAGCTGGAGGGGGCGAGGCCCAGGCTGCCAACAGTGAGTCCAAGGCTTGTTCCCCTTCTTTGTTTTCCGGAATCTTTCCCGCCGACACACAGGAAGCAGGGATCTCCTGGGTAATAAGGGTGTAATAATCATTAAGCCTGCGATAATTAAGGGCTGCGGTTGTTACAATAATCAGATCCAGGTCAGGATTGACAAAGATGTTTTGCCCACCATACCCCTGTGCGATATATGTTTTTTTGTCGGGAGATATCCACCATTGATATCCATAAAAATAACCGGGGGAAAAGGAGCCTGGCGTTGCGGTGTGCGCTTTAACAGCCTCTTCGACCCATGAACGGGGAATAATCTGTTTTCCATCCCAAAGACCTTTATTGAGGTACAAGAATCCAAGTTTTGCCATATCACGGCTGGTAAGGGACAGTCCATAACCACCCATGGGAATTCCTTGCGGATCTTTTTTCCAGTGGATCGTATGAATGCCAAGAGGGGAGAAAAGTGATTGTCGGGCAAAGCGCTCCAGTCCTCCTGTTTTATCCTCTAATAGTGCAGTAAGTATATGGGAGGCCCCGGTATTATAGTCAAATGTCTTGCCGCTATCGGTAAGCATAGGAGTGTCCAAAATAAACGAAAGGCAATCCTCGGCTCCCAGCATACGGGAAAATGAACTTTCAATATTCCCGCCGCCATCTTCGTTCCAGTTTAGCCCGGTTCTCATGGTAAGAATGTCTTGAATGGTCATCTTGCGTTTTCGCTCGTCCTGTTCTGTTTCTAAGCGTTTAGGAAACGAATTGAGCATTGGAGAATCAATGCTCGCGACCAGGCCCTTTTCCAGGGCTATCCCGTAGAGGCTTGAGGTAAAGCTTTTGGTAACTGAATTGATGTTATGAAGTGTGTCCTTTGTATATGGATAGCCATATCCTTCAACTACTACAAAACCATTGTGAATAACCAGAAGCGAGTGGAGACCCAGGTTTTTCATTGTATATGTTGATAAAGCACCGGCGATTTTTTGACTATCCATTCCGACACTTTCGGCTCTGGCGGTTTTCCATTCGTCTGTTGGCCAATAACTGCGCTGGGGCATTTTATTGCAGGAAATAAACGTAAGAAGGTATATACAAACGACAAACAAGGGCAATTGTTTTGCAATACGATTCATAAAAACTCCTTAAGAATGGGTATAGTATACACGGGGTTGTAGATACCAGATACTATGTATTTTTGCAATGTGAGTATTGCACTAATGCAATTATAAGTCGCGGAATAACTTCTGGAAATAGCGTATATACGGCTTTTTTTACTTGGCACGATATATGCATGTACATAGATATCTTGTTGTATAGGAGGCTTAATTATGCCAGGAAGAAATGGAATGGGTCCTGTGGGTTTTGGCCCGCGAACTGGTCGTGGTATGGGATATTGTGCCGGATCCCAAGGCCGGGGCATTGGTTATGGTTGGGGAAGGGGCTATTATGGAAGGGGCTTTAGATACGGAGCACAGGAGCAGGTATCAGCTATCACTCAAGGCAATGAAATGCACATGCTGAGCGATCGTCTTGAAGCCCTTGAGAGAGAGGCTCTTGCAATTCGCGAGCGACTTGGCCAAATTGGATCACAAGAAAAGGATATGTAATCGCCATGTCAGAGTTTTTTGAAGCTGGGGTATGCGCAGTCCCTTCCAATTTTGGCCCCCTTAAGGATTGGGATGGAAGGGCGCGCATTACCGGACCGTGTGGAGACACGATGGAATTCTGGGTCAGCATTGCTGATAATCGGATAGAGGATGCTCGGTATACCACTGATGGGTGTATGAGTTCAAACATCTGTGGCTCTCTTGCAGCCTTATTGGTTCGGGGTCTTACTATTGATGAGGCGCTTTTACTAAACGACAAGGAGCTCCTGAAGTGCTCAGTCGGTGTGGCAGAGGACTCTGCTCATTGTGCAACTCTTGCGGTAACAACGCTTCGAGAGGCAATTGCAGATTGGCGACGTCGGAAGCATCCTTTGTTGCGTTCAGGCAAGAAGGTTCAAGTGCAAACACGCTCTATTTTGAATCCAAAACCGCATCTTGTGGTCTCTTGCCGGGACGAACAGGGAAGAAACAATGCCCTTGTGGTGGTATACGCATGCAATTGTAGCTATGACCCTCCTTCCTTAATGGTTGGCATTGTGCCGACCCGGTTTTCCTACCCGATGATAAAAAAGAGCGGATGCTTTGTGGTGAATCTGGTAACCCCGAATCAAAAGGATTTGTACGATTACTTTGGGTCTCACTCCGGAAGGGATGAGGATAAAATGGCGATTAGCAAGGCCAAATGGACTGACGGGTCAATTGTTAAT
>JAFGIM010000077.1 GCA_016929605.1 Spirochaetales bacterium | reverse complement strand
GCGGCGAGGAAGTCCTTAATATGCTCAGTGGTCATTGCAACATCATTAAGGTTAACTCGTATGGTAACCTCGCCTCGTCCCTTTACCTTTCTAAGGGCTTGAACCACGTTTGAAACGACAACATTCCTTTGATTCTCGGAGATAACTTTAACTATTTTTCGTGTCATCAACAGAACAAGATCTACGATTTGCTGTTCGGTCTCTGCCAGGATTTCCTGACGTTTGTCCATCATGCGTTCAATAATTGTATGCAGGCGATCAGTTAACCGCTCAGCTTCAAGATTTCCCTCGCGAAAACCGGCTTCCTGCCCCTTTTTAAAGCCTTCGTCATAGCCAGTTTTTAATTGATCTTCTTTACGAGAAGCTGCTTCGGCAATAATTGACTGTGCTTCTTTTTTTGCTTCTTCAAGTATCGAATCGGCCTCATCTCGAGCTTCCTGACGTAATACTTGGGCTTGATCGGTTTTTCTCTTTACTTCTTCAAAAGCAGCTTTTTCGGCATCCGCCAATACTCGTGCAGCCTCATCTTCCGCT
This sequence comes from Spirochaetales bacterium, assembly GCA_016929605.1. Classification (GTDB taxonomy): domain Bacteria; phylum Spirochaetota; class Spirochaetia; order Treponematales; family Treponemataceae; genus Teretinema. Next base: position 29,672 of record JAFGIM010000077.1, on the reverse strand, counting down.
GCTTGAATCATAGATTGACGTTCAAGTTGCCACTGTTCTTTCCATTCCTCGGCTTCACGCATCAAGTCTTCTACGGTTGGTCCCTCATAAACGGGCTCTTCAATAACCTCGTCTACAACTACCTCTTCCACAAATTTTTTGGACAGGCTTAGAAGAACCTGTTCATCAGTACGTTTTACTTCGTTTGGACGAAAAACAGTTTTTGCCATTGTATATCCCCGCCGTTAAACCACAAGCTCATCTTCACCGGAACGTGCAATAACAATTTCTCCAGTGTCTTCAAGATGCCTGATAATTGATACGATCTTTTGTTGGGCTTCTTCTACGTCCTTTAAGCGAACTGGACCCATATATTCCATATCTTCCTTGAGCATACCGGCCGCACGCTTGGACATATTGCGGAAAATCTTGTCCTGAACCTCGGTATCGACAGCCTTGAGGGCTTTTGCAAGTTCCTGTGTATCCACTTCGCGCAGAACCTTTTGTATAGCACGATCGTCGAGCATAACAATATCTTCGAAAACGAACATTCGTTTTTTGATATCCTCGGCAAGATCGGGATCCTCGTCTTCCAGAGCTTCGATAATCGATTTCTCAGAAGATCGGTCAACCAGGTTAAGAATCTCTACAATGCTTTCTACACCACCTGCTGCGGTATAATCCTCGCTGGATAGTGTTGACAATTTTTTCTCCAGAACCCGCTCAACCTCTCGCAATACGTCAGGCGATGTTCTGTCCATAGTGGCAATTCTACGTGCTACTTCACTTTGAATCTCATCGGGCAAATTTTGCAAAATAACCGAGGCCTTAGCGGGCTCAAGATACGCAAGAATCAAAGCGATAGTTTGCGGATGCTCCTGCTGAATAAAGTTAAGAAGGTGAGCAGGATCAGTGCGACGGATAAAGTCAAAAGGACGTACCTGCAGCGAGCTGGTAAGTCGATTGATAATATCAATTGCTTTTTGGCTACCAACGGATTTTTCAAGAAGCTCACGCGCATAATCAATACCACCAGTTGTGATAAAGTTCTGAGCCATCATCAAATCTTGGAACTCTTGAAGTATGGCATCCTTAAATTCAGCTTCTACGGTTTCAAGACGAGCAATTTCAAATGTCAAGGTTTCAATCTCGTCTTCCCGTAAATGCTTAAATATCTCTGCCGAAATTTCAGATCCAAGAGACACCAAAAAAATGGCTGCCTTTTGTCGTCCGGTTAAAGATTTAACATCCTTAGCCTTTTTTGAGGATCCGGAAGAAACTGATTTATCTTTAGATGATCCTGCTGGAGCCATATCTTATTCCTCCATAAGCCAGGTTCGAATCAAAAGGGCAACATCTTCGGGATGCTCTTTTGCCATATTGATTGCGTTCTCCTGGAGTTCAAGCCGTTTTCGTTCCTCTACCGACATGGAGACTTCCATGCCTGCCTGTTCTGCTTCCCAAAGCGTTTTTTCCCTTTCCATCTGATGCTTACGTAAAAGCTCTTCTTCGCGGAGCCTGCGCCTTCGTTCGAGCTCGCGGGTTATCATTCGATAAATGATAAATGCGACTAAAATAACAGCAAGGGCAACAAGAGAATACAGGATAGTCTGTTGGGTTTGCAGCTTCTTGAGGTAAGCGGCGTCTTCTTTTTCAAATTGATCAGTTCGATCAAACTTTATATTTAATACACTTACTGAATCACCGCGGCCACGATCAAAGCCGACTGCATCTTGAACTGCCTTAGCGGCAGATTGAAGTTCTTCAGTCGGAATTGCCAGATATTCACGTTCAATGGCACCATTTTTAATAATATAATGCCCGTTTTCATCACGTTTTTTTACCCATACACCGTCAATATTAACCGATACCGTTCGACGACCCATTGAAGGACTTACTACCTCAGAGGTATCTCGCTGACCGACGAGCTCGTTTTTCTTTACGATTGACTGCTCAGATAGCCCGTACAAATTGGACATATCTTTGTAAGCAGGGGCAGTTTGGCCTTCAACACCTGCAGGTCCTTCAGGATTAAATCCGGAACCCTGCCATCGCGTTGTAGAGGTTTCTGAAGACAATGTAATTGATTGAACAACTTCTGAATCATCATAAGGAGTCTCTGGATTATCAGGACGTATGGTAGTCGGTAGATAATCGCGTGTCTGTACCGATTTATCGGACATATCCATGTCAATTTTCAGGTTCAAGTCGCGCACCCGATCCATGCCATAAATTTGCTGAAGTGCATTAAGAATTTTAGCGCGATATTGGGCTTCAAGCTGAGCAATCAGTTTTTGCTCTTTTTCTATCCTTGTTAAGCGATCCCATTCACGCATACCCTCAAAATCATTGAGCACGTTGCCAGCACTGTCTGCAATAGTAATGTTTTCGTCTTTTAGACCTTCCACGGCAAATTTCAGGATTTTTTGAATTCCCTCAACCTTTTTACGATTAGTTACAATATCGCTTGATGGTTTTGGATATAAGACTACGCTTGCCGATACGGGATTTTGGTCTTCTGCAAAAAGAGTTCGCTCAGGTATATTAACCACGACACTCACATCATCTACGTCATCAAGGGCTTTAATATGTTGACGTACTTCTTCGATAATGGCTCGCCGTTTATTAACATTTCGCTCAAAATCAGTAATAGTCCACCGCTCAACATCGAATATCGCCCAAGGATCAATACCCTGAGGAATCAAGTCCTCGCGGATAAGGATTGAACGCATTCTTCGAGCAGTTGATTCATCTGCTACAGAGATTATTCCGGTTGCTGATACAGAGGTCTTGATATTCTCTTCGTTAAGACGAAGTATTATCTTATCCCGAACAGACTCATCGGTTATTGGCGTGTCCAGCAAAGGAACCATCGATGGTCCTGCCGAGACTGAAAAAAGAATAAACAAGCCGGCAATAGCGGCAAGGATGACACCAGCGAGGACAGCTTTTTGGGTAACCGTCCATTTTTTCCATAGTGTCGATATCTGCTCAAATAGCTTTTTCAGCCATTCGTTCATGCTCCCCTCCCGTTACAGAACGAACCTGTCAAGTTTTAATTGTATATTGTACCATACTATAGCACAGAATGACAGACGTTTTTAGCGGTTCGTCGTAATTTCGTTCCAGCCCTTAATAAGGCGATCAATTACACTTTGAGCCATCTTTAGGGATAAATTTGCTTCGGCCATCGCAATGGTTACATCATGTACATCGACCGATTCTGGATCTACGATCATTTGTTGGGCAATATCCGTTGTAACCTGCTGTTTCTCGTTAACTTTGTCAAAGGCCGCTAAAAGAGTTTGCTCAAAGCTCGCAGTTAGCGGTCGATTTGCCTTGTCTACCAAGTTCTTGCCAGAAACCATAGTACTGCGAAATGATTCAACGGAAACCGGATCTATGTTCATACGTTCTACCTACCAATCTCAAGGGCTCTCATAAACATCTCTTTTGAACCCTGAATTACCGATGAATTCGCCTCATATGAGCGCGAAGCCGAAATAAGATCAACCATTTCCGTCACTATATTAACATTGGGATACTCAACATACCCGGCCTTTGGACCACTTTGTATGGCATCAGGATGAGTGGGATCATACACCATGCGCAGGTCCGCTGTATCTTTCTCTACTGACATAACTCGAACACCAGAGCCAGGTCCCCTATCCAATTGTGCTGGCAAAAAAGGATTTCTCCAGTCTATTCCGCCTTCTTTTTGTGCCAAAACGACGCGACTTCTTCTAAAAGCCCCGCCTTCCTGAGTGCGGGTGGTAGATGCATTTGCGATATTATCAGAGATAACATCGGTTCTTAGCCGTTCGGCTGTCATACCACTTGCTGCTATATTAATGCTGGTAAAAAGACCCATTATCTATCGCTCCTGCTATCGTAATACTGAATTGACCTGGGAGAACTGAAAGCTCTGAACCTGAGTCAATAATTGATAATTCATTTGAATCTTAAGGATATCCATGGCTTCCTGTTCCGGATCGACATTGTTTCCATTGGCTTTTACGGTAGAGGTATAATCAAGAACCCTGCGAGGCTCTATTGTCTGGTAATCAATAATCCCATCAGAGGCAATATGTCGATCATTGGACACTGCAAGCTGAAACTGTCCCTTAGCTCTCTGTTCCGACTCTAAGGCCCGCTCCAGTTCTGACTCAAAGTTAACCTGGGTTCGTTTAAAATTGGGAACACCCGAATTGGAAAGATTGTTCGCGGCAACCCCATACCGAAGGGCATTAACATCCATAGCCCGGTGTAGTAAATCGGTAGTTTTAGTAAAACTGTTCATCTGGCCACCTCTTTACCTTATTTTCGGCAGGGAATGCCCCCCGGTTTACCCCTTTTTTAAAGAATATACCGGGACAAATCCTGGTCCAAAACAATATCAGACAGTCGTTCATCGACATAATCGGTGGTTATTACCCGGGTTTGCCCAGAAAGTTCATCAGCCTGAAAAGCAAGTTCCTCAAGGAGCATTTCCATAATAGTGTGAAGGCGACGAGCACCGATATTTTCCATGCGAGTGTTAACCTCTGCTGCCAGAAAGCTCATTCGATCAATCGCTGCATCGTCAAAGCGTATAGTCAAGCCCTCAGTTGCAAGTAATTCAGTGTATTGTCGAGTAAGAGCATTCCTTGGCTCAAGAAGAATACGCTTAAAATCTTCTGCATTAAGCGATTCAAGTTCAACCCTTAAGGGGAAACGACCTTGAAGCTCCGGAATCAAATCGCTCGGCTTGGACATAGTAAAGGCTCCGGCAGCAATAAATAGAATATGAGTGGTGTCAACTACCCCATATTTTGTATTGACCGTAGACCCTTCTACGATGGGAAGAATATCTCGTTGAACGCCCTCCCTGGAGACATCCTGGCCGCCTGATCGCTCACCTTTTACTGCAACCTTGTCTATCTCGTCAATAAATACGATTCCCATTTGCTCGACACGATTACGTGCTTCTTCGGCAATTTTATCCTGATCAACTATCTTATCAAGCTGTTCTGCGATGATTATTTCTCTTGCATCTTTTACTGTTACCTGTTTGCGCTTATTTCGGTTACCGGTAATCATATTGGTAATATTGGCAACACTCATCTCCAGATCTTCAAGATTTGCAGAGCCTGCAAACACCTCAAGATTCGGCATTCCTCCGCGTTGCACAGTAATCTCGACCACACGCTCATCAAGTTTTCCCTCACGAAGCATAAGACGAAATTTCTCGCGTGTATCAACTGACTCGGTAGAAGCAGCGGGAACAACAGGAGGTACGGGAGATTTCTCAACTGAACCATCCTCGATAATCAAACCATGTTCATGTGTGGTTTTGTAGGCTTCTGTTTTCTTTTTTATACCCGGCAAGAGTAAATCCAAAAGAACTTCCTCGGCCCGCTTTTCTGCCTCTCCTCGCAGCGTGCTTTGCATCTCGGACTTTACCATAGAAAAGCCGGTAGCCATTAAATCACGAATCATTGACTCTACATCGCGTCCTACATAGCCAACTTCTGTGTATTTTGTCGCTTCAACCTTCAGAAAGGGAGCCCCACAAAGCTTGGCAAGACGTCGGGCTATTTCGGTTTTACCTACCCCAGTGGGACCAATCATCAAGATATTTTTAGGAGCTACCTCATCCCGAACTTCCTGTGGTAATTTCAGTCTTCGGGTACGGTTTCTCAGAGCAATGGCAACAGCTCGCTTGGCCTTGTTTTGCCCAATAATATATTTATCAAGCTCAGCTACAATAGCTTTTGGTGTTAAACTTTCCAGTCCGTCCATTATGTTTATAACTCCTCCACAAGGATATGATCATTAGTATAAATACAAATACCTGCTGCAATCTCCATGCTTTTACGAGCAATCTCGAGAGCAGGCAAATCGGTTGAATCAAGATAGGCCAAAGCAGCCGCATATGCATAATTACCGCCCGATCCTATTGCAATAGCAGCATCCGCAGGTTCAATCACGTCTCCGGTACCAGAGATTAAAAGAGTTTTCTCCTTGTCCGCAACTAATAGCAATGCCTGTAAATTACGTAATGCCTTGTCCGTCCGCCAATCTTTGGCAAGTTCAACGGCTGAGCGGGTTAAATCTCCGGCATACTCCTTTACTCGCATCTCGAATTTTTCAAGCAGGGTAAAAGCGTCGGCAGTTGCTCCGGCGAAGCCAGTAAGTATGTTACCATCGTAAATTCTACGTACCTTACGAGCATTAGGTTTCATAATTGTTTCACCCATGGTAACTTGACCATCTCCGGCCATGGCTATTTTTCCATTTCGCCTAACAGCGATAATAGTAGTACTTCTAATTTTTTTTTGATTCATCATAGCTCCTTATTTACCCATGTGGATGCGCCTGATGATACAGACGCTCCAGTCGTTCGCTTGTTATATGTGTGTATCGCTGTGTTGTTGAAATAGTCTCATGTCCCAACATCTCTTGTACGACTCTCAAATCAGCTCCCCGGCTAATCAATGTAGTAGCAAAACTATGCCTAAGGGCATGTGGAGATAGATGGATAAGATCTCCGGTTCCATCTGTATAATGAGACAGAATAAACTGAATACCTCGAACCGACAATGGCTTGCCACGCTTTGAAATAAAAAGACTATTACACACAGTTTCCTGAGTACGAGAGAGGATCTCAGATCGCTCAAGCAAGTATTCGCGAAGTAATGTTTGTGCTGTTTTGGAAAAGAAAACAGTACGTTCCTTGTTACCTTTTCCTCGTACAATTGCAGAATTGACTGCAGACGATAAAGAAGAAAGGGTAATCCCTGCGATCTCGGAAACACGACAGCCGGAGGAATACAGGGCCGAAAGCAAGGCAGAATCGCGGGTTGCCCATAACGGTTTGATTTTTGTTGACTCACTGAGCGGAAGGGCGCATAACTGTTCAGCTTCTGGCGCAAATAAAAAAAGCGGAACCGTTTTGACTGTTTTAAGGTTTCTGAGTGTAAGTGCGGGATTATCCTTACGAAGTGAGAATCGAACCAGATAACGAAAAAAACCGCGCAAAGCCGCTAACATACGATTAATACTTGTTTTTTCGTATCCCTTGCGACTTAATTCCGAAAGAAAAAGGCGTACGTCATTAGCCGATGCAGATAGAGGATCAACGGGCCTTATTGTAAAGAAAAGGTGTAAATCTCTTCGATAACTGGCAATTGAACGGGGAGAAAGGCTTCGAACCCCTACCAAATACTCAAGATACTCCTCGCAGTACCGGTTCATTCATCCCCTTCCGCTTCACTGTCCGAAAGTACAGGTATTACTTCTTCTTGGGTATGTAAATAATCGCAATCAGGATTGATGCAACTTTTAAACGAACCATTCTTTTTATCGTACTTCTCCACCAGAAATTGCCCACACTTAGGACAATTTGCATTTATGGGTTTAAAGTGCGAAATAAAGCTGCATTCCGGATAATTTGTACACCCAAAGAATTCCTTTCCCCGCCCTTTTGTCCTTCGTGACACAATTTCTCCAGTGCACCCTGGCCGTGGGCATTTAGCAAGGGGTATTGATCGTGTATTGCGGCATTCTGGAAAACCGGAGCAAGCAAGGAAAAAGCCAAAGCGTCCAAGTTTTTTTAGCATTGGTTTCCCGCATAACTCACATACATGATCGGTTGTCTCATCCAGACGACCTTTCATACTGTCCAGAGTTTCCATAACCTCGTCTACTCGACTTTTAAATGGCTGGTAAAAAGATCCAATCATCGAAGGCCATTGAGTAGAACCTTCTTCAACTTGATCCAATTCAGTTTCTACGTTGGCAGTAAAATCCACATTTATTACCGCCGGGAAATATCCAACAAGCAGGTCGTTTATGATTCGCCCAAGTTGAGTTGGAACTAACTGTTTGTTTGAACGAGTGACATAATAACGATCCAGAAGAACCGAAATAATTGGTGCATAGGTTGAAGGGCGACCAATACCCTTTTCTTCCAGTGTTTTTACAATAGAGGCATCGGTAAAGCGTGCCGGTCCTTGGGTAAAATGTTGTTCAGGATGAAATTCTTTTACAGTCAATTCCTCGCCAATTTTCATCTCTGGTAAGGTTTTTTCTTTTTCATCCTTTGAAACGAGGGTTTTTATGACCTTATAAAAACCTTTCTCAAAAACACGGGTTGAAGATACTCTAAAAAGTGCATTTCCTGAAGCGATATCAATGCTGCTGGTTCTGCTTCGCGCGTTTGACATTTGACTTGATACAAACCGCTCCCAAATAATACTGTACAACCTGAGCTGATCGCGAGTGAGGTGTTCCTTTACATATTCCGGGGTATAGGTAACGTATGTAGGACGGATAGCTTCGTGTGCATCTTGTGCCTTTTTTTCAACAGAGTACTCATTAGGAACCGCTGGAAGCTCAGCTTGATAATGCTCTCCTATCCACGATCGAACTTCTTCCAGGGCTGTAGCTGAAATACGAACTGAATCTGTTCGCATATAAGTAATCAAACCAACACGTGTTGAGCCAATATTTATACCTTCATAGAGCTGTTGGGCAATTTGCATCGTTTTTTTGGAGGTAAATCCAAGCCGGTTTGCTGCCATTTGTTGAAGCTTTGATGTGGTAAACGGAGCCTTTGGTCGAATAGTTTTTTCAGTGGTTTTTATATCAACAATTGAAGATGTGCTTGATTTAATATCATGGATTATGCTATTAACCGCATCCTCGTTAACCAATTCGGGTTTTTCACCTTTATATTGAACCAGTTGAGCGGTAAAATCCACTCTTCCCTTATGAAAATCAGCGTCAAGAGTCCAGTATTCCGTTGGGATAAAGTTTTCAACCTCAGCTTCTCGCTCGCAAATAAGACGCAATGCTACTGATTGAACCCGTCCTGCCGACAAACCATTTTTTACTTTTTTCCATAGCAGGGGCGACAGATTGTATCCTACAAGCCGATCAAGTACTCTCCGAGCTTTTTGAGCATTCACCTTGGATTCATCGATATCCATGGGATGCTGAACAGCATCCTTGATTGCCTGGGGTGTAATCTCGTTAAATACAATTCTTCTAATCGGAACCTGGTACTTGGCCTGTATGGAGTTTCGTAAATGCCATGCTATGGCTTCTCCCTCGCGGTCATTATCACTTGCCAGTAACACTTCTTTTGATTTTTTAGCGTCCGATTGCAATTCTTTCAGTAATTTTGCACGCCCCCGTACGGTAATATATTCCGGGGAAAAATTATCTTCCACATTAACAGCCATTCGCGACTTTGGAAGATCAATCAGATGACCCATAGACGCTTTTACGGTATAACCTCGTCCAAGATATTTCTCTATGGTTTTTGCCTTTGCTGGCGACTCTACAATTACCAGTGTATTCTTTACGGCCTTTTTCTTGCTTGATGCTGTCTTGGTTGCCATTAACAGTACTCCTATCTATCCATTCAAGGAAACATTTTAAAAATCAAGGGCAAGTTGTTTTGTAACACATGCCGCGTAGTTTGAATCCCAAGACTCAATAATATCCCCGGCTGATGAAATAGCCGGAGCTCCCTGTTCCCTCAACATCCGTAGGCCCTCCGCCCGGGCCGAATGAAGAGCATCCCGTGCCACAAACAGATCCCGTCCTTGCTCCAGAGCAAAATCTGCGGTTATCAGGGCTCCAGAACGCTTTGGGGCCTCTATAACCACTACCGATCGTGCAAGAGCGGATATTAGGCGGTTCCGCTGGGGAAAATGAAAGGTCAAGGGAGGATCCCCTGGGGGATATTCACCTATAAGGCATCCACCTTTATCCAAAAGTCTTCCAGCTAATAACGAATTGCCTTTTGGATAAATCCTCTCCAAACCGCATGCCAAAACGGCAATTGATTTCCCCCCGCCATCACAGTTACCCTTATGGGAAAAAGCGTCAATACCCCGTGCAAGGCCTGATACAACGGGGATACCCCGCTCTCCCAAATCTCGGCCAATCCGTTCAGCCAATCGTATCCCCACACCGGTGGGACTTCGCGTTCCAACCATGGCAACTATCGCTTGTTCAGGGTCAGGAAGCAAGCCTCTCCAAAAAATAGCGAAGGGAGGATCAAAAATCTCTCGGACAAGAGGTGGATAATCACTCTCATCAATGGTAGTCATCGATATGCGATACCTTTCCATCAAGGTCCTGCACAAATCTACCCGGGAGCGAAGGGTAGATGGATTCCACAAGCCTGTCTGTATTCGCCTTCCTACCAGACGACAAATTTCTTCTATAGAAAGTACCGTAAGGTCTTCAAGATTGTCAAGTTTTTCCCGCAATATACGAATATCCTTGCAAGAAAGGAATGAACAACAGGATAAACCCAAGGTCAGTTCAATCTGCTCCATATCCACGCTGGAGAACCTCCGCTTTATTTTGACGGGCTGTTTCCTTTGTTTTCTCGTCCCGAGATATCGACAAAATGGAATCATAGGCCGCTACAGCACCTTCAATATCCCCGGTCATGTACATAGCTCGAGCCAGGATAAACCGAACATCGGTATTCCTGGTTTCTATCTCGGCAACCAACTGTAAATGAGGTATAGCATCAGCTGGGCGATCAAGTTCAAAAACATATAAAATAGAAAGTCCATACAAGGCACGAACATATCGCGGTTCTAGCTCTATGGCCCGCACATAAGCACTTTCGGCAAGTTGATAATAATTAGAACTCTTAGAAGAAGTTCCGGTGGCTTCAAAATCAAGCGCACTTTTTGCCATGTATCCGGCACAAACACCCACGTAATAATAGAGGTTTTGATTGGTTGGATAATACTGAATGGCTGTTTGAAAGTTCTCTAATGCTTTAGCATGCATACCATTATCTAAATAGCGTGTAGCCAGTATTTTGTACCACATACCAATACGGATATCAGCATTAAGCACATCCTCTATGCGATGTTGGTATTTTTTAATGGCGTCTTCCAATTCTTCTATTGAAGTCGGATTGTCTACCCCTTCCTCAAGGGCTTGCATCCGCCGTATGTAATTAGTATTGGGACCACAAGATAGAAAAAAAAGTGAAAATCCACCGAGCATAAGAATCCTTGACCAGATGTTAACAGTCATAATAATCCTCTCCTTATCTATCAATCAATTGTCAGTTTCTGCCTGATAATTGTCAAAAAAATCTGCGTGATACATCTGTAATGCGCTATTTTCAATATGAGTATATATCTGTGTTGTCGCTACATCTGCATGACCGAGCAATTCCTGAACTGATCGCAAATCTGCACCCCCCGCCAGTAAATGTGTTGCAAAGGAATGCCTGAGCGTATGAATTTTAGATTCTAGACCTTGAGACAAGATAATTTCATGAAATCGCTTCCAAATTCCCTTCCGCGTTAAACGACCCCCTCGATAATTCAAAAAAAAAGCATCATTCCTTTTTTTCCCCAGAATTTTAGGGCGAATATCTTGTAGATATCGAGTTATTTGGAATCGGGCCGCTTCTCCAAAGGGTACCAGCCGCTCTTTTCCACCCTTCCCATGCACAAGGAGCAATCGCTCCTTAAGGCGTACATCAACTAGGGACAGCGACACGGCCTCACTCACTCGTAAACCACAGGAGTATATCAGTTCAAATAAACAACGATCTCGTATTCCATAATCGGTATCAAGGGGTATAGCATCAAGAAAATCATCGATTTGAACGGGAGTTAATACCCTTGGAAGTGTTTTTTCTCTACGAGGGGATTCTAACAGATCTGCAGGATTATCGTTTCTCACCCGTTCAATTACCAAATACCGAAAAAAAGACCTGATGGCTGCCGTATCCTTAGCAATTGTTTTTCCGGTACAGCCATTTGTGGCACGAAAAAAAACAAAATCAATACAATCATCGGTATCTGCTGTTTCAATCAAGAGAGAGCGACTTTGAAGCCATTGACAGAATAGACGAATACTCTCGGTATACGTATCCGCAGTAAGGGTAGATCGCCCCTCTGCGGAAAGTAAGTACGCATAATATGATGAGAGTTTAGGGTCGTTCAGTTCTCTGCCTTTTGTTGCTGAAGTCTGACGACTGTTGGCGTATCAAGGTCATCCCGGGATACAGGAACAGTAAGAGGCATTGCTGAAACCGGGCCATTTCTTGTTCCAAGACCTCCGGGTGTTTTAGGAGAGCGGTCATTCAACTGCTTCCACTCTGAACCTGACATAAAATCACCACCTTCCTGAACCTTTGGCCGATCAGAACGGGAACCCATTAGACCGTGATCAACAGAAAGCTGACTATGTGAACTAGTAAAGCCTGTAGCAATAACCGTGACGCTCAGCCGGTTCCCCATGGTATTATCAGTGGTTGTGCCATAGATAATAAGGGCATCAGGATCCGCATTCGCAGTTACAATCTTAACGATCTCCTCAACCTCAAGAAGCGTAACATCATCGCCACCAGTAATACTGATAAGAATATGATTGGCACCCTCTATATGTGAATCCTCGAGCAATGGATTATTAATAGCATTGGTCGCAGCATCAACAGATCGGTTGTCACCCTCTCCATTGCCAATACCCATTATTGCGTCGCCTTGCCCTTCCATGGTTGTTTTTACATCTGCAAAATCAATATTTATCAAACCCGGGACGGTTATTAAATCGGAAATTCCTTGAACTGCCTGACGAAGTACATCGTCTGCCATAATAAAGGCTTCTTTGATTGGAGTTCTTCGATCTACCAGCTTAAGAAGATATTGATTTGGAATTACGATTAGGGTATCAACTGATTTTCGTAGTTTTTCAATTCCTTCTTCAGCTAATCGCTGTTTTACCTTCCCCTCAAAATCAAAGGGCCGAGTAACGACGCCTACGGTCAAAGCTCCCTGTTCGCGAGCTATTTGTGCTATTACCGGAACAGCACCAGTGCCGGTGCCACCGCCCATACCTGCAGTAACAAAGACCATATCTGCGCCACGGAGAGCATTAGCGATTGCCTCTGCATCTTCTTGTGCAGCCTTTTCGCCAACTTCCGGTTTACCACCAGCGCCTAAACCGCCGGTTAGTTTTGAACCGATAGCAAGTTTCTTGGGAGCATTAGAGTAATTAAGCGCCTGTAAATCGGTGTTAGCGACAATAAAATCCACATGATGTAAGCCACAAGCCATCATGCGATTAACCGCGTTAGAACCTCCACCACCAGTGCCAACTACTTTTATAACGGTAGGCTGTATTTCTTTATGATTCACCACTTCAATATTCATGAGTTTTCCCCTCCCAGAAAAAACTTGTCGACGTATGTAGTCTATCGCTACGTTTTAAAAAAACTCTTTTAGCCAGCCTCGAATTCGGGTTATAACCGGTCGTGACTGAGTATCAGATGGGCCTGATTCACCTTCCAGGACCCGTCTTCGCTCACTGGCAGAGAGAACCAAGCCCAAAACGGTTGCATAATCAGGGCTTCGATACTCCCCAGTCAACCCGCCAAAATTACCAGGAATACCCATGCGTACTGCTTGGGTATTAAAAATCTCGGAGGCGAGCTCTACAACGCCAGGTAATAAGGCTCCTCCGCCGGTAAGAATCACATTTCCGGATAATTGTCTTTTCTTGGATACTGATGATATTTTTTCCATTACCATGGAGAAAATTTCAGCCATCCGGGGTTGTATAATCTCGGCAATCTCGGAGCGAGGAATCACCACGGGGGGTCGCCCTCCAACTCCGGGAAGTATTACTTCTTCGTTCTCTTCTATAAGTGGAAGCCAGCAGCATCCCGTATCCAGTTTTATTCGCTCAGCAGTTTCTACTGATATTCCCTTAACAATGGATATATCATTGGTCACCTGGATACCACCTGCCGGAATTACCGCCGTAAGCAGAGGTGCACCATCAGCCATTATCAACACATCGGTGGTGCCTCCACCCAAATCGATCAAGATTGAGCCTAATTCGCGCTCCTCTTCTGTCATAACCGATTTTACAGCAGCAAGGGCATGAAGCATATATTCATCAACATTCAATGATGCTCGATTAACACATTTAACCATGTTTTGAACAGAGGTTACTGAACCGGTTACAATATGCACCTCTGATTCCAACCGAACTCCAATCATGTTTCTGGGGTCTTTTACACCTTTTTGCTCATCTACAATGTAGGATTGAGGTATAACATGCAAAACCTGGCGGTCCATTGGAATAACCACTGCCTTAGCCGCATCGATTACACGAGTAATGTCATCCTGGCCTATTTCCCTGTTATCACGGCCTTTTCCGGTTACGGCAACAACTCCCCGTGAATTAAGGCCATCAATGTGAGTTCCGCCTATACCAATCATACAGCGGGAGACTTCTATACCTGACATCATTTCAGCAGCTTCTACGGCCTGGGAGATGGAACGCACAGTATTTTCGATATTAACGACAACGCCTTTTCTTAGACCATTGGACGAGCTGGTACCTACGCCGGTGATTTGTAATACACCAGTATCAGATATCTCACCAATTACGGCGCGTATCCGGCTCGTTCCGATATCGAGGCCAACAACGGCGTCACTCAAAGTCAAACCCCCCTTAACCGATAGGCTACAGTACCGGCACGAATGTCTATCTCTTCAACATCCAAAGCCAATTCCTGTACCACATCCAATACCAGCATCATATACTGTAATGCGTCTTCGTTCAACGCCTTATCAGTGCGAACCCTGACTGGTGTGTGAACTGGATAGACAACTAAATCAAAGCCTCCATAGGTTTTTTCTTCAATTTTAATTTCGGATATCGAAGATAATAGCACGGAATTTCTGGATTCAAGGTCTCGCAATTGACTTAATAAGGGTTTAAGCCCGGTATGTAATCGCATACCCACCACAGGGTCATCAATTTGCAAGCCAGTAATAAGCGGAAGACTCTCGTTGGAAGGATAAGCGCCAACGCGGAAGACAATACCAGAGGCATCTATACTGACCGGAACGGTTGTGTCGCCGACGGTACCAAGGGCAATTGCCACAGGAACACGCTCTACTACAGAAATGACCAATTTATCGGGGAACTGCTTCTCGACGGTTACCGATTCAAAGAGCGGTTGACGTGCAAGATTGGCAGCAATAGAAGCGCTATTAATATGGATCCACCGTTCATTGCCAGAGATTCCAGCCAGTGAACACATTTGATCGTGCCCCACCGAGGTAGATCCATTGACAGTCAACCGGACAACACTTGTTGCAGGGACTACCAAGAGGTAAAAAGCGAACTCTGCCATAAGAAATACAACCAGGACGCCAATTAGTACTTTAAGAGCGGTGTGTCTCCAGTCTACCAAGCGTTGGGTCTTTGCCCCTTGTTCAACGTAGGTCTCAGACATAATCCATCTCCCTTTTATTTTTCCATCGCGAAACATTTATGATCAAACCACATAAGCAAAGTGTAATTAACAAGGAGGAGCCTCCAGAAGAGAAAAAGGGCAAGGGAATACCCGTTGCAGGAAAGGCCCTTACTACGACCCCGCAATTCACCAGAGACTGAAAGAAAATTATAGATACACAGCCAAAACACATAAGGGATCGGAAACGATCTTCGCATTCCAACGCTATCCAGAAACCTCTAAGCGCAAAGGCTATCAATAGCGCAAAATAAAGCACCACACCAAAAAAGCCCATTTCTTCCGACCACACCGCGAAAATAAAATCTGACTGAACTTCCGGAATGCTGGCAATCTTTCGTATACCGTTACCAAGACCTCTCCCCCAAAAACCACCTTCAGACAAGGCAGTTAATGCGGCATTCACCTGATATCCTGCCCCTAATGGATCGTGTTCTGGATGAAAAAATGAAAGCACACGTTTAACTCGGTATTCACGAGTAACTATCATTAAAACAATAAAGGGGAGAGAGAGTGCACAGAGCTTAATGAACCATACGATTTTTACACCTGCCAAAAAAAACATAATGAGTGCTATTACAATAATAAATAAGGCAGTAGAAAAATCATCTTGTAAATACACAATTGATATCATTAAAAAAGACATAATTGTTGCTGGATATACCGAAACCTCTGGTTCATGCATCCGATCGAATTTTTTTGAGAATAGATTTGCAAGAAAAATCACCAATACCATCTTAACAAGTTCAGATGGTTGAAACGTCATGGGCCCCAAGTTAATCCATCGTGACGCTCCATTTTTTGTAATTCCAATACCCGGGATAAAGGGTAAAATGGACATTATCAGGGTTACTAACACCAGCTTGGACAGGTGTGTTCTTAGGAAGTCTAGGGAAACCGACGCGAAAATCACTAAAGAAATCAAACCAATAGCCAAAATAATTCCCTGACGTTTTACAAAATAGAGAGGATCATCAAAAAGTCTTGAAGCATATGCAAGAGAACCCGTATACAGAGTTACAAAGCCTATACCACATAACGCAATACAAATGATGACAAAAGGCCAATCCAATGTATCTGTGCGAGGGGCTCTTTCTGCAATGAATCCCTGAGAGCGCATCATGCCTTCTCTCCTTGTCGTTCTTTACACCCAAGGGTAGGACATACACGTTCCAACTCCATACCTCGTGAACCCTTTATAAACACAAGGTCTCCTGGACGCACTTCTTCATGGAGCATTTTTGATAGACTGTCCATGCTGTGTGCATATTCCACCGGATACTCTTGAGAAAACACAGTCCGGCCCGCACTAATCATATCATCGCCAAATAAATACACCTTATTGACTGTAGATGATAAAACCCGGCGACATATTTTTTCATGACTTGCCCGAGATTGCTCTCCTAATTCCAGCATTGAGCCTAACACAAAAATCTTTCGACCTTTCCAGGTCAAATCATCGCAAAAACCAATGGCGCTTTCCATTGAATCAGGATTCGCATTGTAGCAATCCCTAATTACCGTTATATCACCCCGAAATATCTCTGATCGACCAAATATAGGCTTTACATGTTCAAGACCCCGTTGTATTTCCGAAGCACTACACCCTGCGTAACGAGCAATCGCAATAGCACCCAAGGCATTATTAAGATTGTACTTACCTGGAAGTTTAAAATGAATCTCAAGACCTTCATAAAATATCGTTGAACCGTCTATTCCCAGGTCATCGTAACCCTTATATCCTTCCAATGAGGCAGTTCCAAAGAGTTTAATTGTGCCAATTGAAATACTACTTAGATAATCACGCCATGAACTATCTTCGGGAACGAATCCTGTGTCTGAATGTGAGAAATACGAAAAAATTTGTTTTTTTTGCTTGGCGATTGCTTCTTTTGTGCCGAGAATTCCGATATGGGCAGTCCCGATATTTGTTATCAGGGCAATTGTAGGAACAAGCACCCTGGCAAGCTCTCCAATCTCCCCTTCGCGATTCATTCCCATCTCAAAAATTCCGATCTCATGTTCTTTGCGTACCTTGAACACCGACAGGGGCAATCCAGTCTCCGAGTTAAGGTTTCCTTCATTCATCACAACAGTATGTTGCACAGCGAAAATCGAACCAACAATTTCTTTAGTTGTGGTTTTTCCGCTAGATCCAGTTATTCCAATACGAGTAAGGTTCGGAAAATGTTTTAGATACGCACGCGCCGCATCTTGCAGGGCTCGCAGGGTATCTTCCACTACAATAAAACTGGCTTGGTGATTTTTTCCAAGCGTACAAAATAGCTGAGCTGATCCTTCACCATGACAGCGATCAACCAAAATAACTGAAGCACCACTTTCCAGGGCCTTTGGAATATAAATATGACCATCCTGCGCCTGTCCAATAAGTGGAATAAAAAGAGAACCAGGAGAAACCTTTCTACTGTCTGTTACAACAGAAACAAAACCTCTCGATTGAGAATAATCACAGAGACAAATGCCTTCAACTGCTCTAACGAGTTCATCAATTGTCATCAGTAGTGCAGGAGCGCAAGAATCAACCACCGATATTCCCCCGTTTTAATTCTATTCGCAGTATTTCATCAGCTCGAGCCTTTCTCATTCCCAAATCTTCTGTTGCAACTTTTTCAATACGCTCTGGAGTTGAAAGAATAGTAATCCCGGAAATGAGGCGATTATTTACCCGTATAACCTCGTATTGCTCCTTTTCCATACGGGAAAGCTCACTTTCCAGAGATACATAGCGAGAACTTTGCCATACAGTACAAAGCAAACACAGAGGGATCGCCACTACAAGCAGTACAGCCAATAACTTTTTAATCATGATACAACTCCAGTGCCAAGCTTCCGAACAACGCGCAAACGAGCGCTTCGTGAAGGAGGATTCATTTCTATCTCAGATTCCGATGCAGAAACCGCTTTTTTGGTTACCAATGATACGAGCGGCGCACCCCTGCATTTACATATCGGCACTTCAGGCGGGCATATACAGGATTTGCTTGCATCACGGAAAAAGTTTTTAACGATCCGGTCTTCAAGTGAATGAAAGGTAATCACCCCCAATATTCCATCTGGGGCAAGAGCAGAAAGCGCCAAGTCAAGTAATCGGGGCAAGCGATCCAATTCATGATTAACTGCGATCCGTAGGGCCTGAAAAGTCTTGGTGGCAGGATGTATACGGCAATGGCGATAATCACCAGGAACCGCGTGATAAACACAATCAGCCAATGCACGGGCGGTAGCGAACGGAGCATTCTTTCTTGCCTCAACTATTGAACGCGCTATTCTCCTGGAATAACGCTCTTCTCCCAAGTTAAAAATAAGATTCGCCAAATCAGTTTCATTATATTGATTTACGATATCGGCGGCGCTTGGTCCGGAAAGGGTATCCAAGCGCATATCAAGGGGTTCTTCACTTCTAAAACTGAACCCCCGACCTGAACGTTCATAATGAAAAACAGATATTCCTAAATCAAAAAGAATAATATCCGGTCGTTTTTCTTCAGGTGGATATGCTTCAAAAAACTCATCTGACCAACCCGGATAAAAGCACACGCGATCCCCGTATGGCGCAAGCCTTTCCCGCGCACGCGCTTGAATTCGTATATCAGCGTCAATACCAATTATTCGTATGTCGGGGAATCTTTGTAAAAAAGCCTCGGAATGTCCACCTTCTCCCAAGGTACCATCAATCATCAAAGCCCCTTGCGAGCGAGGGGCTAGATATTCGAGGCATTCCTGTAACAAGACGGACGTATGTACTATTTCCATACTTTTTTAAAGACAGATACTCCCAAGGCCCTCTGTAGCCTCGCGGAAATCCGCCTCGCTCTCCCCCAAATAGCGTTCATATTCATTCGAATCCCACAATTCGAAGTACTTATTAATCCCTAAAAAAACACAGTCCTTACCAAGTCCTGCATATTCCCGCAAGCTCTGGGGAATTGAAATTCTGCCAGTCTTATCAGTTTCTACTTCCTGGGCAGGTGCTATCAATCTACGAAGTACAGAACGTGATTGAGAGTGGAACAGTGAAGCTGACTCCATGACCTTATCGCACAAAATCTTCCACTGCTCCGGAGGAAACAGCCATAAACAACGGTCTATCCCGCGAGTCATGACAAAGGTAGAGCCGTCTAATTCAGAGCGCAAACGCACCGGGAACATTATCCGTCCCTTTTCATCAAGCGTATTGCGGTATTCTCCAGTTAGCAGTTCGGCGTCCACTTTTTCCTACTTTCTCCCACTTTTTACCACGTTTACCCTATTCTACCACCAAAATTCTGAATGTCAATCGTTTTCTGCGAAAAACCTAATAAATACGGTATTGTTTGCAAAAAGAAGCAAGGACCGGTATAGTCGATTCATGACCGTATATGAGAAACGCCTGGTATTTCCGGAAGGTGAAGAGCAAGAGATATCACACCGACTAACACTGAACACCATTGTTGACCACAATGGATTCCCATTACCGCTACCATTGCCAACGGTGCGGCTCCTTGCCTATCAAGTATCGGGAATCAAGACAGTAGAAGAACGTGGTGTCGAAACAACCTACTACCGACTTGAACAATTGAATGCCGATGAATTGCGAGCCTATGTATGATCAATACATGGAATGAAAGTCTTTTACATGAAGAGTTAAAAGACCGTTATTGCTCCGACAGAGCTCAAAAAGAAGTGCCACTTGAAGGATCAATCTGTGATGTTGTTAATCCCGATGGATCTGTCATCGAGATTCAAACAAGAGCACTTGGAAAATTAAAGAGAAAGCTGGAAAAATTACTCCCCGAACGCAGGGTAACGGTAATATTCCCTGTACCACAAAACACTATAATAGAAACCTTTACTTCAGAAGGGAACTTGAAATCCAGGCGTAAAAGCCCATCACATCATTCCATTTACAAGGTTTTTGAAGAAATTACCGGAATTGCTCATCTACTGCCTCATAACAATTTAACCATTACAGTCGTCCTCTCCGATATTCTTGAATTACGAAAAGATGACGGGCAAGGATCCTGGAGACGAAAGGGTATTAGCATCATAGATAAAAAACTGGTATCTATTCATAAAGAATACCATCTGCACAATCGAGAAGATTATCTTGATCTTCTTCCCCAAAGCATGTCACAACCCTTTACAGTTGAAGAATTACGAGATCAAGGAGTTGGTAAGGCTGCGGGAAAAATGGCCTGGGTGCTTAGAAAAGCAGGTATTCTGGAGCTGGCTGGAAAGAAAGGCAGGGCTTACCTGTATAAAACAGCCAATGTTAGGGCAACACCGGTAACCGAATAGTAAGTAGCGTTCCCTTCCCCTCTTCTGAATCAATTTCTACAGTGCCCTTATGGGCATCAATTATAGATTTAATAATTACCATTCCCAATCCAGTGCCACTCGCGCTTTTGGAATGAAAAGGTTCAAAGATATGAGACAAAAACTCTCTGGACATGCCCATACCGGTGTCGGCAGTTTCAAGAACCAGTTGACCACCCTCAATTCTCGCGGATACCGTCAAGGTCCCACCCTCTGCCATTGCCTTACAAGCATTTTCGCAGGCATTTATCAACACCCGAAGAATACGCCCTTCATCAAGTATCACAGGCTCGTGTACCTGATTTAACACAATAAAGCTTACGCCGTAACGCTCTATTTTTAGAGACAGAGCATCCTTGAGTCGCTCAAAAAGAGAATCAAGATTGGATATTGACATCTCAAGACGAATTTCTCCACGAGCATACTCCAAAAACTCTGCAGCCAAAGATTCCATACGGGAAATATCACTGCGAATACGAGAAAGGGCATTATCAAGATCTTCCTTCTTCCTAAAACCTTCCTGAATTAACCCCACTCGACTCTTAAGAGCAGATAATGGGTTACGAATATCATGAAGTATTAAAGAGGAAAATTTACCAATAACTGACAAACGCTCACGACTAACCAATTCATCTTGCAAGGCTTTTAGCTCTTTATATGCGGCTTGAAGCTCCCTGTTTTGTCTATCAAGGTCCTGAATATGAGATTCATTCGATTTTCTAACCATCATGGTTACTGCTTTTAGCAAGCTCAAACATATAGCGGCATCAGTAAGGAGTAGTTCATTAAAATCTTTTGCATTAATTACATACGCTCGCACTCTTGTTGCAGAGCGAACGGTGGCGCTTCGCGGACGATCATCAATTAAGGCCATCTCGCCCAAAGGCTGACCGGCCCCGATAGTATTGATCAGTAGCTCGTCAGTCTGACCAAAACGTTTCCAAATCTCGAGTTCTCCCTCAAGAATAATGAAAAAGGAATCACCTGGCATATCTTCAAAAAAGAGTATTGAATCTGGTTCAAAGGTTTTTTCTATACATAAATCACGTATTTTTTTTAAAGACTGCTCCGGCATGGAATGAAAAAAATAAATATTACGTAAAAATGAATATGCATTGGTATCACCATGCATAGTTGTATCTAACAAAACCAACTCCTCCACTAATACCAGAGAGTATATATCATCCTTACTTAAAAAAAAGGCTGCCAAGCGGCAGCCTTTGTATTACACAATGAACTGAATTACCAGTTATCAAACATATCGTCCACGTCCCGTGCTTCCATCTCGTAAAGATCTGAAACCGTACGAAGATCATCAAAGTACATATAGTAACTACCATAGGCATCAGTCGGATCACAATCAACTCGGAAGCCAGCGATCTTAAGACCCATGCGAGTACTATAGTGATAATCTTTCTGAATAATTCCCGAACGTCCGTCAGGATTTTGCGGAGGTATTGCCACCGTCATCTTTTTCCATCCAGAATGATTTAACTTGCCTACATACAGTTCAAACTGTGTTCCCCAGTAATCTTCAAGCAAAAGCTTTAACACATGGCCATAGTTGCGTCCGACAACCCAGACGCTTACTGTTTTAGCAATTCCTTCAACTGGAAGCGGTTTAACTGGTGCAACTATAAAAGAGTTATAACCTCGACGAAAAAAGTCAACACGAACGCCATACACCTTTTCATCAGGTATATTCATATTCTCTTCTTCGGGAATAGGTTTTTTACCAGCGGGAGAACCATTAAACAGACGTCCTTTGATTATTCCTTCGTCAGCGGACATCATAACGGTCCAGGTTCCTTCGCTTTCAAATTTTTCAACAGAAACTTCTTTAAGTTTTTGCTCGGCGGAATCAGCCCCAATCAGCGCAGGATTTGCAGCCTCAAGATTCAGTTCATCCGAGGATACCTGTGCAATAAGCGTGAAGGTAAGCATACATAAGACGATGCCGAGAGCTAGCCTTTTCATTTATTGCGCTCCTTGATTTTGGTTATCGGTAAACTCAGCGCCAACAAGCTCAAATCCGTCATAAGAGGGCAGATAGGTGTCGGTAAGCGCCTTGAACTGATCAAAAAAGATGTAAAATGCGTCAACGCGTTCTGTTGGACGAGTGCGCAACCTGAACGCAACAAAAGACATCTGTTGAATACCGCTCAGATACGGCGATGCTTGTTGAATATTTGTCGGAATTGTAACCGACATATTTCTCCAACCTTCATGCTTTACCAAACCAACTGGAACAGAATGAACTCTTCCATTACAATCCCGAACAAGCACTTCAAGTTCATACGCATAATTAGCGCCCCATACCCACATATCAAGACGGGCTATCCGTCCCTTAAAGGGTATTTCATACGGCTCTACCTTATCTCCGGTACCTTTTTTGGTCGGAACGATATCCACCCAATTGTCACCCTTACGGTCAAACTTGACCTCCATACCCAGGAACTTGTATCCCGTGTCGGCATTGGTCTGCATAACCCTGATCGCGTTGGGCATTCCATCAAAGTACTTCAGGATCGGGTACCCTTTAGTAGCAAACTTGCTTCCTGCAGCAATCCATGTCCATTCGGACGCATCGGGATCATCGAAGTTATCCACGATGTACGTCTCATAGTTCACCGACCTGGTCTGGGCCGCTACCGGCAACACACACAGGGAGAACAGAAGGACAAGGCCCGCGATGATTAAACCGCCTTGTTTCATCCCAAACTCCTTTTAACAACTATACCATCGGACAGAATACAGTCAAGTATTATTATTATATGGTGAAGAAAACCCTTTGTCAAACCGTTTATTCTGTTTGTATTGACCAAACACAGGGGAATCTCTAAAATTGGAGTATCTTTTATCGATAGAGGAGTGTCAGATGACCAGCTATAAAGATCTCGGTCTCGTAAACACAAAGGAAATGTTTGCCAAGGCCATCAAGGGTGGCTACGCTATTCCTGCGTATAACTTTAACAACATGGAACAGATGCAGGCCATCATTCAGGCGTGTGTAGAAACCAAATCCCCGGTAATTCTTCAGGTTTCTGCAGGAGCTCGAAAGTATGCCAACAAAAACCTGCTCAAGAACATGGCCAAGGGTGCTGTAGAATATGCCCACGAACTCGGCTGTGATATCCCCATTGTACTCCACCTGGATCATGGCGACAGCCTTGAGCTCTGTGTAGACTGTATTGAAAGCGGCTTTTCATCTGTCATGATCGATGGATCCCACTTGCCCTACGATGAAAACGTTGCCTTAACCAAAAAGGTTTGCGAATATGCACATAAGCATGGTGTAACCGTAGAAGGTGAACTTGGCGTTCTTGCCGGTGTTGAAGACGACGTTTCATCCGAAGTTAGCCACTACACCAAGCCCGAAGAAGTACAGGACTTTGTTTCTAAAACCGGGGTTGACTCTCTCGCCATTTCCATCGGAACAAGCCATGGACGCCAGAAGTTCAAGCCAGAACAGTGCACCAAGAATGCAGACGGCGTTCTCATTCCCCCTCCACTAGCCTTTGATATCCTTGCCGAAATCGAAAAGAAACTCCCCGGCTTCCCGATTGTTCTTCATGGTTCGTCCTCAGTTCCGGTTGAATATGTTAAGGAAATCGAACAATACGGCGGAAAACTTTCCGACTCGGTTGGTATCCCCGAGGAACAACTGCGCAAGGCTGCAAAAAGCGCTGTTTGCAAGATCAATATTGACTCAGACGGACGTCTTGCGATGACCGCTGCAATTCGCAAGGTTCTTTCGGAGAAACCGGATGAATTCGATCCCCGCAAATACCTTGGCCCGGCTCGTGACGAGCTTAAAAAGCTCTATATGCACAAGAACACGAACGTTCTTGGTTCTGCTGGACAGGCGTAATACCCTGAACGAGAAAAACCGCCTTCGGGCGGTTTTTTTTTATGCACGATACTTTTTAAGGCGGATAAACAAAGTCGCCAGTGGAACAATCAGAGTAACAATCCATAACAAAAGAGATCCCTTATTAAGGTACCATATCGTAACCGCAAACATGACACAGAAAGAGGCACATCCTGCCGGAATCAAGGCAAAAAGAAGTCCCTCGAGCGTTGGACCAAGACGAATAGAACCCAAATAGGTGTTTATGCAAATATCTACCATAAAAACAAGCGCCAAAAAAAGCGCTGGTAAAATTACAACCGGCCAGAAATCCGGCTTCATAAAATCTGAAAACATAAACCAGGGAAGATATACCGTTAAAATTCCGAATAACTGAGGAACAATACGACGAATTCTCCGCTCAATTGGCACCTTAGCTACAAAATAGAGGATAATGGGTGCAACAATTAAAGGTAATACAATCCCTGAAACATACACGTCAATCAATTTTACAACAAAGTAAGGGGTTCTTGACGGAATTAACGAGCCACATATCAAATCCATAAGGATAACAGGAAGTGCTGCCAAGGTTCCTGAGAGATACGAAAGACGATAAGCTGACTGACCGGCAAATCTGCTACCAGCCGAATAATACACAAAACAAATCGGAACAATCAGTACGAGTGGAAAATACATAGGGATAAATTATCATGAGGCGAGAGCCTTTGCAAGTCTTGACGATTATTGACATAAAATAACAAACCTTGCTATAGTAGGGTTCGTAACTTTTTTTGAGAACAGAAGTGCTAATTACGGCACCTAAGGGGGATCGTTGGCGGACAATAAAGGATTACGGATTAATGAACAAATCCGTGTACGCGAAGTCAGACTTATCGATGATAGCGGTGAACAAAAGGGTATAGTCCCTACCCTTGAGGCACTGAAAATGGCTCGAGAATTGAGTCTTGACTTGGTAGAAGTTGCGCCGCAGGCGAATCCACCGGCTTGCAAGATCCTTGATTATGGCAAATATCGTTTCGAAATGGAAAAGAAGCTCCGTGATTCCAAAAAGAAACAAAAATTGCAGGTTCTCAAGGAAATTCGCATGCAGCCTAAGATCGACGATCATGATCTCGATTTTAAGTCAAAGCATGTAAAGGAATTTCTTGCTGGCGGAGACAAGGTTAAGGTTACAATCCGGTTTCGCGGACGCGAACTGGCTCATACCGAACTTGGCCTTGTAGTTCTTAAAGATGTGTTAAGTAAGCTTGGGGATGATTATGTTGTCGAAAAACAACCTTCTATGGAAGGTAGATTTATGTCGATGACGCTCGCACCCAAAGCAAAAAAATGACGAGGTAGTGGTATCATGCCAAAGATGAAAAGCAAACGATGCGCCGCAAAGCGCTTTTCCTTTACCGCAAGCGGAAAGGTCAAGTACAAGAAGATGAATCTTCGCCACATTCTTACCAAGAAGACAGCAAAGCGCAAGAGAAATCTTCGCCAGGGCGGAATCCTCTCCGAGGCAGATGCCGCGAAGATCCGCAAACAACTTTTGCCGTACGGTTAATTATCAGTTATTCAGGAGATAAAGAATGCCAAGAGCGATAGACGGTAGCAAACGAAAAGAACACCGTAAGAAGATTCTTAAACTTGCAAAGGGTTTCCGCGGTCGCCGGGGAACCAACTTTAAGGCAGCTAAAGACGCTGTTGTAAAAGCACTTGTACATGGCTATGTTTCACGCCGTGATCGCAAGGGAGACATGCGCTCTCTGTGGATTACCCGTATAAATGCGGCAGTTCGTACAGAAGGTCTTTCATATTCACGCTTTATTCAAGGATTAACCAAGGCTGGTGTTATCATCAACCGCAAGGCCCTTTCCAACATGGCTATTGAGGATCCAGATGCTTTTAAGGCAGTAGTTACAACAGCCAAAAAGGCCCTGGAAGCCTAATATGCTTAATCTTGATCAGGTCCGTCTTCTTGAAAACAGGGTTGAAAAAGCCGTCGGCAAAATACAGTCTCTCGGCCAGGAAAACACCCGTTTACGCAACGAGCTTTCTACCCTACAAACCAGAGTTGTTGAACTAGAAAGCCTTGTAAACACCTTCAAGGATGATCAGGGCCGGATCGAAGAAGGAATCCTCAACGCACTTGATCGTTTAAGTGCGTTTGAGGACTCTGTATTTAACACAGAGATCAGTACTCAACCCGATACTAATATCGAAGTAGAAAACCCGGTGTATCCGGTTCCACAAACAGATAATTCCCTTGATATTCAACCCGAATGGCAGGATGAGCCGATTATTGAAAAAACCGATGTTTCTTCCGCCGACGGTCAAATGGATATCTTTTAGGATATAACTATGGCAAAAGGCAGTCTGCAATTAGATCTGCTCGGCACTTCTTTTGCCATCCAGGCCGATGAACGACCTGAGTATCTTGAAGGTTTATACGCACATCTTAAAAAAACTATTAAGCAAATAGAAACTACTTCTTCGATCACAGACCCCCTAAAAATAGCTATTATCGCCGGCGTCCTGATATCAGATGAACTATATAAAGAAAAGCAAAAAAACCATCGTGAACCCACATCACTTGATCTGGATGAAGCGGAAAAAATCGCTCTTGGGATGATTTCTCGGATTGATCAGGTTATTTAATGGCCAAAGATAGCGAAGCCAGTCTTATTCTTTGGGTAGACGCCGACTCTTGTCCCCGGCCAGCTCGTGATCTTGTATCTAGAACATCCATGCGGTTATCCTTGCCCTTGATATATGTTGCCAACCATCAGATCCCAGCCCCAGAAAGTCCTCATTTTACTATGATTGTATGTCAAACCCATCAAGATGCGGCCGACGATTATATCGTTGAACATGCACGACCCAACGATCTTGTTATTACCCGAGACATTCCTTTGGCAAAAAGACTGGTAGAAAAAAATATAACCGTCATAAATGACCGAGGTGTGGTATATACGGAAAAAAATATTAGTGAACGGCTTTCTATGAGAAATTTTATGATGGATTTATATAACAATGGCTTTACACCGGAGAAAACCGGTCAATACGGCCCTAAAGAGCGTCAAGAATTTGCCAATGCCATGGATCGAGAAATAACTCGTCTTACAAAGCTTATTCTTCAGTATCGGGAAAGCGCTCGCGAATAGCTTGAATCGAAGGTAATATCTCGAAAAAAGCGTCAACTACCGCAGGATCAAACTTGGTTCCCCTGAGCCCTTTTATTTCATCAAGAACCTTATCTTCCGTCCAAGGCTCTTTATACACACGCTTACAGGACAGCGCGTCATACACATCTGCAAGCGCAACAATTCTACCACTTATGGGGATTTCTTCTCCCTTAAGCCCTAGAGCCTTGCCAGTGTCATGGTTTATTTTAATCGGCTCACCATTCTCTACCCTCACCGCTCCAGGATAGCCAGTTCCATCCCAATTCTCATGATGAGTAAGCGCTACTTCTCTCGCTATCTTATCTACAGGAGACTCAATCTCGTTAAACAGCTTGGCTCCGAGCCAGGTATGTCCCTGCATAACCTCATATTCTTCCGGGGTAAACCGGGCAGGTTTTTTAAGTATAAGATCAGATATAGCAACTTTTCCCACATCATGGAGCATTGAAGCGATTTTTAAGGTATCCCGGTATTTCTTGCTTTCGTTTTCCGAGATAGCGTTATTAAAGGCCCATCGATCATAAATCTCAACCGCGTAGCTTGATACTCGGTTAACATGGGGGCCAGTCTCCTTAGGATCGCGGAGTTCTGACATTTTAATCATTCTAAGAACCATGGAACGGGTTAAATGAGCATGTTCCAGGGCAACCGTAGCATTAGAAGCAAAATGGCTCATGTACAGCTCATCATCTTTATCAAAAAAGGTAACATTCCCCGATTCATCGAGGGCATTAAGCACTTGAAGGACGCCCAGAATCCTGCCGCCAGAGGTTCTGAGCGGTATAGTTAAATTGGATACGGTACGATATCCAGAGACGACATCAGTTTGTCTGCCAAATTTATATGGTTTTTCAAGCGGAATTTCATAGACATCGGGTTCATTCACCAACTGATCTGTTAAGGCGCTATATCCTGCAATGGTTTTTTCATTTATAGGAAAAGAAAAATACGAGTATAACATCTTTTGTCCGGGGGGAAGTTGCTTTTGCAGGGTATCGTTTTGCGCATAATGGATTGCCAAACGGTCACCGTCCCGTACGTAGATTGAACCGGCGTCTGCATGGACGACACGTCGAGCTTCAGTTAAAATCTGCTCCATCAATACGTCAACGTCCTGTATTTTATTTAAATGTGATTCAGTTTCGATAATTCCGGCAAGAATCTCTTCTCTTGACTGTTTATTGTATGACTTCATTAAAATGCTCCTGCCAAGCGATATGGAACACAATACTACAATAGTTTTTTTGATGCGTCCACCCTGGTTCCGTGGTATACTATATATCATGATTCAGAATGTTTCACAAATAGAAAAGGAATTTTTGATTAAATCGATTGTGCAAAATGCTCAACCGGTTCGTTTCCACGGTATGTCTACAGCCGGCACAGGCTTGATTACCAACTTTGAACGGTCCAATATGACCGTCTCCCTTCTGGAAACAATCGAAAATGCCTGTTTTGGCGTGTGTGAGCGAGTTACCTGCTATTTTGACTGCCATGGCAAATCATATGCCTTTGAAACCGTAGTACGAGATAACAAGCAACGCAACATTATTGTAGATCCGCCAGCACAGCTCTTGAGAAGCCTTCAAAGGAAATTTGTTCGCGTTAAAAAACCAAGAAATGTTCAGGTAGTCTTTCATTTATCGAATGAAGAAATCAAACTTGATTATCCGGTTTGCCCTGAGTATGTGAGCGTTGAAGAGTATGATGTGAAATCCAAAATACAGGGGAAAAATCTGCCGGAAATAGTATCGCAATTTAAGCAAAGCATTAGCGATACATGTAGCGAGAATACTATTATCATGTTCAGAAATAGAAAGCCTTCTTGTTTTGAAGAAGAGTTAATCAGCAAAACAGGGAAGGTTCTATTTGTACCTTCCACTGGCGCCAGTTTACCCAAAAAAGATCCCTACCCCGAGGGAAGAATAATCACTGAAGAACAGGAAGAAAAATTCGAAGATCCTAATTTCTTTATTGAAGGGTCCAGGTTTGAAAAGCTTCTAAAGGAAAAAAAAGGAAAAGGTATTTCATC
>JAFGIM010000076.1 GCA_016929605.1 Spirochaetales bacterium | reverse complement strand
CTGAGGCAGGTATACCTGTGGGACGAGGTAAAAGATAAACTCAAAAAAAACGCCTTTGATCTCTCTGGTGGCCAGCAGCAGAGACTCTGTATCGCTCGCGCCATAGCCGTCAAGCCGGAAATACTCCTTATGGATGAGCCGACAAGTGCCTTGGATCCAATTTCCTCCGGAAAGATAGAAGATTTAATGACTGAGTTCAAGGAACAGTTCACGATAATAATCGTGACCCATAATATGCAGCAAGCAGGCCGCATTAGCGACGACACCGCCTTTTTCCTGAATGGCTTACTCGTGGAAATGGGACCAACCAGGGAGCTCTTTTTTAATCCTGTGGACAAACGCACGGAAAATTACATCTCTGGACGTTTTGGCTGACAGATGACGATTGATGACGTATACTGCCCAACAGAGGGCGAAGGAGCAGCCTCATGACGATGACAAGAACAAACTTAACCGATGAAATGGAAAATCTCCGTTCGGAAATACTGTCTATGGCGACCAGGGTAGAAGGCGACCTGCGTAAGGCTCGGGAAGCTCTTCTTGAAGGGAACATAGAGCTTGCAGAGAAGGTAAAAGCAGACGACAGGACAGTAAATGCCATGCAGGAGAATATTCAATATTTGGCCGCCATCCTGATGGCTACCCAACAGCCGGTTGCACAGGATTTACGCGAACTCGTTTCTGCGATCCGCCTTGCGGACAACCTGGAACGTATGGGCGACTATTCGGTACATCTGGCTAAAACCGCAATAAAGCTTAAGGGGTCCTCCTGGCCCCGCCAATTTGAAATCCTGGACAAAATGGCAGAAGCCGGTTCCCGTATGATTCATCTTATGATAGAAGCATATTTAGCCAAGGACGTTGAGCGGGCCGAAGCGTGTTCAAAACTCGACACCGAGGTTGACGATCTACATCACGAACTTATATCAATTACTTTAGTTACCCTAAGGCAAAACACCGCACAAGCAGACGAGGCGGTAAAACTGATCAGAACCTCGGGCTTCCTGGAAAGGCTTGCCGATCATGTGACAAACTCCTGCGAGTTGGTATCCTACATCATCACTGGCAAGCAAACTGAATTTAACGATTAGGCGGGTGTAATGGCAAAAGCAAGTATTCTGGTTATAGAGGACGAAAAAGACATTCAAGAAATAATCTCATTCAACCTTGAGCGCGAAGGATACACGGTGATGATCGCGGATAACGCGGAAAAAGGGCTGGATATTATGCGAAAGGTTCATCCCGACCTGGTGCTTTTAGATATGATGCTGCCGGGAATAGATGGCTTTGAGGCATTACGAAAAATCAAGGCTGACCGCACGCTTTCGCAATGCGCGGTTTTTATGGTTACCGCACGGAGCGAAGACGCCGATATTGTCGCGGGATTCGAACTCGGAGCGGATGACTATGTTACCAAACCCTTCTCTCCCAAAGTGCTTATAGCGCGAATCAGGAGTCGTCTTAGGGAAGTCTCTTCCATTACCGAAGAAGCAAAAGTCCTTACCTCCCACGGTATTGCCCTTGATCCCGTTCGCCATGAAGTATGCGTCGAAGGAGAATCTCTTTCCCTTTCGGTAACCGAGTTTGCACTTCTAGAACATTTTATGGAAAACCCTGGCCATGTTTTTTCCCGGCAACGCCTTATCGACGCAGTTCGTGGGCAAAACTATCAAGTTACCGACCGGGCGGTTGACGTTCAAATACTCGGGCTCCGTAAAAAACTGGGCAGCCGCGGGGACTACATCGAAACGGTACGCGGTATCGGATATAGATGGAAAGAGGAGAGACGAGCATGAAAAAGTCAGGCAGAATTTTCTTTCTGATTTATCCCCCCTATTTTGTAACCGCCCTTATTTCAGTTCTTGCGTTTACTCTTTTTACTGCGCAAAGCGCGACTCGTTTTTTTTTGGATATATCCTCCCTCAAGCTAAGGGAAACAGGTGCGATTGTATCAAACGCCCTTGTTGACCATATTAGCGAACCGCTTTCCCCGTCCAAGCTGCAAAGCTACTGCGAAAAATTAGCGGCCGGTTCCCTGCTACGCATTACTATAATCACTCCCGATGGACTGGTCATCGCCGACACGCAAGCAGTGAGCAGTAATATGGATATTCATTTAGACCGCCAAGAAGTCAGAGAAGCCTTTGCAACCGGAAAAGGATCTTCGATTAGACAATCTGCGTCAACCGGCATTCATACCACCTACGAAGCACGGGTGGTTACCAATTCAAGCGGGAAACCAATTGCCCTGGTTCGCGTTGCCATGCCCTTTAGCATCATCGGGGAGCGGCGCAGCGTTCTTATATACAGGGTTTTATTTTTTGGCCTAGGCCTTGCCGCAGTCCTTTCCCTGGTAGCCTACTTTTTATCACGGCGTATCACCCGCCCCATAATGACTATTCATGGAATTGCATCAGGATACTCACATGGATCGCTTGAAGAGCGAATTCCAGAAACCGGTCCACACGAAATAGCAAGTCTCGCAGCAGTTATGAATCGCATGGCAAGTGAACTGGATTCCAGAATAAAAACAATAGACAAGCAAAAGAAACAAGCAGACTCCATCCTGAACGGTATGAGTGAGGCTGTCGCTGTTATCTCGGCAAATCTGGATATTCGAATAGCAAATCCCGCATTTAACCGACTGTTTCCCCACGAAGAGGCAAGCGGGAAAACAGACTTACTGAGCCGGACGAGAAGCAGCGAAATAGCCGACTTTATGACCATGGCGCTTAGGACTAACGGACCGCTTGAAACAGGCATTACTATCTATGGGGAAACACCTCGCCAACTTAGATTAACATCGTCTCCAGTGGCCGAAGGCCGTGCGGTATTGGTAATAAATGATTTAACCCATCTAAATCGCCTGGAAACAGTGCGCAGAGACTTTACTACCAATGTATCTCACGAATTGCGTACACCCATCACCGCAATACGCGCTGCCCTGGAAACAATTCGCGACTCGTTTACCGATAAACCGGAAAAGCTTAAAACGTTTGTAGAAATGGCGCTTAGGGGATGTGACCGGCTTGAAGCTATTCTATCTGATTTATTTTATCTTGCCCGTGTAGAGGAAGAAGAAAACACATCAATGGAACTATCCCCGGTTGAACTCGATGCGGTAATCGCAACAGCAGTCGCCAGAGTCACGGAGAAAAACCCTGCGCTTTCCCAACGTATAGATATCCAGGGGGACAAGGGTCTTGTTCTAAGAGGGAACTTTGGCCTTCTTGAACAAGGTCTTTTTAATCTTCTTGATAACGCCTGTTCGTATGCGCCACAGGGAGCTATCACTGTCCGGGTTCAAACCCAGGAGTCATGGGTAGAACTGATTGTCTCGGATCACGGCCCTGGAATTCCCGAACGGGACAAGGATCGAATTTTTGAACGTTTCTATCGGGTAGATAAGGCACGCTCAAGAGAATCTGGCGGAACAGGCCTCGGGCTCGCCATCGTTAAGCACATCGCCCATGCACACCATGGATTTGTCTCGCTCGAGACTGCCGAGGGAAAGGGATCGACCTTCTCGATTCACCTTCCCAGAAACCATGCGTAAATTACGGGCAGATGCGCACGAGTAAAAAGCTTGACTAATCAGACGGGGAAGCTGACAATTTCCCCGTGACACCTTTTGAAAAAGTACCATCAGGGCATCCCGGTCTTGACCGCATTCTTGATTTCATCCGCTGCGGGGACAACGTTGTATGGCAGGTTTCATCCGTAACCGATTATCGGCGAGTTGCCTCTCTCTTTGCAAAAAAAGCCCTTGCAGACGGAAGAAATACCATATACGTCCGCTTTGCCCCGCATGAGCCGATCATCGCCGAAGAGGCAGGACTAACAAAAATTACTCTTGATCCGCAAGTCGGTTTTGAAAACTTTACCGCAGAGGTTCATCGGATTATTGCTACTGCAGGACGGGAAGCCTTTTATATCTTTGATTCCCTGTCGGACTTACAAACCGCCTGGGACGCGGATTTGATGATGGGAAATTTTTTTTCGGTTACCTGTCCCTACCTCTTCGAACTGGACACCGTAGCCTGGTTTTGCGTACTACGCAACCGCCACAGCTTTGACGCAATCGCGCGAGTTCGCGAAACCACACAGCTTTTCCTTGATCTTTTTTCGGATGATGATGAGGATGATATGTATGTACATCCCATCAAGGTATGGAACCGATATTCACCAACCATGTTTTTCCCTCACCGCTTGTGTCTGGATCAAGTTGACTGCATAGAACCGTTAACAGATGGCCTATCCGTAAGTAAATTCTACAAGACCGTATCCAGATCCTCCTCCGAAGCTGCACGGCAAAATCTTGACAGCTGGGAGCGTTTCTTTCTTTCCGCGCGCACAGCAAGCCAAAATTCCTCAAACAACAGTGGCACCCTTATTCGTCAACTTGCCGAGCGCCTTATTGGCAACCAGGATCGCATACTCGATCTGGTACTCTCCTTTTTTGACGCGGAAGATCTTCTGGAAATCCACGATCGAATGATTGGATCGGGAAAGATAGGCGGCAAGTCGGTTGGTATGCTTATCGCACGAAAGATCGTACAAAAGCGTTTGGCGGATCTTACGGAGCGCAGCGAACCACACGATTCATACTATGTAGGCTCTGATGTGTTTTATACCTTTCTTGTCCACAATCATCTATGGAAAATACGATTGGCACAAAAAACTTCAGATGGTTATTACACCCAGGCACCCGTACTTAAAGAAGGGATTCTCGCCGGAACCTTCCCTATGGAAATTCAACAGCAATTTGTCCGAATGCTTTCCTACTTTGGGCAAAGCCCTATCATCGTCAGATCCAGTAGTCTTTTGGAAGACAGCTTTGGCCATGCCTTCGCAGGAAAATACGAATCAGTATTCTGCGTGAATACCGGCACGCCCGAAGATCGTCTTGCCTCTTTTGAAAACGCAATAAGGTGCGTCTACGCAAGCTGCATGGATGAGTCCGCGCTCGCATATCGCAGGCAAAGGGGACTGGAAGAATCTGACGAGCAAATGGCGATTCTGGTACAGCGCGTCTCCGGATCTCTTTTTGGTCATTTTTTCCTTCCGGCCGCAGCTGGTGTTGGGTATTCGTTTAACGCATGGAAATGGCACGAATCAATTGAATGCGATAAAGGAATGATCCGCCTCGTCGCCGGGCTTGGCACTCGTGCAGTAGACAGGACGGATAGCGACTACCCCCGCCTTATCGCTCTTGGTCGTCCTAACTTACCTCCAACCTATGCCACCGACTCAACGCGCTATTGCCAACGATCCATTGACCTACTCAACCTTGAATCGGGGGAACTTGAAACAAGGTCACTCGACGATGTACTTCCTTGGTTAAGCCCCTTTATCATCGAACGTATCTGTGAAGAAGATGAAAATGCCCAACGATACCTTGCAGAGAAAGGCACGCCACGGCCGGTATACGTTGCCACCTGCAGTGGAATCGCCAAAGAAAGCGGTTTTATCGAGGATATTTCACGGATACTCCTGGTTCTCCAAACCGAATATAGAAATCCGGTGGATATCGAGTTTACCGTAAACTGGAACTCTCACGGAGAGCGGCTGATAAACTTACTGCAATGTCGTCCATTGCAAATGCCTTCAATCCCAACCACGGAGCATCAAGCCGCTCAGCCTCTGGACGCGCAAACCATTGCCACAATTCCACCGTCCTCGGTTTTTTTCTTTTTGGAGTCTAACGTCATGGGGCCGCAAACGAACCTCCGCCTTGATCTTGTAGTAACAATCGACCCGCAGCAATATTGGGAGCTTCCCTGGAAGGAAAAGCCGACGGTAGCGCGACAGATCGGCGCGATTAATTCCTACGCGAAAGAAAATGGGCTTTCGGCCCTTCTCGTCGCGCCGGGACGCATCGGCACTACATCTCCCGAACTGGGCGTACCCGTTCGCTTTGCGGAAATAGACGGTTTTTGCGTAGTCTGCGAGAGAGCTTGGGATCAGGGAGGATACCGGCCGGAACTTTCCTTTGGCAGCCACTTTTTCCAGGACCTTGTAGAATCAGAAATTTTTTATGCCGGTATCCCCGATTACTCAAGTGAAGTCGAATCTGGCGGCGTGTATAATTCAGCTTTTTTTAACAACGAGATCAATCTCTATGCCTCCATCGTGCCTGATTCAAGTCTTCCTCCGTCGCTCATTTCGGTATGGAAAGTGCAATCGCTCACCTTTATCTCCGATATCGTGCGGGGAACCTGCCTGTGCGCACGCTTTACGTAAGCGCAAAAAGGCTGAATAGCTTGCGCCGTCAATCGGTTTTCAGGTAGCATAGAAAAAAGAAAACCAAAGGCGGAATAATCATGAATAGACCCCTTATCGCCGTCACCTCAGGTGATCCTGCGGGAATCGGGCCGGAAATAATTATAAAAGCCCTATCCCAACAAAGCATCCACACCGATTCCCGCGTGGCCGTCATAGGCGACAGCCGAATCTTTGCCAAAACCATACAAGAGAGTAACTCGCCTCTGAGCATTAACTGCATTACCGATCCGTCACAGGGTATTTATAGCTATGGAACGCTCAATCTAATCGATATGCCCAACGTGAATATGGACACTTTTATGAGCGGTAAGGTGGACGCTATGTGCGGAAGAGCGGCGTATGAATATATAGAAGCTTCCATCAAGCTAGCCATGGATAAAAAAGTTAATGCCGTAGCTACTGCCCCAATCCATAAAGAGGCGCTCCGAGCTGCGGGAGTACCCTATATTGGTCACACCGAAATATTCGGCGCTCTTACGGGAACTGCCGACCCGCTTACCATGTTTCAAGTAGGAGCCCTGCGTATTTTTTTCCTGACTCGTCATGTGTCCCTGAGGCAAGCCTGCTCCATGGTTACCAAAGAGCGCATCATCGATTATGTAAAACGGTGTTCGGCAATGCTTTCCTCACTCAAGCTAACCACAGGAACCATGGCAATAGCGGGATTAAATCCGCATTGCGGCGATGGCGGACTTTTTGGACAGGAAGAAATTGAAGAGATACAGCCAGCGGTGAAATATCTGCAACAACAGGGTATTGCAGTAGAAGGGCCGGTAAGCGCAGATTCGGTGTTTCATCTGGCACATCAAGGCCGCTATTCAAGTGTATTGTCCCTCTATCACGATCAGGGACACATTGCCGCCAAGACCCTGGATTTTGAGCGAACAATCGCGGTAACCGGGGGCATGCCCATCTTGCGAACATCAGTTGACCACGGAACGGCTATGGATATCGCGGGAAAAAACCTTGCAAGCGGCGTGAGTATGGAAGAAGCGATACGCATTGCCGCAGGCTATGTGCAATCGCTCTAAGTTTTTTTTAAGGACTTACCCGAACGCAGTTACGGCCAGCTTCCTTTGCCCGATACATTGCCTGATCCGCGCGAGCAATAAGAGAATCAACGCGCTCTTCCTTTTGTAAAGAAGCGACACCCACACTGATCGTAACCGGGGAGGACTCGCAAACCTTTGCTTGTGCAACTGCCCGCCTGATTTTTTCGGCTGCAGTGATAGCTGCCTCTACTGGACAATGCGAAAGAATCACCACAAATTCTTCGCCGCCAAGGCGTGCCAAAAAATCAGAAGACCTGATCTCCGAGCGAACTGCCTCCACCGTCTTTACCAATACGCGATCTCCCTCCGCATGGCCATAGGAATCGTTAATTTGTTTAAAATGATCTATGT
>JAFGIM010000075.1 GCA_016929605.1 Spirochaetales bacterium | reverse complement strand
TGAAATAGAGGCAAGGGCGTCTGCGGTATATCCGTTGCTTTTTACTGCAGGAATAAATTGGGGACTTGATTTCTCCTGGGTACTGATTATCTTGTCGCCATCCAGGTCAATATTGTTAAGGTCCAGCGTTTTAGCGTTTTTATCGATAGAGGTAAGCAGGTATCCCGCAAAGGAGAGGGTTTTATTGTCTGTAGACAAACGGGACATACAGGTAATTACCGCTACTCCGTAAAAGTCAATGGTCAGGTTTGCAGGAAGAGGGGCTGCAAGTGTTTGGGAATCTTTGAGGTAGGTTTTACCGGCTGGAATGATAAGCTCCTGGGATCCAACCGTAATAAGAATGTCTCCAGTAAGTCCCTTGATTCGCTGTTCTGAATCGGTTAGCTCGGATACAAATAAAAAGTCCGAAGGAATAGGGATATACAGGTTTCCGTAGACTTCGATTTTTCGGGAGCTGTCTTCGTCGGAGGAGCCAATGCCGGTAGAACAGGCCGTGAGGAAAAGCACTAAGGCTGTCAGAAATGCTTGACCAAGGCGCGATCGTGTCATTGTCTGTTTCCTCCTTAATACGGCATTATGAATCAAATAAATTCAAGTAATTGTAAAGCATTTACCGCCAACTATCAATTGTTTTTCCCTTGTCTTTATGATTTACTGATACATCATGAAAATAACGGTACTTGCGGGCGGTTTGAGCCCGGAGCGAGATGTCTCGCTGTCTTCTGGAAGTCTTATCGCAAACGCGCTTATTGATAAAGGTCATCAGGTAGCCCTGATTGATGTGTATGAAGGGCTTTCCATTCCTGGTGAAGGAGTAGCATCCCTGTTTTATACTGCGGCTGATGGGCATCAATTTTCCTACAAAGTACCCGAAAAAGAACCTGATTTAGACGATATCCGCCGGAAAAATGGTAATCGACGGGAATTGGTTGGCCCGGGTGTCCTGGACTTGTGTCGGGCCAGTGATGTGGTTTTTCTGGCCCTGCATGGCGCAATGGGAGAAAATGGGCAGATACAGGCCTTTTTTGATGTGTTGGGCATTCCGTACACTGGCTCCGGCTATGCTGGTTGCCTTTTGGCAATGGATAAGGATGTAACGAAGCGATTACTTGTCCGGGACGGAATTCCGACGGCCGATTGGGTTCTGGTTCAGCCGGATCGGGAAGATCGCCACACTATGCTTGAGCGTATTCGGATGGAAATTGGCTTTCCCTGCGTAGTAAAGCCCCTTAGTTGTGGGTCAAGTGTGGGTGTTTCCATGGTTACTGCCTATGAAGAGCTTGAAAAAGCCCTTGACGCGGCAAGTCTGTGGGAGTCCAGGATCCTGGTTGAGAAAAAAATCACGGGGAGAGAGTTTTCGATTGGTATTTTTCTTGATCGGGCACTACCGTCGATCGAGATTATCCCCGTTCAGGGCTTTTATGACTATGCAAACAAGTATCAAGGCGGTCGTTCCAGGGAAATTTGCCCGGCTGATCTACCTCCTCAAGAAGAATCGGCGCTTGCCACCCTTGCTCTATCTGTGCATCGCTGTTTACAGCTTGGAAGTTATTCAAGAATTGACTTTATTCGAGATGACAAGGGTGTTTTTTGGTGTTTGGAAGCGAATACCCTTCCCGGAATGACCCCGACAAGCTTGTTGCCCCAGGAGGCACGGGCAACCGGCATTAGTTATGGGGATCTTTGTGAGGCTATTGCCGCTCATCCGGTCTAAAAAACCGGCCCAGCGTTTTTTCTTGACATCACCTTCCTTCCCATATACTATGTACGTTGACAGCATATAAAATGGAAGGAGCGTACGTATGACAGTACTGTATGTAGCCCTGCCTGCTGCCGGTTTATTTCTTGGATGGACTATTCGCTGGCTGTACGCCAGATTTCAACTATCTGCATCTGAACAGAGAGCGGAACGTGTTAAACAGGATGCTATAAAAGAAGCAGAAGCTCAAAAGAAGGAAATTCTTCTAGAAGCAAAAGAACAGCTAATTCGGGAAAGAAACCAGCAGGAGCGGGAAAATCGTGAGCGTAGGAGTGAACTTCAACGCTACGAGAGACGTCTCACCGTTAAAGAAGAAACCCTCGACAAACGAAGCGAGTCTATGGACAAGCAGGAGGAGCGTTTTTCCGAACAGGAAAAGGCTCTTGTTGAACGAGAAAAGTTCCTTTTGGACGAAGAAGAGAGATATCGACAAGAACTGGAGCGGATTTCGGGGCTTACCTCGGAAGAAGCAAAGGATCTTATTATCAAGGATTTGGAAAACGAAGCCAAGCATGACGCGCAAGCCTTGCTCAACAAGATTGAACAGGAAGCACAGGTTGCGTCCGAAAAGAAGGCTCGTGATATCCTGGTAACCACCATTCAGCGCATTGCCACAGAAACCACCGGAGACATTACTGTTGCCACGGTAAGTTTACCCAGCGATGAGATGAAGGGGCGCATTATCGGCCGGGAAGGGCGCAATATCCGAACCCTTGAAACCCTGACCGGTGTAGACGTCATTATTGACGATACCCCCGAGGCAGTAGTTATCTCCTGCTTTGATCCTGTTCGCAAGGAAATCGCCAAGGTATCTCTTGAACGGCTTATTCTGGACGGGCGTATTCATCCGGCTCGCATTGAGGAAATCGTTCAAAAGGTTACTCGCGAAATATCCCAGAAGATTTACGAAGAGGGCGAAAAGGTCCTGTTTGATCTTGGTATACACAACATGAGTCAGGAGGGGGTTAGATCCCTTGGACGGCTGTACTTCCGTACCAGCTACGGACAGAATGTGTTGTACCATTCCAAGGAAGTAGCCATGATCGCGGGGATGCTCGCGGCTGAGGTTGGTGCGAACAGGGATTTGGCAAAGCGTTCTGCCCTCTTGCATGACATTGGAAAGGGAGCGGAAAACGATTCCGATCAGAACCATGCAGAAGTTGGTATGGATTTGGCCCGTAAAATGAATGAAGATGCCCGCGTTATTAACGCGATTGGCGCCCACCATAATGATGTGGAACCAAACTGCATCGAAGCGGTACTGGTACAGATTGCGGACGCAATCTCTGCTGCCCGCCCTGGCGCCCGCCGGGAAACGATTGATAACTACGTTAAGCGACTTGAAAACCTGGAAGCGATCGCAGAAAGTTTTGTTGGTGTAGAGAAAGCCTATGCCATTCAGGCTGGACGAGAACTTCGTGTACTGGTTAATAACGAGAAAATTCCCGACGGAGACGTTAAGGATCTGGGACGGGAGATTGCGAAAAAAATTGAGAATGATCTAAGGTATCCGGGGCGCATTCGCGTAACCCTGATCCGCGAAACCAGAATTGTAGAGTATGCCCGGTAGGGCATACTCAATGCCCGATAGGGCATATGCTACTGCAGAAATGAACACCCCGAAGGATTTTCCTTACGGGGTGTTTTTTTTACGATTCAATTCCCTTGCAAGTTTAGTCAGGCTTCGCTACCATAGCCCCTCTGGGGGTATGGTATGAAACGCTTATTTGTTATCTGTATGCTTATCTCTGTTGCGCTCCTCTATGGTGCGGGTACGGGAGAGGTTTCCGGGGCGCGACAAAACGAAGTTGTCGTGTACGCCTACGATTCATTTATTGCCGAGTGGGGTCCAGCCCCGCAATTGGAAAAGCTTTTTACAGAAAAAACCGGATATACTGTTCGTTTTGTTTCCGCCGGTGATGCAGCCCAGGTGTTGTCCCGTGCGGTACTCGAGAAAAAAAAGCCCGTAGCCGATGTTCTTCTTGGTATAGACAACAATCTTCTTACTCGAGCTCGGGACTCAGGCGTTCTTGAACCATACAAGAGTCCCTCCGCATCAGATATTCCCTCTGAGCTTGTTCTTGCACAAGACTATATATTAACAAGCTATGACTGGGGCTATTTTGCCCTTATATACGATACCCATTCCTCTGTTCCAGAACCACGATCCTTGGAAGATTTGACCAAGCCTGACTATCACAAGCGACTCATTCTGATGGATCCCAGGACCAGTACCCCCGGTCTTGGCTTTGTGGCATGGACCCTTGCAGTGTATCAGAATGATTTTGATGATTACTGGAAACGCCTTAAACCGTCTATTTTAACTATGGCTCCCGGTTGGGATTCCGGGTATGGCTTGTTTACCGCCGGAGAGGCACCGCTGGTAATTAGCTACACCACGAGCGCTGCATATCATCTTGAGTATGATGGTAGTTCCCGTTATAAGGCGCTTATCTTTGATCAGGGCCATCCAATTCAAATAGAGGGGATGGGTCTGGTTCGGGACGCGCCCAATTCACGCGGTGGAAAAGCCTTTATTGATTTTATGCTTTCCCCGGAGGCCCAAGCCGTGTTGCCGCTGACTCAGTGGATGTATCCGGTGTCTCCCTCGGTTACTCTCCCTTCCTCCTATGTGGCCGCTCCGCACGCCTCTAAGAAATTGTTTGTAGATCCGGCCTCTCTTGCTCCAGCTACGCGCAAAATGCTGTCTATTTTGGGTAATTGATGAGAGGGGAATGTGAGCGAAAGGTGATGTCTCGGACTTTTTTTACCCTGGGAGCAAGCTTGTCGCTTGCAATAACCGCAGCTGTTGCCCTTTCGTTTATACTTCCCGCAGGCGCGGCCCTGATTCCCTTGTTTGCGCATCAGGGTATGCCTCTTACATTCGATCATCTGAGCGCCCTGGTATCTGCCCTGATGTTTACAGCGACCCAGGCTTTGCTTTCGTCGTTGGTGGCCATCCTTGTAGGAATTCCCGCAGCTTTTTTGGTAGCCCGGCGTGAGTTTCCGCTAAGACGATTGCTGTTATCCCTTTCCGGTATTCCCCTGTGTGTGCCGCCGGTTATTGTCGCATTTGCCTTTGTGCTTTTTTATGGCAGACAGGGCTACCTGAATACCGTACTACAGGCACTTACCGGCGCTGTTGATCCCCCCATAACCTTTTTATATTCATTATGGGGGGTTGTATTGGCTCATGGATTATACAATTTTCCCGTAGTACTGCGAGCGGTGAGCCAGATTTGGGAGCGCACTGACCCCTGTACCGAAGAGGCAGCCGCTTTATTAGGAGCGGGAAGGCTTCGTATATTGCGAACAGTGGTGTTTCCTCAGCTTGCCGGGGCCGTATTCTCTTCGGGGGCTCTTGTCTTTTTATATTGCTTTTTTAGTTTTGTTATCGTGCTTTTGTTTGGCGGAATTGGAGGCACCTCGCTGGAGGTTGAGTTGTTCCAGGCCGCTCGCTCTGATCTTAATTTTAGATATGCGGCTCTGGTTGCCTTAACAGAAACCCTTGCAGGACTTGGCATTGTATTGGCCTATGTGCGGATAGAAGGTCAGCTATCTTCCCGCTCTTCTCGAGCCCCACAGCTGCGCCCTCGCCATCGCCTGCATGGTACTGGCGAGTTGTGTTTTTCTATCGCGTATCTCCTCTCTGTCGCGGTGTTTTTTTTGGGGCCTCTTGTCTCAGTTGTTTGTAGATCCCTGTCTATTGTTCCTTCGGGCACCATCTCTCTTTCTCTCTTGCGGGCACCCTGGCAAACCCTTTTTTCCCGGCCCTCTTTCTTTCGCTCGTTGGGTACAACCGTCTGGGTGTCCTCCTGCGCGGCCTTTCTTTCTACCATTGCAGCCCTGTCTCTGACTCTTTTAGTGGGTAGAAGCCGTTCAGCTGTGACCCGGGTGTTGCCCTTGGTACCCCTTGCGGTGTCTTCGGTAATGCTTGGTTTTGGATGGATAGTTCTTGCTCCGCGTATGGGCGTGTGTACCCTTGTCCTTGCGCAGGCATCCCTGTCTCTTCCCTTTGCATGGACGCAGATACGCGCTTCCTTTGACCGGATACCTGTTGCCCTTGATGAAGGGGCTGCACTTCTGTCGACGAGCTCTCTTGATCGTCAGTTTCGCGTTCGCTTGCCCTTAGTTGCCCGCGGAATTCAATCTGCCTTTGCCCTTTCGTTTGCGATCGCCTGCGGAGACGCGACCTTGCCCCTGGTTCTTTCGCTCGATCGCTTTGAGAACCTGTCGCTCTTGGTGTATCGTTTGGCGGGTTCGTATCGGTTTGCCGAAGCGAGCGCCGCTGCTGTGTTTCTTGCATTACTAAGTTCGCTCGTTTTTTTCTTGCAGGATGGACAGTCTAAAGTGGAGGATGTTCGATGAGCCTGGAACTGATCTCTATTGTTAAACACTGGCCCATGAAGGATATCATTTTAAGTTTTAACTTGCACACGGGTGAATCCCTTGCCCTGCTT
The DNA here is from genome assembly GCA_016929605.1 of Spirochaetales bacterium. GTDB lineage: Bacteria > Spirochaetota > Spirochaetia > Treponematales > Treponemataceae > Teretinema. The sequence continues at coordinate 27,572 of JAFGIM010000075.1, read as the reverse complement.
GGACCCTCTGGTTGCGGAAAGTCCAGCGTACTCAGGATAATTGCCGGTCTTTTACCACCAGATTCGGGAAGGGTAGTGATTGGGGGAAGGGATGTAACCGCTCTTTCGCCGGGGAAAAGAGGGGTTGGTATGGTCTTTCAGGAATCAGCCCTGTTCCCTCATTTATCGGTGGAAGACAATATTGGTTATGGACCGCGCTCTGCGGGAAAAACAAAAAAAGAAAGCAGACAGATAGCGGCTTTTTGGCTTGAGCGATTTTCCCTTTCCGGTTTTGCCCGGCGGAATGTTGACAGTCTTTCTGGCGGCGAGCGACAGAGGGTATCCCTTGCCCGCACCCTTGCGGTAGAACCGGCGGTTGTACTGTTTGACGAGGCACTCACCGCCTTGGATCAGGAGCTACGGGTGCGATTGGGATGTGAACTCCGGGAGCGTCAGCGTGAGCTTGGGTATACTGCCGTCTATGTAACCCACGATCGAGAGGAAGCACAGCGATTGGCCGATCGAGTGCTGGTAATGGAATAATAGACAGATACCCGCATGGGCGGGTATACTCCCGGTCTATGGGTTTTCGCTATACTGACTATGACGTAATCGTTGTTGGCGGCGGTCATGCCGGCATTGAGGCCGCGCTTGCCCCCGCCCGCATGGGCCTTTCCACCCTACTGATTACCCAAACGCTTGATTCAATCGGAAAATTATCCTGTAACCCCTCAATTGGCGGTATTTCCAAGGGAAATATCGTACGGGAGATTGATGCCCTTGGGGGAGAAATGGCTCGGCTCGCTGACGCGACGATGATACAGTACCGCCTGCTTAACAAGAGCCGGGGTCCTGCGGTTCAGGCGCCTCGCGTTCAGACGGACAAATATCGCTATCATCTATTAGCCAAGCATACGCTGGAGATGCAACCGGGGCTTTCGATATATCAGGATACAGTGGTAGCCCTTGAAATAGCCGGAGCCGACGAGAGTGGATATGTAGATCAGGGTGTTATCACCGCGGTACGCACGTCTCGTGGAAGAAGTATATCCGCCCGTGCTGTTGTGCTGACTACGGGAACCTTTCTTGAGGGAAAGATTTTTATTGGAGAGTACGAGGCTCCGCATGGACGATTGGGAGAAGAAGCGGCCAGAGGGCTTGGCACTATGCTTCGGCGCGCGGGCTTTACCGTTGGCAGGTTAAAAACGGGAACACCGCCCCGCATTCTTAAAGGGAGCGTAGATTTTTCTGTCCTGGAAAAGCAAGACGGAGATTCTCTTATCATGCCTTTTTCTTTTACCGGCCCCTCGCCATCTTTAGAGCAAGTTTCCTGTTATGTTACCTATACAAATGATACTACGCACCAGATAATTCGCAATAACATTTCCAGATCTCCCCTGTTTTCCGGAAAAATCGAGGGGGTTGGCCCCCGGTACTGTCCATCCATAGAAGACAAGGTAGTTCGTTTTGCCGAACGCGAGCGCCATCAATTGTTTCTTGAGCCGGAAGGACTTGATACCGACGAGCTGTATATAAACGGCCTTTCTTCCTCGCTTCCCGAAGAAGTTCAGGATGAGTTTATGCGAACCATTCCCGGTCTTGCCGAGGCCAAGGTAACGCGGCCCTCCTATGCGGTTGAATATGATTATATTGATCCAACTCAGCTTATGCCTTCTCTTGAAACAAAACGGGTAAGAGGGCTTTTTACCGCGGGCCAAATAAATGGAACCTCCGGGTACGAGGAAGCTGGCGGGCAAGGATTGATTGCGGGTATTAATGCCGCCCTATATGTGCGGGCCCTGCAGGAAGGCTCCCTTTCCGGACCTGGAGGGGTGTCTGTTCCTGCGCATCTGCGGCCCTTTGTATTGGGGCGCGCCGACGCTTACATCGGTGTATTGATTGATGATTTGGTTACTCTGGGAACAAAGGAGCCATACCGAATGTTTACCGCTCGGGCGGAATATCGGTTACGACTCCGCCACGATACCGCTGATGAGCGATTGACCGCAATGGCACGCGAGATTGGTTTACAAAATGATGAGGCAATGGAAAGGCTTCAGCAGCGTCTTTCCAAGCGTGAGGAGCTCACTCGCCTGATGGAGGGACGCAGAATAGGTTCATCCGATATCGGCCTTCGTCCGTCCCTGACCCCTCACTTGGGAAAATCGAGTGCCGACGCGCTTCGGGATCCCCTGGTTCCCTTGGAGGATATTCTTTCCCTGGAAGCTTCTTTTACGGCCTTTTCTCCCGAGATTGCCACATCGGCTGAGCTGGAAATTCGGTATGCCCATTATATTGACGCTCAGGACAGACGAGTGGACAGGCTTAAGCGTATGGATGGCAAGGTGATACCGAACGATTTTGATTATGACGCGGTGAGTGGTTTTTCTATGGAATCGCGGACTAAGCTAAAAAACGTACGGCCACAGACGTTGGGCCAGGCAGCGAGAATTCCCGGTTTGCGTAATTCGGATGTGATGTTGTTAATGGTTCACCTGAAATAGGTGTTACTGAACGCCTTCGCAGACGAGAATTTCGGCCTCTGCTTCGGTAATGACGTCGTTGGATAGAAGGTCGAATATTTGTTCTGCCACGGTTGAACCAAAGAATAAAAGGTCGTCGGTACCAATAGTGACGGGTACTCCGGCGTTGAGCATCTTTTTAACCGGGTGTGCCTTTAGCGAGGGCACCGCTCCCAGGATAACATTGCTTTGCGGGCAGACATTGCAGCGGATTTTGCGGTCGGCCAGGAAGCGAAGGACGGACTCGTCGCTGGCCGCGCCGATTCCATGTTGCACCTCGTGAAGGTCAAAGTATTCTACAAATCGCCGCACTGAGGTAGCGTCGGAAAACTCCCCAACATGTGCCCGTTTTTTAAGACCAAGGCGTTCGGCTTGGGCGAATATTGATTTGAATTCTTCGATACCGTCTTCTACCTCGGGTCCATAGAGGTCGATACTTCTAAAAATTTTACTGTCTAAAAGAATTGGCGCCCATTTTGCAATCTTGGACTTGTCAAAGGTTTTGCCCATTCCCAATTCGGGCCGGATGTCTATTTTATCGCGGTATTTTTCGGTAAAGTCGCTGACCATTTCCAGGAATTTGTCCAGGTCCTTTTTAAAATGAACAACAAAACCAATATCGATGGAACCTTCCAGCACGGTAACCCCGTCGGCAATCGCATCTCGAATGGACATATCGATAAGGCTGATAACATCATCGCCGGTTTTACAGCGGGGACGGGTATATTTGGTAATAATGTCGTGCATGTCGTCCAGGCCGTTCATTTTGCGCGGAAAGTCCGGAATCGGGAGGCCTGACCATAAAAGGTACGAAGAATAGCGCATGCCAAGGTTCAGGTGATTATGTGCATCAATTTTTGGATGCGTTTTAAAGTATTGCAAATCCTTCATGAATATTCCTTCTGGCCCGAACCTTTTTTTCGAGTATATCACGTTTGCCAAGTATTTCCATAAAAACAGGAAGGAGGTCAAACGTCTTCAACAGTATCGGCATTGTATAAATAAAACTTTACCCGCCAAGGCGGATAGCGTTCCCGGTTCGCAGGTAAAAAAGCCAACTTTCTACCGGTTTGTGCCACAGGTCAGCGGCAGCCTTTCGATACACGGAAAGTTGTCGCTCGTGAATCGCAGGATTTTCTATCCGATCAGTCTTGTAATCTACCAGATATACCGCATCCCCTGCATCAAAGATCAGGTCAATTTGGCCGGTTACTGCGATATCCCGCTCTCCATCGCGCATACGGGTGATAAACGCAAACTCACTTTCTCTCCATTCACTGTCACTTGCAAGCTGTCCCAGGTGTGAGTCGATAAAACGCTGAGTCATCGCGTGTAGTATTGATACAAGGCCTTGCGGTCCGGTAAACGGGGTGTTGGTAAGATAGGCTTCGATTGATTTGTGGGCAAGGGTTCCAAATTCCGCACTGTTGAGCCCCTCTGCCTCCAGCGCCCTGGAAAGTTCATCGCTTTCAGTATCCGATTCCTGTTCATGTTGAAACGCGGAAAATTTTTGTGCCTCTGTTTCTACGCTCTGTGGAAGTCCTGTCGCAGTAAACCGCCGTTTGGGAGGGCGGGGATATTCTGTTGCGGGCAGTGTAGCAAGCGAGATAAACGCTTGTTCTGGAAAACTTGTTGCTGCTTGCGAGGCATCCCTGTTTCGTTGGCGAGCGTAGTCTCTTGGTGCGGGAAGCACTTCCCTCATCCTGATTTGGGGTAACACCTGGGTTGAAAGGGGCAAAGATAGTAATGAGAGAAAGGAACAGCTTATTTTATCCAGGGATTCTTGATGGATCATCGTCATGATGTGGCGAAGTTCATCTGTGGTCGCTTCTGTTTCGGGTATCGGATCCCGTTTACATGAACATTGGGCCGAGATATACAGTCTTAGTTCCGCACGGGTCATTGCAACATAGAGCAGGCGGCGCAGTTCGGCAAGATTTTTTTTGCGCTCTTCTTCTTTGCCTTCAAGGAAAAAAGGATTGTCCGAGACGGCCTTTCCCTTGCCCTTGAGTCCAATGTTAATGGTAATCCCCCAGCGGTCGCTCATGTACACGCTTTGGTCGTTGCCCTTGTTTTTTCCGGCATTTGCGCAATCGACGAGAAATACTACCGGGAACTCCAACCCCTTGCTCTTGTGAATAGTCATGATGCTTACCCCGCCAGTGCGTTCAACGGGCACTTGTATTCCTTCGATCTTGTCCCCATTGTCTCTGATATCCGCGATACGGTCCAGAAATACGGCGAGGGTTTCGCCCTTTCGATCGGCTTGTCGGGCAAGCTCAAAGAAGTAATCATGAAGCTCCGCATATTGGTCAAGGCCACTGTGGAGCAGAAGGGAATAACGATACCCCAAGTTCCACCATATGCGGCTGACAAGATCCGCGGAAGGCACACGGTCTGCGTCTTTTTGCACGGAAAGCCATAGTTGTCGGCCTAAAAGAAAAAGCCGGCGGTCCTGTTCGTCCATGGCATCGGCTAGTGACGGATCAAAGAGCTCCGGATTACCGGAGGCTTGAAACTTGGTGTTGGCGTTAACAAGGGCGTGCGCAAATGCGAGGTCGCTTACGCCAACCAGCGGGGACCTAAGGAGTATGGCATAGGCTCGCAGGTCCGCGGGGAAGACGGCCAGGCGAAGCAGGGCGTATAGATCATTAACCGGCGCGTCATTAAACAGACCTCGTAAGCTTTCGGTTTGATAGGGTATGCCCAATTCGCGGAGGTACTGCTCGTACAGGTGTTGATGGGTGCCAGAGCGAAACAGGATTGCAATGTCGTTTGCGCAAATGGGCCGAGTGGAGCCCTTCCCGTCTCGCACGGGGAAGCCTTTTTTGATAAGCTCTGCGATTTCTTCCGCTACTGCAAGTGCTTCCGTTTGCTGGGGAGAAAGGATGCTCCGGTTGTTCTTGTCGAAACGGTCTGTATCCAGGCACAGGAACTCAATGGATGGGTCAACTCCATCACTTCGTCGGCTGGTAGATATCGGCGTAAAGGAAGCTTCGTATCGGGGTAGATTGGACTCGGATAAAAATACCTCGGGGAAGATAGCGTTAAAGGCTTCTAGCAGATTGGTTTCGCTTCGGTAGTTGGTGTTAAGAGACGGCATATCGCTAGCTGCAAGTTCATCAGCAAGAGCGCGAAACACGGACACATCCGCACCGCGGAAGCGGTAGATAGACTGTTTTTCGTCTCCGACAAAAAAGAGTTTATCAGGGCACAGCTGATGCGCTTGTGGTACGCCAGGGCTCTGGATGTCCGATTTTTCCGCCAATAAAAACAGAAGGTCCTTTTGCAGGGCGTTGTCGTCCTGAAATTCGTCGATCATTATCGCGGAAAATTCACTTTTATATGACTGTCGCAATTGCCGGTCGCGAATAAGGGCATCGCGGGCAAGATGGGCCACGTCGGTAAAGGTAAGCACTCCTTCTTCCCGTTTGCGACGATTAAACAGAAGGGCAAACTCGTCAAGGAGGGCAAAGGCGTCGGCTATAGCTCCGCGATTCAGGATAAAACCTGCGATAGCGGTTATTTCGGGAAAGAGCTCTTTCTTGATGGAGTTAAAAACATCTTTAAGGCGTAAAAAGTCTTCTTCTTTTGAGTTTCCTCGAATGCTTAGAGCACAGAGGTTTTCGTAGAAAGAAAGTGTCTCTACAAGATCTTCGTCTCGACTTGAAAGAGGTTCATTGGGTAAGGTTTCGACTTTTTTCTTGAAGTCCTCGATCGTTTTCATCTTAAGCGGGCTCTGTCGTACAATCTCCACAAGAGATGCTACTTGCCCGTTAAGACGGGTAAGGGTGAGCTTTGCCCGTGTGTACATTTCCGTTTCCTGAATGGAATAGGTTTGGGCAAAATCTGTCTCTCCCGTTACCGGGCAATAGTTAATCAGGGTGTTCGCAAAGAAGTTAACCGGAATATCTTCAAGCCTGGTACGAATCATCAGGGCAGGAATGGCTATTTTGCTTCTACGTTCAATAAAAAAAGGCAGGGCTATGGACTGGGCTATGTCGCGGGCTCGATCGTTGTCGATAGTAAAATCTGGCGAAAAGCCCCAAAGACGACATGCGCTGCGCGCGATGGCGTTGCAAAAGGCATCGATGGTTTCGATTCGTGCAGTATGAAATGAGGTAACTGCTGCTGTAGCTCTTTCGTCATCGATGTGACTTAGATATTGATGTATGCGTGCATACATTTCCGAAGCGGCTTTTTTGGTAAAGGTAAGGGTAAGAATTTCGTGTACCGGGATGCCTTTTTCCACAACCAGATAGGCGTATCTGGCGGCGAGTACGCGTGTTTTGCCTGAGCCTGCCCCAGCGGCGATTACCGCGTTTCGCGTCATTGTGGCGGCGTCGCGTTGGGAAGAATCAAGTTCTGCCAGGAGGTCTTTGATGGATTTCATTCACAGCCTCCAACCGTGTAGATTCGGCGGCAAACTTCGGTAAAGTCGCAGGTAGCGCAATCTTCGCGGCTCAGGTCTTGCGGTTTGGTAAAGTTTGCTTCGCGAACGGCCTGGTTAAACAGCGCTGACATCTGGCCAAGGGCTTCCATTGCCGGTGTAAAATGGCGTCTCTCAATTGGTTTTGCCCTTCCGGTGCCTTGTGCACTTACGATGCGGTGGAATTTTCCTTCGGTAATATCGGCAAACCATGCGTCGTCTATCTGCTGCTTGAGCAAGTTTTGTTCCGCTAAAAAAAGGTACATGGGGATTTGATAGTCGTCCATTCGCGGACGTCCGTCGCTATCCCGTGTGGGGGTGTATGCTGCAACCCCGTGTTTCTTTTTGGTTTTATAGTCAATGATAACAAAGGTCTCTTCTGCGCTATTACGGGAAATGCGGTCAACTAATCCCTGAAACAAGAGGGTGTCGGTAGCTACCGTATATTTTTGTTCCAGGGCCCATGGTTCATAGAAGGGGAGTTCTTCGGCATCTTTTTGGATTATCTTGCTTACGCCCTCTACAACATTGTTGGCCAGAATTCCAATGAGCGGTTCGGCCAGGGGGCCCTTAAAATCCGCGTGTTGAGAAGTTGCACCCCTTGCCTCGGCACGTGCCCATTCCAGGTATTCGGGAAGATGTTCGGGATTGAATTGTGTGTCTTCTTTCTTGATCCGTGTGTACACCGCGCAAAGAACCTGATGATACAAGAGGCCAAGATTGCGTTCGTTGGGTAAGGTTGCATCCCGCTCCTGCTGTTTAAGACCAAGAAGGTGTTTAAGAAACCATCGGGCATTGCAGGGTGCAAAGGACGCCAAGTCGCTCTGGCTTATCTTAACAAGTCCATCCTGGATGTGTTTTAAAGTGATTCGTGAAGTCAGTGCAGGAACTGACTGACCAAACGGCGAGGAAAGATAAGAGAAACGGGAAGAAACGCGACGTTCCATAAAAGCGTTTCTGCCGGAAACCTGTGAATGATACAGGCGATCGGGAAGTGGTCCTTGTCCAAAACAAAAAGCCTTTTCCGCGGCAAGAGGGTCGCTTAGAGAAAGAGTTTCCGGTTTTTTTTCCATTAGGTGCCCGTGAGGTGTTGAGTATCCGGCGATTGCCTGGCGTGAAACGGAAAAACGGGCACCACAGAGATGATACAGGGTAAAAAAATCCAGGGACGCATCACTGTCCCGCAAGCCGCATCTGGCTCGAGTGTCCTGAGCCAAAAAGCCAAGTTCCCGGTAGAGGACTGTTGCGCGATCCTGACTGGCGTCCAGAACAAAGTGATAGTCAAAGGGAGTTCCCGCAGCGACTCGCCAGGGAAAAACGCTTACTCCGCCGGAACTTCGCTGCGGTACGTATCGTGCTGAAGCAAGCGTACTGATAAAAAAGGACCAGGGATTGTGCGGCATGAGGCAGGGGTAGCGGTCGGTAAGTTGGATAAGGCCCTTGAGCTCTTCTACGCACCGGGCAAAAACTGCGTCGTCCTCTTCCTCAAGTTGTTCCATGTCCAAAAACCGTTCGCGAAAGGCAAAATACCGTTTGCGGAGTGTAGAAAAATCCTCGCTGCGCAGTAGTCCTTGCAAGCTGTTTCGTAATTCCCTGAACCAGATGGGCAGATCGGGATGCGGCAAGAGATTACGAGCCGGATGGGCGAAGGCTTCGCTCCAGATGTCCACCGGTTTGCCGTTCTCTTTCCATGAGCTTACGCAATGATTTTCTATTCCAAAGGCGATAAGGGCTTCGGCCATACGGCGGTCTTTCCAGGGAATAAGCCGGTCGAGCAAGAGAGCCTTAAGGTCTGCAAAGGCAAAGTTAGAGTTAACGCATCCCTGGATTAGTGTAAAAAGGCGCCCAGCCGGAAGGCTGCCAAGCGGTTCGCCCGAACGGAGGTCTGCCGGTATTCCCCGCAGGGTCAGTTCGCGCATAAGGTATGCTCTCTCTTCCTCGATATCTGGAACGCTTACTGCGATACGGTCGCTGGTAACGCCCGCTCTTAACAGAGCTTCTATTCTGAGCGCCACAGTCGCCATCTCTTCCCGGACTGTTTGAAATACCTCATTGGGAATAGCTTCGTTTGTCGGTGAGGATGAGTGATCGTTAATGTGGTGAACGGTAATTGCAGGGTTTGCAATGATAACCCGCTCATATTCATGCCAGTCTTCGATTACCTCGGGATACAGGATGTGGTAGTGCCAGTGTTTTCCGGAGAAGGCGGGCTCTTGCCAGGAGGGTTCAAAAAGAGACAGGGAATCCAGGAAGTTTTCGTAATCCTTTTTAAGAAACGCGAGGTCGGCGGCTTCGCTATCCATAGCATCGCTTTGTAAGGACCTTGCGCCAATTCTCCGCTCCCAGCAAGCAAGTGATGGGAGTATGCTGGCGATCCATGAGGAAAAGACCTCTCCCGATTCGGCATAGTCAGACGGAATGATCGTGGTAAAAAAGGGTGTTGGGGCGTCTGCATTTCTTCGTACCAGGTTAAGAGCATAGAGCCTTCGGATCGGTCCCGACACCGCCTGTTTTCCGGGTAGACTCGCCGCCGCGGCATCTTCCTTAAACCGGTCCCAGGCGATAAATCTGCGTGCGTCAATTGTTCCCGCATCCAAAAAGGAAAGGGCTTCTTCCATCCAAAGGCTTGCCGCGATTTCCGAGGGAAAAACAAAAGCCGATACCGGATCGGCGCCGTAGTTTTGGATGATTGAACGCAGGGGATTCATCGTGGGCTAAATCCCGTTAGCCTTCATAGCATCAAGTTCTTGTTTAACCTTTGCTAATTCATTGCGTATTTGAACGGTTTGCGTTGATTGTCTATGGAGTCGTTGGGCAAGAAGTCGGGATAGAAAAATGCCGTAATGAGGATGTTGGCGCATCAAGGAGATAAATTCCATCTTGGGAATTTTTACCAGGGAGCCGCTTCCTACCGCCATGATGGTTGCCGATCGCCTGTCGTTAAGCAGGAAGGACATCTCTCCAATAAACATATCGTTGGGCGTCAAGACAGAGACCAGCTTCCGTTGCACGTACACGGCGTACTTGCCGGAGCGAATGTAAAAAAGATCGTTGGAGTCTTCTTCTTCGCGACAGACGATTTGTCTATCCTCAAAGGTAAGAACCTGTTGCTCCTGCATGATTACCGGAATCAGGTTGGTTGAGTCCCGGATATTTGCTATCTCGAAGGATGCCTCGGTTCCCTTGGCATTGTATGAAACAGAGGAGACAAAGGATTCGGCAAGCTTAATCCCCATACCATGAAGTCCGGCGGTTAATTCACCCTCAAGCCGTTTTCTCCAATCAAAGCCCTCGCCGTCGTCCCGAACGGAGATGCGGGTTCTCATGTTGGATATGTCGTAGGCGATATATACCTTTTTGTTGATGGCGTCCGGTTCCTTGCTTTTTGCCGAGATCAAGTCAAGCATGTTTTTGCCTGCGGCAAGCCATTCGGTTTTTTCGTCGTAGCTTATCTTGCAGTTTCCGTGTTCAACGGCGTTGAGCAAAAGCTCCATAAGGGCTCCCTGAACCCCGGAGCGCCCTTCATCGTCGATGCGGTTTGTATTGTATAGGTAACTGGTAATAAGATTGCAGTAAAAAAGGATATCCATGGGGTCGTTATCGCTGGTAAACGATCCTGTTTCGTTGGTATTCATCTGTTGCTGCATTCCGCGGTTAAAGAGAAACTGCTTGTTTTGGGTCAGAATCTTGAGGATGCGGTCGGCGTTAGCTTCAAAATCGGGTCTGCGTAACACCAGAAGAATGTTGGGGTCCCGCTGTTTTTCCAGTTCAGTTTTTTGTTGGTGATTGCTCACCACCGCGATTATACCGCCAAAAAGGAGCCAGGGGTCCTCGTGAATTACCTTCATGATATTTGGTGCGTTGATGCTTTCGTCCCCAAAATCAATAATCTTTATTTCGGGTAATTCGTAGTTAAAATAGGAGATAGCTTCTTCTTCTTTGCTCAAGATGATGGGAATAAAATCCCCGTCTGATCTGATACAGGCATCCCGGAAGGCTACTACGGTTGTTTTTTTCTTGCTGACGATGGGGATACTTTTCATACGCGCTCCATCCTGTTATTCTAGCATAAAATCCCCCAACGGACTATACTTTCGGAATCTGTATGGAAAATGTGACCTTTTTACCGGGAAAACCCCTTCCGCTGGGCGCGACTGTTACCTCTGACGGGGTAAATTTCAGCGTCTTTTCTCGCCATGCCTCGTCCGTCATCCTTGAAATTTTTCGCTCCGCTTCCGACGCGGAGCCGGCGGTAAGTTATACCCTTAATCGCAATCACAATCGTACCGGAGACGTGTGGCATGTTCTTGCTCGGGGCTTACGGCCGGGAGCCCTGTATCTGTATAGGGTGGACGGACCCTTTCGGCCTCAGGAAGGCCTTCGCTTTAATGTGCACAAATATCTTGTTGATCCCTATGCAAAGGCACTCACGGGAGAATCAATTTTTAAGGGCCTTGATAAGGCCTCCAAGCGGCCGCCCCATATGGACGCAGACTTGGCCTATTCCAGCACCTGTTCAGCTGAAGGTTTTCCAAAATGCGTGACTGTCGACGATGATGCCTTTGATTGGGAAGGTGATCGTCCGCTTAATTATCCCCTGCGGCATAGTATTATTTACGAGGCGCATGTTAAGGGACTTACCCGCCATGAATCATCATCCCTTGGTCATAGTGGTACCTATCTGGGAGTTATTGAGGCAATTCCGTACCTGAAGGAACTGGGGATTACCAGCCTTGAACTGTTACCGATTCAGGAATTCGACGAGCATGAGATTCCCCGGGTAAACCCCAGAACCGGAGAGCGACTGTCCAATTACTGGGGCTACAGCACTATATCCTTTTTTGCCCCCAAGGCTGGCTATGCCTCCGACGGGACTCCTGGCGCTGCGGTCCGTGAATTTAAGGAGATGGTAAAGGCTCTGCATCGCTCGGGTATTGAAGTAATATTGGATATTGTTTTTAACCACACTGCCGAAGGCAATGAACGCGGGCCAACAATGTGTTTCCGGGGCTTTGATAATCCTATTTATTACATGCTTGAAGACAACAAGCGGTACTATCGCAATTATTCCGGATGCGGCAATACAGTCAATTGCAATCATCCGGTGGTTCGTACCTTTATCCTCGATTGTTTGCGGTATTGGGTTACCGAGATGCACGTTGATGGATTTCGTTTTGATCTTGGTTCTATTCTGGGCCGCGATCAAAAAGGGCGTATCCTGGAAAATCCCCCCATGCTTGAACGAATTGCCGAGGACCCGGTATTAAGTCATACCAAGATTATTGCCGAGGCATGGGATGCGGGCGGTGCCTATCAAGTTGGTTGGTTTCCGGGAGGCCGCTGGGCTGAGTGGAACGACCGGTTCCGCGATGACGTGCGCTCGTTTTGGCGGGGAGATTCCGGGACAGTTCACAACTTTGCCACCCGGTTAACGGGGTCCTCTGATCTGTATTTACGAGATGGGCGGAAACCCTTTCATTCTATCAATTATATTACCAGTCACGACGGATTTACCCTTAATGACCTTGTTTCGTACAACGGCAAACATAACGACGAAAACGGCGAAGAAAACCGCGACGGTAGCGATCACAATGTCAGCTATAACTGGGGCTTTGAAGGGCCTACAGAGAACCCTGCAATCGAGGCGGTTCGTAACCGGCAAATCAAGAATATGATGGCCTCCCTCCTCCTGTCGTTGGGGACGCCCATGGTACTGATGGGGGACGAGATTCGCCGGACCCAAGAGGGTAATAACAACGCCTATTGTCAAGATAATCCCCTGTCCTGGATGGACTGGTCCGCCCGAGAGCGGCATGCCGATGTATTCCGGTTTATTCGCCTGTGTATTCGCTTTCGCCTGTCTCATCCCGCGTTTTTACGTCCCGAATTCCTGACCGGCGCGGAACGGACAAGCCACTCGGCTCCCGATATTACCTGGTTTAGCAGCGAGGGAAAAAGCCCGGACTGGTCCAAGCTTGACCGCTTTGTCGCGTGTCGGCTCATCGGCACTCAGGCAGAGATACTGGCAGATCGGGACGATAATGACTTTTATTTACTCTTTAATGCTTCGAATCGCGATGTAACGGCAACTATTCCACTGCCTCCCGGAGGCAAAGAATGGCTTAGGGTGATAGATACATCCCGGGACAGTCCGGAAGATATTCTGGAACCGGGCAGGGAAGAGCGATTTCCGGGAAAGGACAAGTACGTGGTGCTTGCCCAGAGTGTGGTTGTACTGATTTCAAAGATATTATACAGTTAATTAACCGGTTTACCTGAAGGAGAAAACGCACCATGGACTTCGACAAGGAAAAATTCAAGGCCTCGATACGAAACAGGCTTAAGCGGCATTACGGAAAAAACCTGGAAGAAGCGAATCAGCATGATCTATATGATGCGGTTTCGACGACGGTTATGGATCACATTCAAACCAACTGGATGGCTACCCGCAAGAAATATGAGGATGATAAGTCCCGCCAGGTGTACTACCTGTCGGCCGAGTTTTTAATGGGTCGCGCCCTGGGGAATAACCTGATTAACTTCGGGATTATGAACAAGGTTCGCGAAGCCCTGGATGAACTTGAATATGATTACAACTTGCTTGAGGAAGAAGAACCCGATGCCGGACTTGGCAACGGTGGCCTTGGCCGGCTCGCCGCCTGTTTTCTTGATTCTCTTGCAACCCTTGAATATCCGGGCCATGGTTATGGCATCCGCTATCAATATGGCATGTTCGAGCAACGCATCGAAAACGGCTATCAGGTAGAGCACCCCGATAATTGGCTTAAGCATCGAGATCCCTGGGAGGTTAAACGATCCGACCGGGCGGTTAAGGTATTGTTTGGTGGAACGCCTATCACCGAAAAAGGACCCAAGGGGAACGTGGTCTTTAAGCTCATCAATGCCGAGGAAATTCTTGCCACTCCCTACGACATCCCGATAGTCGGCTTTGACACTCGCACCGTGAATAGACTGAGGCTCTGGGAGGCAACTTCCGAGAACGGCTTTGATCTTCAGCTGTTTAACGACATGCACTACATCCGCGCCGTAGAGCGGCAAAACAACGCCGAGAACATCTCCCGCGTTTTGTATCCCAACGATTCAGGTCCGTCCGGAAAGGCACTTCGGCTAAAACAGCAATACTTCTTTACCTCTGCAAGTCTTCAGGATCTGGTGCGCAAATTCAAACGAGACCATGGGTCGGATTTTTCCCGGTTCCCCACCTACAATGTGATTCAGCTTAACGACACCCATCCGGTTGTCGCCATTCCCGAGATGATGCGGCTTTTGATGGACGAGAATGGTCTTGGATGGGACGATGCCTGGGATATTGTGAGCCGAACCTTTGCGTATACCAACCACACGATTCTTGCCGAGGCCCTGGAAAAGTGGCCCATCGATATCTTTCAGGGGCTCCTTCCCCGTGTGTACCAAATTGTGGAAGAGATAAATCGGCGTTCCCTTTCGGTGATTCGGGAGAAATTCCCCGGAGACTGGAAACGGCAAAACCGTATGGGAATACTCGGAGACGGCATGATTCGCATGGCATCTCTTGCGATTGTCGGCTGTTTTTCGGTTAACGGAGTTGCGGCCCTGCATACACAAATTCTAAAGGAAAGCGCCCTTTCTGACTGGTACGAGTTGTTCCCTTCAAAATTTAACAACAAGACAAACGGGGTTACCCAACGCCGTTGGCTTATGCTCTCTAATCCCCGGCTTTCAGCCTTTATTACCGCTCGCATTGGATCGGGTTGGGAAAAGGATTTGTCCAGGCTTAAGGCGCTTGAGGCCTTTGCAGATGATGAGGCTTCGCTTGATGAGTTTATGGACATTAAACGAAACAACAAGGTTGATTTGGCCAAGTACCTTAAGGATTCCCAAAATATCTTTATCGACCCTGATTCAATCTTTGATGTACAGGTTAAACGTCTGCATGAGTACAAGCGGCAACTTTTGAACATTCTGCATGTTATGTATTTGTATAATCGCCTTATTGCCGATCCCTCTGCGGTAATGGTACCGCAAACCTTTATCTTTGGAGCCAAGGCGGCTTCAGGATATCGAAGGGCAAAGAGCATTATCAAGTTGATTACCTCAGTCGCTGACCGAATCAATAACGATCATCGGGTTAAGGGTCGGCTCAGGGTTGTGTTTGTGGAAAATTACCGGGTGTCGCTTGCGGAGCATCTGTTTCCCGCATCGGATATCTCTGAACAAATTTCCACGGCGGGTAAAGAAGCTTCCGGTACCGGTAACATGAAGTTTATGATGAACGGAGCCCTGACGATTGGAACCCTTGATGGTGCGAATATCGAGATTGTGGAAGAAGCAGGCGCGGACAATGCCTTTATCTTTGGCTTAACCGCCGATGAAATTCGCAAGATTGAAAGTGAGCACAGTTATAATCCCCAAGAGTATCTCGCTGCCAATCCGGAGCTGGCCTTGGTAGTAAACCAGCTCATTGATGGAACATACAGCTCAATGTCTGACAACTTGTTCCGGGAGCTTTACGATTCCCTGGTATACGGCGTGGACGGTCAGCGACCGGACGTGTATTATGTGCTTGCCGATTTTGAGGCCTATGCCCTGGCGCATCAGAACATGGCCGATGCATATAGCGACCGAAAGAAATGGGCACGGATGGCGCTTCTTAATGTGGCTCGATCCGGTAAATTCAGTTCTGACCGGACCATAGAAGACTATGCCCGCGAGATATGGAAAATTAACAAGGTTGTGGTAGACTAAACCACCAAGGAGCTATTATGAAGAAGTGTATCGCGCTATGCGTTTGTTTGACCCTTGCTTTGTGTGCAGTTTCTGCGCAGGCGCCAAAAAAGATATTGAGCAATGGCGATATCGACGCCTTTGTAAAAAATATGCCAACGATCGACGCTGAGCTTAGCGCCTTGGGCGACAAGTATAACGACTTTTTTGAGCCTGCTATGAGCGAGAGCGCCAGCCCGTCCGAAAACATGGCGACGATGCGCGCTATCAATCCTCCGGACGAGATTAAAGACATCCTCAAGAAGAATGGACTTGGGAACAACGGGTTCGAGAAAATTATCGTTATAACCGCAGCCTTTGGTGTGGTAGAAATGGAAGAAGCCTTTGCCGGACAAAACGAGCAAATGCAGGATAACCCCGAGATGCAGTCGTACATGGACGAAGCGATGAAGCAGCTTGATGAACTTAAAGCAAGTGTTCATAAGGATGATTTTGCCCTGGTAACCAAACGACGCGCTGATATCGCCGGGGTCTTAAGCGCGAGCGAATAAACGCCTCTTTTTTATACGTTCGATATACAAAAAAACTGCATTTTTATACAAGCCTGCCCGAAATTTCATCAGTTTCGGGCAGTTTTTCTGTGTACACTCCTCCTGGCCTGGTGATAGTATTTCCCTCAATAAGCTTATAAAGATGCCAAAGGTGGCAGACCGGGCGCGGACCGCGGCCGGATTGCTCAATGAGGAGTAAGAAAAATGGCGAATGCGTACATTTCTGAAGTGCTTGCCTCTGTTAAGGCAAGAAACGGTCATGAGGGAGAGTTCCTTCAGGCAGTAGACGAAGTTCTGGTAAGCCTTGAGCCGGTTGTTAATCAAATGCCGGAAATCCAGAAACATTCAATCCTTGAGCGGATGGTTGAGCCCGAACGGGTTATCATGTTCCGCATCCCCTGGGTAAACGATGCCGGAAAGGTATGTGTTAACCGTGGATATCGCGTTCAGTTCAATAGCGCTATTGGACCTTACAAGGGCGGCTTGCGCTTCCATCCTTCCGTTAATCTTTCAATTCTTAAATTTCTTGGTTTTGAGCAGGTATTCAAGAACAGCTTGACCACACTCCCTATGGGTGGCGGAAAGGGTGGTTCCGATTTTGATCCCAAGGGAAAAAGCGACGGCGAGGTAATGCGCTTTTGCCAGAGCCTGATGACTGAACTCTATCGCCATATCGGCGCGGATACCGACGTACCCGCCGGAGATATCGGTGTTGGAGGTCGCGAAATTGGTTATATGTTTGGTCAGTATAAGCGCCTCTCCAACGAGTTTACCGGAGT
The DNA here is from genome assembly GCA_016929605.1 of Spirochaetales bacterium. GTDB lineage: Bacteria > Spirochaetota > Spirochaetia > Treponematales > Treponemataceae > Teretinema. The sequence goes on along the minus strand of JAFGIM010000075.1, from coordinate 10,588 downwards.
ATTAACCGGAAAGGGTCTTGCATACGGTGGCTCGCTCATTCGTCCCGAGGCTACCGGTTATGGTTGTGTATACTTTGCCGAGAATATGCTCGCCGTTAAGGGCGACGGATTCAAGGGTAAGGTGTGCTCTGTTTCCGGTTCCGGTAACGTTGCCCAGTACGCGGTTGAAAAGCTCAACGAGCTTGGTGCCAAGGTGGTTACCCTTTCTGACTCAGACGGCTTTATCTACGACGCGGACGGCATCGACGCCGAAAAGCTCTCCTATGTTATGGAGATCAAGAACGTAAAGCGTGCCCGCATTAGCGAGTACGTCAAAAAATACAGCAAGGCTACTTATACTGCAGGAGAAAGGCCTTGGTCTGTTAAGGTTGATTGTGCCTTCCCCTGCGCCACTCAAAACGAGATTTCTGGCGCAGACGCTGCAGCTCTTGTAAAAAACGGTTGCAAACTCGTTGCCGAAGGTGCGAATATGCCCTCTACCCCCGAGGCGATCGAAGCCTTCCAGAAGGCAAAGATTCTCTATGCTCCCGGAAAGGCTTCCAATGCCGGTGGCGTTGCTACCAGCGGTCTTGAAATGAGCCAGAACTCACTTCGCCTGTCTTGGTCACGCGAAGAGGTTGATACCCGCCTTAAGGGAATCATGAAGAGTATTCACGACAACTCCTTTGCCGCTTCCAAGCAGTTTGGAGATGAAGGAAACTACGTAATGGGCGCGAATGTCGCCGGCTTCCTCAAGGTTGCCAACGCCATGATCGCACACGGTGTTGTGTAAGTTCTGAGTCTTCCATACATGCCCCTGTCCGCGACTGCGGATGGGGGCTTTTTTTTCTCTTGCGTGAATCGTTAAAAATATGACACACTTCGTACATGAACATACCAATAGTATCCACGGCTCTTAAGGGTCTTGCCGTCGGTTCCGCCATGTTAATACCCGGCGTAAGCGGCGGAACAACCGCGATTATTCTGGGCATTTATGACAAGCTTATTCACGCGGTAAGTAACTTGTTTAAGGAAATGAAAAAAAGCGTTCTCTTCCTTACCGTATTTTGCGCTGGAGCCGGAATCGGCATAGTGCTTGTCTCTCGTGTCATGTTGATGGCTTTGGAGAAGTGGCCCCTGCCGGTTATGTTTTTCTTTCTGGGTGCAATTATCGGCAGTGTTCCCATGCTTTATCGTCAGTCTCGCGTTTCACGATTTCATCCAGGGTATATCCTCTGTGCGCTGTTCGGGGTCGCCATTGTCGTGTCTCTTGGCTTTTTACCTAAACCTGAGGCATCACTTTCCCTGTCCCCGGTTATGCACATGGTCATGTTGTTTGTAACCGGAATGATTATCGCCATAGGCCTTGTCCTTCCCGGCATTAGCACATCGCATATGCTCCTGGTTCTTGGGATGTATCAAACCACACTTGCTGCGATAAAGGGCGTAAACCTTCCGTATCTTGTACCGCTTGCCCTTGGAGCCTTTGCTGGTATCTTGCTTACCACCAAGGCGATAGAATATGCATTAACCAAGCACGCAGGCGTTTCGTATTTTGTGATAATCGGCTTTGTGGTGGGTTCGGTATTAAATGTATTTCCCGGATATCCGGTTGGCTATCAGATTCCGCTATGCCTGGTAACCCTTGCCGCCGGAATCGCCGTAATAACCCTGGTGGGAAAATTCTCCCGTGATTGAAACGCGCGGTAGTTTTCGTGTATACTCAAGAGGCACGATGATCCATTAGCTCAGCTGGATAGAGCGGCTGCCTCCTAAGCAGCAGGTCGGACGTTCGACTCGTCTATGGGTCATGGCCGGGAACCATTATGGTTTCCGGTTTTTTTTTCTTCCAAACGATATTCGATAGTGATGGTTTGTGTCCGGATTTCTTTTGGTGGAACCGGTGCAGGGAATAGAGACGCGATTAGCTCAAGAGCGGCTGAGTCCAGAACCGAAAAACCGGATGAACGGAGAATTTTTGCGGTGCAGGATGATCCGTCGGGGGCAGGAGTCAGGGTAAGCATAACAGCGCCTTCTATTTTGCGCTTCCGTGCGGAATAGGGATACACCAAACGGGTTTTAATGGCTTGGTCCAACCAGAGAGTAAAAGCATCCTTGCTACCACTTGCGGGTGTCAACTCATGAGCGGGATACCCATCGCTTTGAGCTACAGCGTCGCTATTGGTCGATTGCGCCTGCGTCGGGATTGCCGTTTTTTGCGCAGCCTGGCTTTGCTGTGCCCGGGGAAGCTTTGTGTCGTCTTCGTGTTGTGGATTAAGAGATATCTTGATTGATGCATAGCATTGATTAGTTGACTCAGCGGCTGCCTGGCAGGACCTACCTTGCCAGGACACAATCTCCAGAGCAGCCACAAAGAGAAGGGTAGCGGTATACAGAATAACGGTTATAACAGAGGCCCGCACGAGGCGGGCCGTGTCTGTATTAATAGCGGTATGCCGCATTAAGCGTAAACGACCTTCCCGCAGCGGGATAGTAGGTGCCCCAATAGACAAGGGGAGAGACGGTAAGATCAAGGATATTGTTTACTCGGGCGGTAACGGAAAGCTTTCCGTCAGCCTGTGGAACCTTCCAGTGGACCTGGGCTCCTAACAAGGCGTAGGAATCGATTGTTCCGTACACATCAGGCATATCCAGGGAACCGGGATCGTCTGTTTCTCCTGTCCAAGTGATGTCCGCACCAAGGGTAACGCCTTGGGGCAGGAAGAAAGAAAGAGAGCCTCCTGCGGTAAGAGAGGGGACAAGGGGGATGTTCTCTCCTTCGTGTATCCCCGCATCAAAGATGGCGTGAACCCAAGATAGATTTCCGCTCAGCAAAAACCAGGGGAGTGGTTGCCACTTTCCATCGGCGGTAAGACCCCAGCGGCGGGTACGGTCAAGATTTTCGTTTCGCATCGTTTGCATGTTGTATGCAATTTCATCCTCCATCAGAAGATGATAGAACACTGCCTGAAGCGAAAGCCTTTCGTCGCTCATATACTTAATACCGATTTCTGTGTTCCATCCCCGTTCGCTTTCCAAATGATCCAGGAAGGTACCATAGGTAAGCACTTCATCAATAAAGGGGATGCGAAACAGGGTATTCCCTTTTACATGTAGGGATACAGCCTTGGAAAGCCGCCAAGAAATGGATCCTTCAAAAGCAGTGTCTGTGGAATCCGTGTCTCCGCTTCCAGTTCCGGTGGCACTATTGGTTTCGAGCTGATTCCAGTGGAGGCGGAAGCCAGCCTGAAGGATAAGTGCTTCTGTAGGCGATAGTCGAGCTGTAAGCCAGGGGGAAATTGATGATTGGATAAACTCGTACTCGGAAAGCCTAAGGGTGCGCTCGGCCTCGCCCCATTGTTCTGCGCTGTATTGGCAATACTCTCCATCCAGCCCAACCGTTATGCGCGAGGGAAGACCTGCCGGAGCAATATCTATACCAAAGCGAGGGCGGGCTGAAAACTGGCTTTGATTATAATCATAATAACTATACCCCCATGACGAAGGGATATCCGCGCTCCGTTGCCGGGAAAGATATTCCAGCGGGAGGTCTACAGTCAGTTTTCCATCACGGTCATAGTTGGTAGAAAGCGATACCGTCCACCCTGATTCATCACCCTTGCCGTCGCTGAAAAGAGACTGTGTCGGATCTTGTTTGTCTTGCTCTTTGGTTAGCCCGCCGGGGAGCTCAAAAGAAACGTTCGACCAGGAAAGTGCGGGTTTAACCATAAGAAAGTCCCCAAAGGCCACATAGGAACCTAGATGGATGTTGGTTGACTCTATCGCTGTTTCATCGCGGTAGCCTCCGCTGTGTAAAAGGTCGGCCGAGACCAAAAATCCCGCACGCTCGCTTCCCCATCCACCCGTGAGCAAGGCTTCTTTGGTGTCAAAACTTCCCCACGAAAGGGAGGCCTCTGCGGTAAGACCAGGGGTCCCTCCGCGGGTAATAATGTTGATTACCCCCCCAATAGCACCTGATCCATAGGTAACCGCAGCAGGACCATCAAGAACTTCGATTCGTTCAATGGCCGCAAGCGGTATGGAAAGCCAATTAATCCCGGCCATATCGGGGTTGTTGATTTTTTTTCCGTCCACAAGGATAGCTACTCGGCCAAAAGAATTGTCGCCAAAGCCGCGCATAGCGATTTGGGACTGGGCTTCGGTAGAAAAAGACTTAAAGGAAACGCCCGCGGTGTCTTCTAAAAGTGAGATCAGGCTTGTCTTACCAGAGGCTGCAATATCATCCTGGGTAATAACCCTGATAACGGCCGGAGTCTCCAGGGTATCGGCTTCCTCGCGGGTAGCGGTTACCACATAACGATTTTCGGGGATTTCGTCGGCAGACGTTGTAACGACTGGAAGACACAATAGAACAGAAAAAATGAGAGCACAAAGAGTTCGCGACGGCATAAAACCTCCTCGGGAAATGCCAATGTCCACATCGGGACAAAGATGAGTGTGGGGATATAGGGGATCGTCTCCTGGCTTGCAGCGCGTATGGCGGCGCGGCCTTCTCGGGACGGAGCCTTCCCGATGGCGTTATCGCGCTTTTCTGCTTACAGTGGCGGGACCGCTGCGGATTTACACCGCATTCCGTTTTCCCCATATCCTTTAGTATGTGTGTTGGTATCATAGAGAGCGCAAAAAAAGAAATCAAGAGAAAAATGGCTAAAAACTTGACAAGTACATAAGTAAAGTCTTACTTTTATATTAGTACACCCCCACCCCAGGGTGGGTGTTAAGGAGCCTCATACATGATTATTACGACTAAGTTTATTATAGAAGGAATGACCTGTGCTGGTTGTTCTGCAACGGTAGAACGGCGCGTTGTGGCCCTGTCCGGAGTGGAGAAAGCGGATGTAAACCTGATCGCTAAAACCATGTCGGTTCGACACGATGAGGATATTGTTACGGCCCCAGAGATTATTGGCGCGGTTCAAGACGCGGGGTATACGGCCACTTTAGTTGCCCCTCCATCTTCGGACGGTTCGGCCCCTGGTTTCCATCATGGCCCGGTGCTGCAAAAAGGGGAGGGCATGGCCGTGCGCCTTGCAACCTCTCTGTTATTTACCATCCCGCTTTTTTATATTGCCATGGGACACATGTTTCATTGGCCGCTTCCAGATTTTGTTCACCAAAATCCGCTTACCTATGGCCTGCTTCAGTTTCTTTTACTGGTACCGGTTTTAGTGGTTAACCGTGTTTTTTTTGTACGTGGCTTTAAGACACTCTGGAAGCGATCTCCCACCATGGATTCACTTATAGCCTTGGGCTCTTCGGCGGCTGTTGTGTATGGCCTGTATACCCTGTTCGCGATGAGCGATTCCCTGTTCATCGGAGATCCCGCCAAGGCTCGCGATTTTGCGATGACCCTATACTTCGAGTCAGCCGCGATGATATTGACCCTGATAACCCTTGGCCATTATTTGGAGGACCGCGCTAAAAGCCACACCACCGACGCCATATCCAAATTAATACGCCTTAGACCCGACACCGCGACCGTCGAGCGCAATGGCAGGGAAGAACTGATACCTGTGGAGCATATAGTCATTGGCGACATCGTTGTGGTACGTCCAGGACAAAATATCCCGGTGGACGGAACAGTTGTGGAAGGTTTTTCAACCCTTGATGTATCTGCAATAACGGGCGAAAGCATACCGGTGGAAAAGAAGGCTGGTAATCAGGTATACAGTGCCACGATTAATTTAACCGGATACCTGAAGCTTCGCGCCGATCGTGTAGGGAACGATACGACACTTGCAAAAATAATTGCACTGGTAGAAGAAGCCTCGGTTTCTAAAGCTCCTATCTCTCGTCTCGCCGATCGTATCAGCTCGTACTTTGTGCCTGCTGTTATTCTAATTGCCCTGATAACCGCCGCTGTATGGCTTTTACTTGGATATGGAACAGCCTTTGCGGTTTCCTCTGCGATAACCGTATTGGTTATATCCTGTCCTTGCGCTCTGGGCCTGGCCACCCCTACTGCCATAATGGTGGGAATGGGAAAAGGTGCACAGAGTGGAATATTGGTTAAATCAGCGGAGGCCCTGGAAATAGCCCATGCAGTAAACACCGTAGTGCTTGATAAAACAGGAACCGTCACCGCGGGGAAGCCTGTGGTAACCGATGTGATCTCGGTTGGAGAACTTGATGATCTGGAATTACTTGCACTTACCGCATCGATAGAAGCGCCCTCCGAACATCCCCTTAGTTACGCGATAGTGGGAGAAGCAAAGAAGAGCGGACTAACCATAACGCCAGTAGAGAAATTTACTGCCCATCCCGGTAAAGGAGTGGAAGCGGTAATCCGGGGCAAGCGCTACTTTGCGGGGGGCCCCATGCTGATGGCCGAACATGGAGTGGATGTCAGCGTGCTTATGCCTCGACTGTCTGAATTGGGAATGCAGGGAAAGATTCCTTTTTGTATAGGATCGGAGAGCGGTCCGCTTGGCATAGTGGGTGTTGCGGATGTAATTAAGAGCGGGAGTCGGGAAGCCGTAAGTGCTTTTAAAGCCCTGGGTATGGATGTCATATTGCTAACCGGGGATAACCACTATACCGCCAGAGGAATTGCGGCGGAAACTGGCATAGACACCGTTATCCCGGAGATGCTTCCGGCAGACAAGGCAAATTACGTAAAGAAACTAAAAAGCTCGGGAAAGACCATAGCGATGGTTGGTGACGGTATCAATGATGCCCCTGCCCTCGTCTGTGCCGACGTAGGCATTGCCATAGGAGCGGGAACGGATATCGCGATAGACTCAGCGGGAATAGTATTAATGCACAGCGACTTGATGGATGCCGTTGGAGCATTACGCCTTGGGAAGGCGGTAATAAGAAATATTCGGCAAAACTTGTTTTGGGCCTTTATTTATAACGTACTGGGCATACCTATTGCCGCGGGGGTTTTTTACGGAGCCTTTGGATTAACGCTTAATCCCATGATAGCCGCAGGAGCGATGAGCTTGAGCTCAATATCCGTGGTACTGAATGCCCTAAGACTGAATTTATTTAAAAAGGAAGGTTGACCGATGATGGCAGACAAGCAAAAGGTTTCCCGGCTGGTTAAGACCGCACGGGGGCAACTCGATGGAATACTCAAGATGATAGAGGACGATCGCTATTGCTTGGATATATCTACTCAGTTATTAGCGGCGGCTTCTCTGATAAAGAAGGCGCAGGGAGAAGTCATGCGTGCCCATCTTAGCCATTGTGTCCAAGATACCTTGTTAGCGGGGGATAAAGAAGCTACCAAGGATAAAATTGACGAGATATTGAAAATTCTGGAAAAGAATATGTAATTTTGCTCGACAAACCTTCCGGCCAGACTATATAATTGCACAAAAGTTTGATAAGTCGAAAGGAATTTCTGTATGAAAGAGCATGATAGTGCGTCTTTGCGCAAGGCCGTTCAAGCCTTTGCCGGAAAGGGACGCAAGGTCGTTGCGGGTGAGGGGCTACAGGAATCGTTCTCCTTTTCGGGATTGCTTGAATCGTTTGTACATCTAGAGTTTACCGAAGAAGAGGCGATAGCCCATTGGAAAGGCATACTCGCGCACGCAGCATTGTTAACCAATGATCTAGGAAGAAAAATCGGCATACATTTAGCGCTCGTCGATTATTTTACCAATATCAATCATATGATGGACTCTCCCATGTTGGTGGAGGTTCATGTGTTCAAGCAAACAGAACGACTCGCCATGGTGGACGGGTTAACTGGCGTCTTTAACCGGCGCTACATGGACATCGTCTTAAAAAAAGAATTTAACCGCTGCGATCGTTATGGAAAAAACCTGTCTCTGTGTCTTATCGACATAGATAATTTTAAGAACATAAATGATACGCATGGGCATATCTTTGGTGATGAAGTCTTGCGAGAAATATCTCAATTGGTAAAAGACGTTGTGCGAGAGGAAGACATTGTCTGCCGATATGGCGGAGAAGAGTTCCTGGTGTTATTACCCGAGACCGACGAAGCGGGTGCGGAGATCCTTGCCGAGAGAATCAGAATGACGATGAAAGGCCGTGAGTTCTTTACCAAATACAACATAACCTTCTCGGCAGGGCTTGCTACCTATCCATTATCTGCGATGGATATGGAAGGCCTTGTGATGGCTGCAGATAGAGCCTTATATCAAGCAAAGTTTGACGGAAAGGATCGAGCGGTATCCGCATCCCCCGAAAGAAGAAGGTTTGGACGATATCCACAAACCTGGAACTTGAATATCTATCCCGATAACGAAGCCCGGCCGATAACCGGAGTTATTACTCAAAACGTATCTTTGGGAGGCATACAGTTTGAATGCCCTGTTCGCTATCCCGTCGATTGCTCAATCCGGCTTGTGTTTACCAGTTTGGATATAGAAGCCCCCGATGTAGAGGCTCAGGCTCGAATAACCTGGGTAAAAAAAACCATGGATGGATATACCTATGGAGTGTCCTTTGTGGATACCCCGGAAATCTTGGAAGCAAAATTGGAAACCGCCATAGGCGCCCTGGAATCCATAAGCTAAAAAAAAGCTGCCCGGGAAACCGGACAGCTTTTTTAATGTACAGGTTGAATTACCAGTTTTCCATAAGCCGTTCAAAATATGCTTGAGGATGAGCGCAAGCCGGACAGGTCTTGGGAGCTTCCTTGCCTACATAGATAAAGCCGCAGTTAAGGCATCTCCAGGTAGTAGGACCTTCTTGAACCCACATGTCTCCGTCTTCAATGTGTTTGGCAAATGCTTCATATCGCTTGGCATGCTGTTTTTCGGCAACAGCAATGTTTTCCATAACGGTGGCTACCGTATCAAAACCTTCGGAGCGGGCAACCTTTGCGTAATCGGGATACATGTGTTGCCATTCATGGTTTTCTCCAGAGGCAGCTTGTCTCAGATTTTCTAGCGTAGTACCGATAAAACCGGCATTTCCTCCGGATGGAATTGCAACCTCGGCTCCACCTTCAAGAAATTTAAACAAGCGCTTGGCATGTTCCTTTTCTTGCTCCGCAGTCTCCAAAAAAATCTGCTGGATTTGAATGTATCCTTCTTCCTTGGCCTTGCTGGCCCAGAAGGTATATTTGTTGCGGGCTTGAGATTCGCCGATAAACGCCGCAAGAATGTTCTTTTCGGTTTGCGAATCCTTAATTGACTTCATGTGTACCTCCACGTACCGCGGCCTAGCCGCATTACAAAAATTGATGGTCTTTTAAAACTGTATGATTACCCGACTGACAGTCGGGGCAAATCCCGTAAAAATCAAAGGAGTGATCTGAAACAACATACCCGGATGTACGATGAGCTAACTCACAAAGACGAGTAGACTCGCCTGTATCCCCAGGAATGTCCACAATCGCCCCGCACTGTGAGCATACCACATGGTAATGAATCCCGATATCCCCGTCAAACCGAACCGTATCTCCGGCGCAATGAAGGGTGCGAATCTTTCCTTCCTTGGCAAGCAAAGAAAGATTACGGTATACCGTTGCAAGGCTCATTCCGGGGCAAGAGGCCGCAAGCTGTTCGTAAAGCCATTGCGCTGAAGGATGACAAGTAACCGATGTGAGTAGCTCAAGCAATGCAACTCTTTGTCGGGTATTTCGTCTATGAGTTTCGGCTTTATCAAGAATCATTCTTAATAAGCCTATCATGCAATAATCAATCTGTCAAGAAAAAGGCCAAAATAGCCTTCTCTTGACCGCCTCCCGCCTAATCGGCTATATTTCCACTGTTAGGTTTGCATACGTCCGGGCCTATAGCTCAGTTGGTTAGAGCTGCGGACTCATAATCCGTCGGTCCCTGGTTCAAGTCCAGGTGGGCCCAAAAAGATTTCCTTACGTTGTAAGGAATGACGTGCTTCCCTTCAAAGAAGGGCGCATGTTAACCCAAACACTTTCAGCAAGAGTTTCAGCAAACGCTGAACTGCTCTTGTGCGGTGAGGTTAACCATGCGCCCTTTTTACTTGTATAAGTCAAAGCGCGGCATCTATTACGTGCAATTTTCGAACGAAGAAACGCACGAACGATTCACAGCCCTCTCCACGAGACAGCGAAATTATACTGACGCAATGAAGGTTGCCTGTACTTGGCTGCAAAAGGGCTTGCCGACCCGTGAGGGCCGGAAGCCCGTCGAGCAGGTGGCGACAGTTCAATCCTTCATGTCCTTGCTTGAGGGCGGGAAACTTGGGGCCTCGGAGCTTGAGCGCATCACGCAGGCGCTTTCCGCGCAAGGGCTTGCAGTCAGCCCGCTGGCTCTGCAAACACCGCAGAATACGGATACCGAAAAAACACCTCTTGTACCATTTCTCGAAAACTTCTGGACGTATGAAACGAGTCCCTATGTTCAGGACAAACTCATTCACAAGCAAAAAATCGGGAAACGCCATTGTTACGATTCAAAAAACCGGATCTCGTACTGGAAGGAGTATTTCGGAACCGAGACAAATCTTGAAGATGTCTCGACGCTCGATCTCAAGGCGTTCGAGAAGTCGCTCGCGGATAAGGGGTTATCGACCGGGACGCTCAATCATATTCTGATCGCGGGGAAGACCGCGTTCAAGTGGGCGGTGGCGAACAAAAAACTTATCGAGGATCCGTGTCTTGGACTCACGCGATACGGGAAGGAGA
>JAFGIM010000074.1 GCA_016929605.1 Spirochaetales bacterium | reverse complement strand
TTTGTCGGTTCGTCAAGAATCAGGAAGTTGGCCCGTGCGATAACAGCAAGCGCAAGCTGCAGCCGGTTTCGCTCTCCGCCAGAGAGTGTCCCTGTTGTACGAGAAAGAACATCCCGCGTAAAAAGAAAACGAGAGAGAGTCTTACCCGCTTCGTCTTCCGTCCGCGAGCCCATTCTTGCACATTCATCAAAAACCGTTGCCTCTGGATGCAGGCCTTCGCCATGTTGCGAGCAATAACCCACCACCATACTAGGGCCAATGTATGCGCTTCGGTCTCCCTCGGCGGAACGCCTGAGTATGTCTTTTATGAGCGTAGATTTTCCCGAACCATTTTCTCCGACAAGGGCGACCCGCTCTCCTGTTCTGATGGTAAAAGATGCATCGGTAAACAGTTGTCGTCCTTTAAAGCCACAGCTCAGGTTGGTAACCTTTAGAGCGATATCCGCCTTTGAAGGCTCAGTTGTGAAGGAAACGGAATAAGATGAAACGGGATTTGCCGGTTTCTCTCGTGCGCTCTCCTTTGTCTTTTCAAGATGGGTCCTTCGCGCGCGCAGTCTCCTTCCCCATGCAGGGTCCGCAACTCGCCTTGCTATTTCGGCAAATTTTTTGACAGTCTCTTCAAGCTGTGCGATTTTTTTTTCGTCTGCGCGAAAGGCTCTTTCTCCGGATACTGCGTTTCTCAGCCGCTCAATTCGGTAGGCCGAGTAATTCCCCGCATAGGAGGTAGTTAGGCCTTCCTCAAGAGCGACAATTTTTGTCGCTACCCGGTCAAGGAGATATCGATTATGCGAGATAACTACAACAGCTCCAGGATATTCGCGGATAAAATTTTCAAGCCAGGCAAGACCTTGTATATCAAGATGATTCCCGGGTTCATCGAGTATTAATACATCAGGTCTATATAACAGTGCCCGACCCAAGGCAAGAACGTTTCTCTCTCCGCCTGATAGCGAGGAAAGTGGTGTATATGCGCAATAATCAAGATCTATGCCTTCCAGAAATGCTATGGCGCGGCCTTCTGCATCCTCTCCCGAGACGTTGTCGTACTGACTGCGCAGTTCTCCCCATGCAGCAAGAGCTCGCTCTAGTTCCTTACCGCTTGCACAAGCCATTGTTTCTTCCAGCCGGGCAAGTTCTTCGCGCGTGCAGAGAAACGGTTTAATCATAAAATCGAGCGCTGTTTCATCTGCTACCGGAAAATGTTGGCGAACATAGCCGATGGTTTCTTGATCTGTTTTTTTTATAGTACCAGAAAAATCTTCGTCTTCTCCGGCGAGAATCCTGATCAGTGTGGTTTTACCGGCACCATTTTTACCCACAATACCGATTCGCTCGTCCTTGTTTATTCGTAACGACACACCCGATAGAATGGTGTCGCTGCCGTAGTTTTTTGTAACCCCTAGTAATTCAATCATCTTTTTTCTCCCTTTAGTCGTCGGACACGTCCTGGGGAGACGGGGCTATCCTGGCATAAAAAAAGCCGCAGCAACCCCGTCTATCGATCGAGGTGGCTGCGGCTTGATACCGGCAAAGGTCAGATCTTAGTTGATCATGGCTCTATCCCGGTCACAAATTTCCGCAATGGACACACCTCTGCCGCAGTAGGCCAGTGTGCCTGAAGATCTGCGAGCTTGTACGATGAGGATTGTGTCCGAGTCAAACATAGTCATTATTCTAAGCGCTTTTATCCGATCCGTCAATCTCTTCCATCATTTCCCTGGTAACTGTTTTTAGTGCCAGGATATGGATGGTAACAGCGAGCGTAATACCTACAAGTATGAGCTTTAGATAGAGGCCTGGGACAATAAAGATTATGCTAATGAGCATAAAAAACCAAAGAGTACTAAGCCCAACGACTTTAGTTCTGCGTGATACCGCATGGTAGCGACACCAGCGATCTATGGGCGGTCCAAAGATTCGATGAGCGGTTATCCATGCGTACAGACGTTTTGATCCTTTAAGGAAGCATCCAGCAGCAAGGAGCACAAACGGGGTTGTAGGTATAACGGGTAAAAATAGGCCGATTATACCTGCTAATAAAGAGAGGAATCCTACGCTTACATATAATATCTTAAGGGCTCTATTCATCACAATAGCAGTGTATTAGCAAGAGGATAAACGCTAAAAGCGTCGAACCGTACATACCCGGTGGGTTTCGTCAAACCATTTGATGGAGGCTTGAGATGCCAGTCGATCGGCTTCGGCGGGCCCCCAGGAGCCCTTTTGGTAATGGTAAAGCGGAAAATTCTTGTCCTTCCATGCCTCAAGGATTGGCTCCGATATTCTCCAACATTCCATTATTTCCGCTCCGGTTGCAAACAGGGTTTGATCTCCTCTAAGCGCGTCATATAACACGCGCTCGTATGCTTCCGGAGAGACATCGTCTCGGGAGCGGTAGCAATAGTCCAATTGAACTTCGTCAAAGGTATCGTCAAATCCAGGTTTTTTTATTCGAACATCGATCACGATTCCTTCGTTAGGTTGAATACGTATGGTAAGGTAATTTTTTTTTCTGGTGTGTTCATCATCAGAGTACACAAGAATTATCTCTGTTACCTTTTCGTTAAGGGCCTTGCCTGTGCGAATCAATACCGGAACATGCTTCCATGTTTCACTTTCGATACTGAGGGTGCAAGCCGCATAGGTTTCTACCACACTGTCCGGATTACCTGCTTCTTCTCGGTATCCTTCGTATTGTGCACGAATCGTCTTTTGTTCCATATCCTGCGGTAACGGCGGCTGTATGCGCGAAAGGATTGCTTCCTTTGCGCGGTGTATGTCCTGCGCGTTCATTGAATCGGGTCTGTCCATCACAATCAGGGCAAGCAACTGTAAAAGATGACTTTGGATAAGGTCCCGTAATGCGCCCATTCCCTCGTAAAAAGAGGATCTGCCTTCTATCCCAATTTCTTCCGCGGCGGTGATAAGAATATGACTAATGTGAGATCCATTCCATGTTTTAGAAAAAAGGGGATTCTCGAAACGAAACGCAAGAATGTTTTGAACAGTTTCCTTGGCAAGATAATGGTCAATTCGATAAATCTGGGATGGACTAAAGCTTGCTTCTATTAAATTGATAAGGTGTTGTGCCGATGAGCCATCGCTACCAAAGGGTTTTTCGATGAGGTAGCGTGATGAGGCATCATTTCCTCTGGCCTCGCGTTTTTCTGCGAGGGAAAGTTGTTCGCTTACCAGCGGAAACAAGGGAGAAGGTATGGCAAGATAAAACAGACGGGTAAGGGGGACTTGTGCCGTCAGGTCAAGAGCGTGAAGATGATCAAAGAGAATCGGGTAATCACGTGCTTCGTCTATGTTCATGTTGACCGTGGATATTCTCTTGTGTAAGGAAGCGCGAACCATGGATGCTTCATCGGCATTTTCTGCGTTGCGTAGCAACAGGTCTACAACATCGTCTGGACTAACCCCTTTTCTGGAAATACCGACGAGATAAAACGTTGGCGGCAAGAGTTTAGCCCGTTCAAGATGATAGATGGCGGGAAGTATCTTTCTTTTTGCAAGATCGCCGGTTAGCCCAAAGAGAATAAAAACAGTATTGGCAATTTTTTCCATCTGTTAGCCCTTCGCGTTCAGGTCGTGACCACCGAATTTATTGCGCATGGCGGCAAGGAGCTTTGTCGCAAAATTGATCTCTCCCTTTTGGCTTTTAAGGCGAACATCAAAGGCCGCTTGTATGGACGGAAGTTCAATGCCGCTATCCTTTGCCGCTTCCAGAGCCCAGCGGGTTTCTCCTGATTCTGCGACAATCCCCGCGATGCCCTTAAGCTCCGGGTTTTCTTCCAGGGCTTCTTTAGTGAGCCGGTTAAGGAGCGATTCGATGATGCTTCCATTTTGCCATACCCTGCCTGCAGCAGCCAGGTCTATGCCTTTGGCGGGGCCATCCTTAAGCATGCGGTATCCTTCGGCATACGCTTCCATCATCCCGTATTCAATGGCGTTGTGAACCATCTTGGTATAGTGGCCGTTCCCCGATTCTCCAAAGTAAGCCCAACCGTTTTTTGGGGCGAGGGTGTCAAAAATGGGCGACAAGTATTGAACGTCCTTGGCATCGCCGCCAACCATGAGCGCGTATCCCGCTTCTTTACCAAGGATTCCTCCGCTGGTGCCAACGTCAATATAGGAGACTCCCCGGTCTTTACATCGCTTTGCACGTGCTCTGGTAAGCCTGAAGTCGGAGTTACCACCGTCTATCAGGATGCTTTCTTTTGGTACAAGAGATAAAAAGGCGTCAAGTTCTGCGTCTACTATGTGCGCGGGAATCATGAGCCAAACGGCAATGCGTTTTTCTGTTTTACTCAACTCTGCGATCAGATCTTCTCTGTTGTTGCATGGGGTGGCACCTACCGCTTTAGCCCGATTAAGTGCATTTGCATCCGGATCAAGGACAACAAGGTTGTGTCCCGCTTGCTGAAGCCGGCCCACCATGTTTCCGCCCATCTTGCCTAAACCAACAAATCCAAGTTTCATACTACATCTCCCCGGTGTACACATCGTGTGTTAAAAGTGTGGCCCCAAAAAAACAATTGTCTCGGAGCAGCGTTTAAGCAGCTGCGCTGGCTCTTGTACCGAGGACAGCGAAAGCTGAATATCTTCTATGGCTTTTCTTTTGTCAGGATTGTCTACCCAAGCCGCAGCAAAATCTATGTGCGAGAAAAAAGCCGGGGCAATGGTAATCCTGCGGTATCGCGCGCTTTCGTAACTCCACACCCATTCATTGCCGTCGTAAGACAGGAGGGCCGCAGGGCTTTCCGGAAGGATGCCGGCGGTATGCCCGTCTTGTCCAATTCCAAAGATGGCAGTAATAAAGAGGTTTCCTTCTTTATGTGATTTTACCGCATGCGCGATCAATCGCGAAAATCGTGCACTGGTTTTTTCAAAGTCTTCTGTGGAATCTCCCTGACCTTCGAGTAGGGGAACCGAGCGAACTGACAGAGGATCAAAGGAGTTTTCCAGTAATAGCCGCCAGTTGGACTCTCCATGACCCTCTGGTCCAAACCGCTCGTCTACCAGGGAGACGGTCAGTTTGTCCTTAAGCTGCTTTTGGTTGAGGTTTGGCGATTCCCGTAATGCCTCAATGACAAGAGCGCCAATGAGGGCGGAGGATCCGCCCGAAAGTAAAAGAAGAACGCTCTTGTCTTGGGCGAGCTCTGCCGTAATACGGCTAGCAATCTGGTTTTGTGCCACGTCCCTTTCGGCGTTATTGATTATCTTCATACCGTATAGTATAGGCTTTTTTTCCTCTACTCGTGGAAAAAAACTACAGTTTAAGTCCTGCGAGTACCTGTTCAAGAGCGGAGGCAGCGGCAAGATTCTTATCAACTTCTGATCGTACCGAAGCAAAGGAGCCTTCCAGGTTCAGAACTGATTGCGCATGCGTTCGAGAGCTTTCGGCAAGAGCGGAAAGCCGGTTGAGCGCGGCGGAAAGCCGTATGGTCATTTCTCCGGTTTCCTTTTCCTGTTCGTCCATGCGGGTGCGAATTGCTCCGGTAGCTTCGATAACCCGGCTGATAGCCTTTTCTACATCGCTGGTGCCCTGTGCTTGCTCACGCATGGCCTGGGCGATTTCTCTAGAAATAGAGGCAGATCGCGTTATCCCATCCGAAAGCCGGGAAAAAGTGGAACGGGTAATGCTTGACGCCTCAACCCCGCGCTGAACACGGGCGTTCATCGTGGCCATAAGATCCTTGATGGACTTAGTTTCTTTTGCGGCGTTAGTGGCAAGGGTTCTCACCTCGTTCGCAACAACGGCAAATCCCGCGCCCGATGTACCGGCATGGGCTGCCTCTATAGCTGCATTCATGGCAAGCAGATTCGTGTCCCCGGCTATTTTGGAAAGAGACTTGAGGACAACGAGTACGTTTTGGGCCGCGCTCTCTATTTCTGCTATCGCTTCTCCTGCAAGATGTACCGAGGAAACACCCTCGTCTCCCTGGTGTGCAAGTTCTTCTGCTACGCCACCCGCGCGGCCGGTCATTGTTTCTACCGATCGGATATTCGCGGCCATTTCTTCCATTGCTGCAGCGGATCCTTCCGTAAAGCGCTTTTGCTCATCGATAGCTTGATCAACGGCGGCAGCAGCTTCCCGGAACGACTCAATAGCACGAGTGAGTTCTCTTGAGGAATCCGCTTCGGTCTCGATGGAGTGAGCAAGAGCGTCTACTGCCTGTGCAGCCCTCTGTGATTGATCTTCCGCTTCCCGCAATACCCGATCGATGGATTGAGCGACTTGATGGGTGTCCTGTGATGCCGCAAATATACGGGATGCCATGGCATGGAAACGTTCCAAAAGACGATTTATCAATTCCGCCTGTTCCCCATATTCGTCCATGGACCGGAGGGTGAGCCGTTTTCGTAAATCTCCTTCGCCGTCCAGAACATCCCTGAGCCTGGCCCTCATGGCCTTAAGCTGATCGCTTACCTCCAGGGCTCCGGTGGTGTGAACAAGGGCCGCAACGAGCAGGATAAAAAAAGCATGAAGAAAAAAGACTATTTGTTTTGATCGCACTGCGTGTCCCGGAGTTTCCCAGGGAAGGATAACCTCTTCTGGATTATAGCCGGGACGTGAAAGGACGCTGGGGAGAATGGCGGGGATACCGGTTATGTAGGCATCACGTACATCCTCTTCCATAATCAAGCCCTGACGCTGAGCGGTAATAACCGAGAGAGCCAGGTTTGTGGCCTTGTCTGCCATTTGCCCGTTAAACTCCATAAAGGTAAGGGTATAGATAACAAGGCTCACCCCCACAATAATCTGGCGCTTCTTTCTGCTCATTTCGCGTTTTCTTTTTCCAATTTCCCTTAGCTCAAGGCGGTCCCGTAACTCTCCAAAGGCGATGTTGGTAAGGGAGGCCTGAGCCGAAGCATAAATGAGAGCGCCGGTTATGTTTGTTACCAGGATGAGCAGCCGAAAGGGGGTAATAAGGCCGGAAGGACTATCTTCAATTATGACCAGAATCACGTAGCCCAGGACGAAGCCAATCATGTTAAGTATGTACAGGATAAAGGAAAACCTGAGCATACGCACTCTGGTTTGTTCGGCGGTGTTCTCGTCAAGGGTTTCGCCTGCGCGTAAACGATCCAGGATTTTCTCCAGGGGACGCGCATAGCGATAGAGCAGGGTGCCGCATATAAGCATGGGAGGGAGAACGTACATCGCAATGAACAACACAACGGAACCGGGAAGGGCTGCAAGCGAGGTGAGCCCCAGAATGGCGTTGTCCCGAAAAAAGGCAATGATCTGCATGAGTATGTACACAGCCAGAATCATGCCAATAGAAATCATGGTGACGGTAAGGGCAAGGTGGTTCTTCTTCATGGTGTTTCCTTACCGGAAAGTATAGCATTATACAAAGGGAAAGGCACAGAGCCTTTCCCTTAATTTGTAAGCGCGATGTTAGTTATCCGAGTATCTTTTTAAGATCGGCTTCCGCAGTGGAAATGGGAGTTACATTCCATTTTTCTACCAAAACCTTAAGTACATTGGGCGACACAAATGCAGGAAGTGTCGGGCCAAGATAGATGTTCTTGATACCCAGATAGAGCAGTGTTAGCAGGATACACACAGCCTTTTGTTCGTACCAGGACAGAACAAGGGACAGTGGAAGGTCATTAACCTCGCACTTAAAGGCTTCTGCGAGCGCGACTGCTACCTTTATGGCGCTGAACGCGTCGTTACACTGACCCATATCCATGATGCGGGGCAATCCTCCAATGGTTCCAAGGTCCAGGTCGTTAAACCGATACTTACCGCAGGCAAGGGTGAGGATAACGGTGTCTTGGGGCGTTTTTTGCACGAACTCGGTGTAGTAGTTTCGGCCGGGTTTTGCCCCGTCGCAACCGCCCACCAGGAAGAAGTGCTTAATGGCTCCCTGCTTTACCGCGTCGATAACCGTGTCCGCAACAGAGAGCACGGTTCCGTGGCCAAAGCCAACAGTGAGTGTTGAGCCACCGTTTATGCCCGTCATCTTTTTCCCCTCGGGATAACCGCCAAGTTCTTTGGCCTTTTTGATTACCGGGGAGAAATCTTTTTTACCATTAACAAGCGGGATGTGGACCAGTTCGGGGTATGCAACCACGGATGTGGTAAACACTCGATCTGCGTAGGACGGCTTAACCGGCATAAGGCAGTTTGTGGTAAAAAGAAAGGCTGCAGGAACGTTGTCGAATTCCTTTTGCTGATTTTGCCAGGCGGTTCCAAAGTTGCCCTTTAGCTCGCTGTACTTCTTGAGTTCGGGATAGGCATGACAGGGAAGCATTTCCCCATGGGTGTATACGCTGACTCCTGTTCCCTTAACCTGCTCAAGAAGTTCGGCAAGATCGTGAAGGTCATGGCCGGAGATAACGATAAATGGCCCCTTCTCGATATTCGTTGATACCTGTGTTGGAACCGGCGTTCCATAGGCCCCGGTATTGGCGCTATCCAGTAGTTCCATACAAGCGAGGTTAACCTTACCCGCTTCCATGTTCAGATCCAGCAGCTCGCTGACTGTTTTATCGCTTCCGATAGCAGCGAGTGCTTTATAGAAGAAATCATTTACCTCGCGGTTGGTTTTCCCAATAGCGGCCGCGTGATGAGCGTATGCGGCGATTCCCCGTAAGCCAAAAAGGAGTAAACTTTTAAGGCTTTTAACATCCTCGTCGCTTCCATGCCATATCGTGTCCATATCAAGACTTTGATATGATTTCCCGGATGCGTTAGCGGCGATAAAGGAATCGACCTGTTTTTCCAGTGTCTTGATTCTCTCATCGTCAAAGCTGACGTTGGTGATCGCGGTAAAAAGACCGTCAATAACCAATTCATCGCTTGTAACTGATGCACCCTTTTCCAGAACCATCCGTGAAAGCGCGACAAGCCGTCCGGTCAAGCTGTCCTGCAGGTTTGCGGTTTGCTCTTTTTTTCCGCATACCCCATTCACCGTACAGCCCTTTCCTCCAGCTGTCTGCTCGCACTGATAACAAAACATTCCCATACTCGTCCTCCTTGTAAGAACCATGGTTTAATCTATTGCTTATGATTTAATCAGTTGTAATGTTGCTTCCAGGAAGTAGCCCGTTTCTTCCTCAAGGGAGATCGCGCAGGAGGCGGGACAGTCCCTGTTGTCTTTGGCTGTGCGCTTGTGGGTGTAACATGCGGCACATTGGGCCTTCCAACAGTTTACCTGCATTCTGAACCCCCCAATAAGCATAAGGGCGGTGTAGTCCGCGTCAATATCCGACCGGAAGGCGCCTGTGTGGCTACCTTCTTCCAGGATTTCCCTTAAGCGTTCCCGGTTTTTTTTCATCATCCCATGGATGCGATCTCGGTGCGCTGTTTCCTTCTGGAAGATGATGTCGGAGTGAAGCATAATGGATGCAGGCGGAAATTGCGAAAATTCCTTAGCCTGTAAGGTAAAGAAAAGACGGAGTTGTTCCATCGGGTCCTTTGACGCTTTATATACCGATTCCCAGATTGATTCGCGAATCGCTATG
>JAFGIM010000073.1 GCA_016929605.1 Spirochaetales bacterium | reverse complement strand
CTTGCTAAAGACGCGAATGCTGCGGCTATGAAGGCTCTTGAACTGGGAGCAGTGGAAGTTGTTCCTAAGCCCGGAGGCCCCTTTTCGGTTGAGGAAGTCGTTCCCTATTTGGCGGAACGTATCGTAGCAGCGAGTAAGGCTAATATCGCTCGATTAAAGCAGAGCCTTCCTTCTCCATCATCTTTACTAACACCAATAAAGCAAACAAACAAGAGACGATATTTGGCAGACTTGAAAACAACTAATCAGTTAATTGCTATTGGGGCATCTACTGGGGGGACAATAGCACTTGAAGCCTTATTTCGGGAGTGGGAGGATAGTTTCCCCCCAACATTAGTTGTTATCCATATGCCCGAACGATTTACCGCCACTTTTGCCTCTCGTCTTAATGATCTAAGTTCGGCACGGGTTAAGGAAGCGGAAAACGGCGAGCGACTACTCTCTGGAACTATTTATATCGCTCCAGGAAACTATCATATGCTTCTTAGATCGCACGGAACAGAGAGAACTATAAAAGTATCATCCGGTCCAAAGGTATGTAACCAGCGACCCGCGGTAGATCCACTGTTCGAGTCCGTCGCGGAGTACGCGGGGCGTAACTGCATCGCTTTGCTTCTTACCGGGATGGGACGTGATGGAGCTCGGGGTTTACTATCTATCAAGAACGCCGGTGGCAGAACAATAGCACAGGATGAAGAATCTTCTATTGTATGGGGCATGCCCAAGGAGGCGATTGATCTTGGAGCAGCGGAGTTTGTACTTCCGCTGTCTTCGATGGTCAGTCATTTGAGTACTTTACTCTAGGAGTAGAATATTCTTTACATCTTATGGGTTCCGTCGCCCGCTCGACAGGCAAAGAAGCTTCCTTCAAGGCCTGTTCTTTCACGATAACTGTTTCCTACCTGCGTAATAAAATCCTTGATAGACTCTTCTTGAACAAGGGCAATGGCACATCCGCCAAAGCCTGCCCCAGTCATTCTTGCTCCGATACAGCCTTGGTGGGCTATCGCCTCCTCGTATAGGGTGTCGAGTTCGGTGCCGGTAACGTCATAGTCGTCGCGTAATGAGCAGTGGGATTCTCCCAGAAAGCGTCCAAAGGAAGCAATATCTCCTGCCTGGAGGGCTGTAAGAGCGGAAGAAACTCGCTCGTTTTCTGTAATGCAGTGCCGTGCCCGGCGGAACAGTGTTTCGTTTTGTACAGCGTCCTTTACAAGGGGGAGATCGTCGCTAGAGAGGGCACATAGAGATTGAACAGGTTTGTGTTGTTTAATTAGTGCAAGGGCTTGCTCGCATTCAGATCTACGTTCGTTGTATTTTGAATCGGCAAGGGCACGTTTTTTATTTGTGTTCATAACAACAATACGGTACTTGCCTAGTTGTAATGGCGCGTGTGTGTATTCCAGTGTTTCGGTATTTAGCACGATCGCATGATCCTTTTTCCCCATTGATACAGCAAACTGATCCATTATTCCACAGTGTACGTTCATAAACTCATGTTCGGAAAGCTGGCCAATTTTGGCTATATCTATTCGATCGATGGGGAAACCATAGAGATCACAGATTGCATAGGTAAAGCCAACTTCCAGCGCAGCAGATGATGATAGTCCTCCTCCGGAAGGAATGTTCCCAAAGATCAGCAAGTCGAATCCCTGGTCCGGAATATAACCGCGTTCTGCTAGAATATGAAGGGCTCCATTAAGAAAATTAGCCCATTCATCTTCTTTTCGATATGCGAACGGTCCAGTTATTGTACTCTTGAATTCGTTCGGGAATTTCAGGTCGTTGTAGGTTATTTGGGAGTCATCCCGTTTCCTGAACGCAAGATAGAGATAGCTATCGATTGCTGCGGGAAATACTCTGCCCCCATTGTAATCGATATGCTCACCAATAAGATTGACGCGGGCAGGAGAGGCATAGACCTCGACTCCATCATCATAGCCATACAGAGCGGAAAATTCCTTGGTAAAATCACGCTTAAAGAGTGCAGGATCTTCATGGGCAAGATATGATAGCTTCGCTCGCCGCACTTCCGCAGCTGAGTTTTCTACCGCTGCTACGTTTGCAGCAGCCCATGCACCGGACTCTGAAGATGCATAATACTTGATTAGATTTTTTGATCGAAGTGGCGTGTAAAACTCGATGTGCAGATGATATGAATCCAGTGTGTCATTCCACTGCGGTGAGTTTACGGGATTTTGATGGATTACCATCATGTAAGGGAAGGGGCGGTCAAACACCTTGTCAAAGGAGCCGGTAATAATTTTGAGTATGGAAGCCAAATCGCTCCTTTCTTGATCGGTTAATTCGCTCAGGTAATTTCGATGTGTCTTGGGAACAATGAATACTCCATATGGGTAATCGGTAAAAAAGGGCACATAGGCCAGGAAAGATTCATTTTCGCTGACTATTCTCTGTTGCCGTGGGGTATGTTGTGCAAACGCTTGCTCTTCTTTATTCATGCGGCAGATAATACATTCACCGGTTTGCTCATGATGAGCGCGGGCATTGGAAAGTTCAATTTCAAGCTTTTGGGGAATCCAAGAGTATGCGTATATTTGACCATGCGGGTGAGGCATGGTTACGCCAATTTCTTCGCCTTTGTTTTCAAAAGGCATAATGTACTTGTTTGAAGTATTCTTCGAAAGCTCATTGGTTCTTTCTGCCCACAAATCGACAAGCATGCGAATATGGGATACGGGAAGTTCATGAAGGACTTTTGAATGATCGCTAGAGTATAGAATAACTTCGCATGCACCCTTTGCTGGCGCTGTTTTGTAGAAGTCAGATCCTGTGTTATCCGGCTCTGGAGGGTTGTCGCTCAGAACCGGAAAGTCATTATCGTATTGTAATACGTCGTATTGGAGTGGAACCTTTCCTGATCCTGGACAAAACGGACACCAGTCCTTGGGCATTTGGGGCCGGTGTTGACGTTTGGCACAGACCATGGTCCAGGTCCCTAAAAGAGGGTTATATCTGATTTCTGCCATTAGTGTTAATCCTGTGTGTAGGTTAGCGGTTTTTAGCCTTGGAGTATAGGTCAAAGGCGACCGCGGCCAAGAGAACAAAGCCTTTGATTGCCTGCTGCCAATCTATACCAATACCCATAATAGACATACCGTTGTTAAGGACTCCCATAAAAAGTCCGCCAACTATCGCTCCAATTACTGTACCGACTCCGCCGGTTGCAGAGGCACCACCTACATAACACGCGGCGATCGCGTCGAGTTCAAAATTCTGTCCAGCCTTTGGTGTGGCTACATTAAGGCGAGCGGCGAATACCATTCCGGCGAGTGCGGATATAACGCCCATGTTAACATAAATCCAGAACATAACTCGTTCGGTTTTAATGCCCGAAAGCTTGGCTGCCTTTGCATTCCCACCAAGAGCATAGATGTGTCTTCCTGGGACAGTCTTTCCGGTAAGAAAATGATATATCAAAATAAGAACGGCAAGAAGTACAAGGATGTTTGGGATGCCTTTATATGAAGCGAATACAAAGGAGAATACAAGGATAACAGCAACTAAAAAGAACACCTTAACAAAAAAAGCCCAGGCAGGAAGAACATCAAATCCGTATTTCTTTTGTTTGTTTCGTTTGTGTACTTCGCTAGCGATGATGATAAGGCTAAAGGCCAATCCCACAAGTAAGGTAAGGATGTGACGTTTCCCGTTAAAGGGATCAGGCAAAAATCCTGATGCGAGTGATTGGAAAAGCACGGGGAATGGGCCCTTTGACTGTCCTTGCAATACGACAAGTGCGAGTCCACGGAATATGAGCATACCGGCAAGAGTGACAATAAATGCGGGAATTTTTATATACGCTATCCAATAACCTTGCCATGCTCCAATAATTCCGCCGATTACCAGGGCAATAACCATTGCGGCAATTGATGGTATCCCTTTGTCTACCATGAGCGTTGCGGAAATTGCGCCAACAAAGGCGACTACAGATCCAACAGATAAATCAATATTCCCGGTAAGAATGCAAAGGAGCATACCAATAGCCAGAATGAGGATGTAACTATTTTGCAAGATAAGGTTTGTCAGATTAATTGGCCGCATTAAAACGCCGTTAGTTAGAGCCTGGAATAATATCATTGCGGCAGCTAGTGCTAAAAGCATTCCGTATTGCCTGAAGTTCTGTTTAATAATTCGTAATGTTACCATCTTGTTCATCTGTATCACCTCACCTTTGTAGAATGTTTCGCATGATTTGCTCTTGCGTTGCCGTTTCGCCGGCAAGTTCTGCTGTAATCTTTCCTTCGCTCATGACATATATGCGGTCGCTCATCCCGATTACCTCGGGCATTTCGGAGGATATCAAAATGCACGCCATGCCTTGCGCAGCAAGCATATTGATAATCGTGTAGATCTCGTATTTTGCTCCTACATCAATGCCTCGGGTCGGCTCATCAAGAATTAATATTTTTGGTTTTGTAAACATCCATTTGGCAAGAACGACCTTTTGCTGGTTTCCTCCAGAGAGATTTCCGGTTGTCTGGAGGATTGAAGGTGTTTTTATATTAAGAGCCTTGCGAAATTTTTCGGCTTCAATTATTTCTTCGTGCTCGTCGATTACACCGCGTTTTGCTATACGGCATAACTTGGCTAGTGTGGTGTTCCGTCTGACATCGTCAATCAATACAAGACCAAATTGTTTTCTGTCTTCGGTTACATAAGCAAGTCCCATCTCGATTGCCTGGGGGATTGAGTTTATGCGAACGGGCTTTCGGTTAATAAGGGTGGTTCCCTCGATGTTCCTTCCGTAGTGCTTACCAAAAAGACTCATTGCAAGTTCGGTTCTTCCAGCTCCCATTAAGCCGACCAATCCGACAACTTCTCCCTCCTTAACGGTAAGATTAACATTGTCGATAACGGTTCGATCAGGATCCTCTGGATGCATAACCTTCCAATCTTGGACTTCGAATACTATCTTACCCGGTTTGTGATCCCGTTTGGGGAATCGATCGGTAATCTCTCTTCCTACCATTCCTTTTATGATGCGATCTTCTGATATCTGTGTTTCGCTAACTTCAAGTGTTTCAATTACTCGACCATCACGAATTATGGTAATAGCATCAGCAATCTTTGCTACCTCGTTTAATTTATGTGAAATAAGTATGGATGCAATTCCGTGCTCCTTTAATTCAAGTAATAATGAAAGGAGTGTTTCGCTGTCTTTTTCGTTCAGGGCCGCAGTTGGCTCGTCAAGAATAAGAAGCTTGACGTCTTTGGCGAGTGCTTTTGCTATTTCGATAATTTGTTGTTTACCCACGCCAAGCTGCCCCACTGGAGTGTTGGGGTTTTCGGTAAGTCCAAGCTTCTTCATGAGCTTAACCGCTTCTTCCCTTGTGGTGTCCCAGTCTATAACCTGGCAGGTTGATTTTTCGTTACCTATAAAAATGTT
Source organism: Spirochaetales bacterium (assembly GCA_016929605.1). GTDB lineage: Bacteria > Spirochaetota > Spirochaetia > Treponematales > Treponemataceae > Teretinema. The sequence goes on along the minus strand of JAFGIM010000073.1, from coordinate 13,780 downwards.
TTCTGCAATTGATAAATAGGGACTTAACGCGAGCTCTTGATGAATAATTACAATTCCTGTTCTCTCGCTTTTTTTAATATCACGGAACTCACATACCTTCCCCTCGAAAAGAATTTCGCCTTCGTAGCTACCATGGGGATAGGTACCGCTCAAGATATTCATCAATGTAGATTTGCCCGCTCCATTTTCGCCAACGAGCGCATGAATTTCTTTTTTCTTTACGGAAAAGCTTACGGAGTCCAGAGCTTTTACCCCGGGAAAATCCTTTGTAATCGATCTCATCTCGAGAAGTGTGTCTGACATTCATTACCCCCGGATACTAATGTCTAAAACCTGGAAAAAAAACGCGGGGCTAATCCGGGGAGAGCGGTCCGGATTAACCCCGCCCGAGATATTTTTACTTAATCTGGTCTGCGGTGTAATAGCCAGAGTCAACAAGGGCCTGTGTAATATTGTCCTTGGTAACGATGGTTGATTCGAGCAGATAGGAAGGAACAACCTTTACCCCGTTGTCGTAGGTTTTGGTATCGTTAACCTGTGCGGGTTTTCCATCCAGAAGAGCGGTCGCCATTTGCACTGCCTGTTTTGCGAGGGCGCGAGTATCCTTAAAAATGGTGGAATATTGCTCGCCGGCAAGAATTGACTTAACTGAGGGTAGCTCTGCATCTTGTCCGGAGACAAAGGGCATCGGGGTTGAACCCTTGCCATATCCTACGCCCTTAAGTGAGGAGATGATGCCAAGGCTAATTCCATCATAGGGAGAGAGAACCGCGTCGATTTTTTGCTTTGTGTAAAAAGCGGAAAGAAGATTGTCCATACGGGCTTGCGCGGTAGCGCCATCCCAGCGAAGAGTAGATACCTTGTCCATGCCCATCTGGCCGGAACCAATCTTTACCTTGCCTTCGTCTATGTATGGCTGTAGCACCGACATAGCGCCGTTGTAGAAGAAGTACGCATTGTTGTCGTCGGGCGATCCGCCAAAGAGTTCGATGTAAAACGGTCCTTTTGCATTCTTAAGATCAAGAGCAGATTCAATGGTGCTTGCTTGTTGGATACCTACCTTAAAGTTGTCGAAGGTTACATAGTAGCTCACAAAAGGAGAGTTCCGGATAAGTCGGTCATAGGCGATAACGGGGATTTTGGCGTCGTTTGCTTTTTCCAAAACCTTTGTTACCGATTCTCCGTCGATTGCGGCGATAACCAGGACGTTGACGCCTTTGGTAATCATGTTTTCAAGCTGAGAAATCTGATTCTCAACAACGTCTTCGGCATACTGTAGATCGACTTTGAAGCCGAGTTTTTCAAACTCTGCTTTCATGTTGTTTCCATCCGCTATCCAGCGGGCAGATGACTTGGTTGGCATGGAGATGCCGATCGTTCCTTTTCCTGCATCACTCTTGGCGCAACTGCCGAGGATGATCCCTGCCGCGAGTACCACGGCGAAAAGCGCTAAGGCTTTTTTCATCATTTCTTCCTCCTTAATAATCAAACAGTCCAGGACCGTTTGTAATAGCTATACCTGTTTCTTTTGGCCATAATAGGCGCCACTACCATGTTTGCGCTCATAGTGTTTTTTTACGATGTGCAAGGGAAGCGGCTTTGCCTTTGGATTATTCATAATAGTTAAAGTTGCCATTCGGGCAATTTCTTCTAACACAACACCGTTATACACCGCTTTAAGCGCTGTCTCTCCCCAGGCAAAGGGTCCGTGTCCGCCAACAAGGGCCATGGTTACCTCTGCCGGATTTAGTGGCGCCTTTCCTGCGCGGAAGAGATCTACAATCTGCTTGCCTGTTTCCAGTTCGTAATCGCCTTTTACCGCCTCAAGAGATAGATAGGGCGTACAGGGAACAGGGACTTGGATGTGATCAGCGTGGGTAGTTCCAAAAAGTGGGATTGGCTTGCATGCTTGGGCCCAGGCTACCGCATGGGTTGAATGGGTGTGAATAATTCCCCCTATAGCCCTTCCTTCCTGAATTGCGAATTCACGATAGAGCACAAGATGAGTCGGGGTATCCGAGGAAGGTCGTAGCGTTCCTTCTACTGTTTTACCTTCCATGTCGATTACTACCATCGACTGCTCGCTTAGCTCTTCGTAGGGAACCCCGGATGGCTTGATCGCAAAAACGCCAAGATTCTTGTCAAAAGCGGAGACATTTCCCCATGTATACAGGGCAAGAGCCCTTGCGGGAATTTCCATGTTAGCTTCATATGCTTTTTGACAAAGCTCCCGGTACGGAGATTTAATTTTTGCCATTATGGTCTCCAGGCGGCGGCATTCCATCTGAGTTCATTTCTGAATGCAGTAATCGTGGTATCCTTTCCTATTGAAATACATTCAATACCCGTCATCTCTGCCCAGTCACGAATCATGTCTACGGTAACGATGTTGGAGAATGCGGTATGGTGGCCGCCCCCAGCGAGAATCCATGCTTCTGCTGATGTTTCTAGCGAGGGAAGCGGTTTCCAGAGAACACGCGCGACCGGCAATTTTGGAAAAGCCTTTGGCGGATCGATAACTTCTACTTCGTTAATAACGCATCTGAAGCGTGAGCCAAAATCAACAACTGCCGCGCAAACTGCCGGTCCTTTCTTCCCGTTAAAAACAAGACGAGCCGGGTCTTCCCTTCCTCCGATTCCAAGTTGATGAACTTCAATGGTTGGTCTGGATGCGGCGATGGACGGACAGATTTCGAGCATGTGCGCTCCCAGGTTAAGGCCGTTTTCCGGATCAAGGTTATAGGTATAATCTTCCATAAAAGAATCACCCATGCCCTGGCTGGAAGAAAGGCCTGAGGACATTACCTTAAAGGTCCTGACCATTGCAGCTGTTTTCCAGTCACCCTCTCCGGCAAAGCCAAATCCATCTGCCATTAAATTTTGACATGCCAGACCCGGTAATTGCTTCATTCCGTGAAGGTCCTGGAAGTTTGTGGTAAAAGCGTTAATGTGTTCGTTTTTGGCAAAGGCCCTGAGCGCAAGCTCTATGCGCGCCTGTTCCCGTATTTGTCCGAGTGTAAAAGCCTTGTCCGATCCCCATTGTATGTCATACTTTTTCTCATATCCGGCAATTGCCTGGGTAATATCCCCGTCGCTTACCTGATTCATATATTCCACTAGATCGCCAATGCCGTAATAGGGAACAGACCAACCAAAGCGAATCATCGCTTCAACCTTATCCCCGTCGGTAACCGCGACTTCGCGCATGTTATCTCCAAAGCGGGCGATCCTGAGTTTTTTACCGTCGGCAACGGCGCAGGCCGCGCGCATCCACAGAGCAATCCTGTTTCGGGTATGTTCAGTTTTCCAATGTCCAACAATAACCTTTCGAGGCATATTCATTCGCGCAGTGATAAAGCCGAACTCACGATCTCCGTGCGCACTCTGGTTAAGGTTCATAAAGTCCATGTCTATTTCGTCATAGGGTATATCCCGGTTGAACTGCGTGTTGAATTGCAATAAGGGTTTTTTGTATGAGGAAAGACCGGCTATCCACATTTTTGCAGGACTAAAGGTGTGCATCCATGCAACTACGCCTGCGCATGTTGCGCTAGCGTTCGCCTCTTCAAGGCAGACCCTGATTGCGTCCGGGGTAAGTAGGGTTGGCTTCCACACAAATTTGCAGGGCATCTGTCCATCTGCATTAAGTTCAGCCACAACCTTTTTTGAATCTTCAGCTACTTGTTTGAGTGTTTCATCGCCATAGAGATCCTGACTTCCAGTAAGGAACCAGATTTCGTATTCGCCCAAGTGAATCATTTTGTTTCTCCTTCTATATAAGATCCTAGTGAGGTGTATCTTTGATACAATTCGTTATAAATGCGTACACGAGCAGGGTTTGGAGTATGGACGCGCTCTACTCCAGCCGAAAGGGCTTTTTGCGCGGTAAAGATGTCCGGATAGAGACCTGCCGCTGTTGCGGCAAAGACGGCCGCCCCGATTGCACAGGATTGATCTCCGGCTGTCACTTGAATTTCTCGTCCGGTAACGTCTGCAAGTATCTGCATGCCAACAATGCTTTTTCGGGCGACTCCACCGATTGCCATAATTCGTTCAATAGTGATTCCGCCTTTTTCAAATGCCTCGATTATCGCTCGCGCACCAAAGGCCGTTGATTCAAGCAGTGATCGCATCAACGTTGGTGCGTCTGTTCCAAGGGTAAGCCCTTCAATCGCTGCCTGCAGTTTTTGGTTAGCCCAAGGAGTTCTTCGACCGTTAATCCAATCCAGGGCGACGGGTGAGGATGCCGAAGGTTCTATTTTTTCAGCAGCGGTCTCAAGATCCCGTAAAAGGTTTTTTTCTATTACTGCTAACACCTCGTCGTTAAGTGCGACCGCTTTTTGAACGGTGTGCTTGATTGGCCACATAAGTAAATTTCTGAACCAGGCATAGTAATCTCCGTATGCGGACTGACCTGCCTCGTAGCCGATCCACCCCGCAACCACAGAACCATCTACCTGTCCGCAGATACCGCCTACCAGATTTTCTGAAGAGCCCGTTTGCGGCTTTTCCCCGATAATCACATCGCACGTTGAGGTTCCAATGCTTTTGACCAGTGTTCCTGGTGCCGCGTCGCCCCCAACCGCTCCAATGTGAGCGTCATAGGCACCCACGCAGACAATTGTTTCTTTAGGCAATCCCAGACGTTCTGCCCATTCGGCTGTAAGCGTTCCCGCCGGAGTTTCTGTGGTCCATGTTTCACTTCCAAGAGAATCGCGAATATCCGATAGTTTGGGGTCAAGTCGGTCAAAGAACTCCCGGGGTGGGTAGCCGCCCCATTCTTTGTGCCACATGATTTTATGGCCTGCCGCGCACCTGCTTCGTTTAATGTGTTCCGGTGCACCGGTCCCGGTAAGATGGGCGGTAATCCAGTCACAGTGTTCTATTGCCGTGTACGTACACGCACGCACGCGTGAATTAGCTCTAATTACATGAAGGACCTTTGCCCAAAACCATTCAGACGAATAGACTCCGCCCATGTACTTGGTAAAATCGGTTCCCCCCCACCCTTTGCTCACTGCATTTATCTCGTCTGCCTCGGCAACCGCAGTATGATCCTTCCATAATATGAACATGGCGTCGCTGTCTTCCGTGAATTCTGGGGACAGAGCAAGAGGAACTCCATGTCGGTCGGCCAATACAGGGGTTGAACCGGTGGTATCGATACAGAGTGCCCGGATGGAGGGGGCAATTGGACTGCTCGCAGGATTGTTGGTAACAGAAGCCAGGGCTCCCTTTACCGCCTGAGTCAGACTTTCGGTATAATCCAGGGGGTGTTGCCTGAATTGATTTGCCCGAGGATCACAATACAGGCCTTTTTTCCATCTGGGATAATACTCGACGCAAGAGGCGGCTATTGTTCCGTTTGCTGCATCCAGGATAACGACACGTACCGAGTCCGAGCCGAAATCCGCACCGAGTACATAGTGTTCAGCGGGTTTTAGCATGAAAGATTCTCCTTAAAATAGATATCGAAGGGCATGGGTATCTTCTGTTCGACGGGTTTCCCCAGAACAAGATGAGCGTAAATTTGAAACAGGGCGATGCGGCTTTGCTCCTCGGGTCGCTGGGAAACAATACAGTCGATACGATTGTCGCGGAGCGCTTGCTCGTTTTCTGGTATAAGGTCGTAACTGACGAGGTGTAGTGTGTTTCCCCATCCACGTTTTTGTATGATTTTCGCGATTTTATGTCCAATTGCCGAGACCGAAAAAAGGCCTCCCAGGTCGGGATAATCCCTTTTTGCCTGTTCCAGTACCGCAGTTGCTTCGCTCATATTGGGTTCAGGACATACTAAATCGATAACCCGAACCCCGTTTTTGTTGGCGAACCATGAGGTAAATCCCCTGGCTCGTTCATTCAGATTGAATGCTCCGGTATAGGGGCGAATAACCGCCAAGGTACCTGTTGTGGGTGCGATTAGATTCATCAGTTTGCCGGCCAAAAAGCCTCCTTGGAAGGGGTCTTGGGCTACGGTTACCAAAGGATTGGCTCCGGGGAGCGGAGAGTCTACAAAGGCGTAGGGTGGGGGATTTTCGATAGATTGTAAGAGACGAAGTGTTTCTTCCTGCATGATGGGTGCGATAATCCAAGCGTCGCAACGCGCCTCAACCATATGTGAAAAGGCCGAGCGTAAAGATGAGGTTATGGGCCGTTCGAAGGAAAAGTGTTCAACGCTGAATGAAAATGCCGAAAGCTCGGTAACTGCGCGTGCAAGACCATCATGGATTAATTGCCAGTAACGGCTTTCTTTTTCAAGTTCCGGGGTTAGTAAACCGACTCGGTATTGTTTTTTTCGCTTAAGCTGACGTGCAAGCGGATTGGGTTGATAGCCCTTTTCTTTGATTATTGCCTGAATTTTATCGCGTGTTTCTGCAGCTACCCGGCCCCGGTTATGTAAAACTCGGTCTACGGTACCGATTGAGACTCCTGCGAGTTCGGCAATTTCCACCACTGTCATCAGTAAATCCTCTTTGCGTGTACGTTAACTCAATAGTAGCAGAGGAATTTTCACCCGTCAAGAACGACTCTTCTTTTTTTTAGGTGAAAGGATCACTTCTTGACAGCTGCGCTGCCATTTATTATGGTGGTTTTGCGCTCATCGGGGGTGTCCGTCGTCGTACGGGCTGAGAAGGCTTAGCCTACCCTTAGAACCTGATCCGGATAATGCCGGCGAAGGGAGTATTGAGTCCTGCCTTAACAAAAACGGGTATTCCCGTTTCCCGGGTGAAGCGCAATGAATCCCTGGGAGTCACGAATGAATCAAAATCAGTCACTACACCGAGACCAAATGGTGAGGAAAACGTCGTATGCGATTGTGTTAATCGCCCTTGGAGCTGCGCTTTCTCCATTTACCAGCTTTCCGCTGGGCATTGCCCGGGTGAATCCGACCCAGCATTTTTTGAATGTGCTATTATCCACACTTCTTGGGCTTAGATGGTCTGCCGGAGGGGCTACGCTAATGGCCCTTATTCGAAACCTTCTTGGTACCGGAACTCTTCTCGCGTTTCCGGGTGGTATCTTTGGCGCCTTGCTCAGTGGCTTGCTCTATCGCTTGACAGGAAGATATGTCTTAGCGGCTCTTGGCGAGGTGATTGGTACAAGCATTGCGGGAACCCTGGTGAGCGCCTTGTGGGTAGCCCCTTCCTTCTTGGGTAAAACACCGGGTTTACTTGCTTTGGGAGCGTCTTTTTTCGCTAGTTCCCTTCTTGGCGCACTAACGGCTTTTATAGTACTCGGTACTCTCTCTCGTGCCTCGTTATTACCTCACTTGAATTGGACAGGACGTGACGGTTCACATTGAAGGACTTTCCTGGAAACCCTTACAGGGCTCTTTTTGCTTAAAAGAGGTGTCTTTTAGCCTTGATCGGGGAAGCGTCACCGTTATAACCGGCGCAAATGGATCGGGTAAAAGCACTCTGCTTTCTCTTATCGCTGGCCGCGCGCCCTACCTCCGGGGCAAGCCTTCGGGAACCTTACATTCTTGCGGGATTGATGTGTTCAGTTCTGGAATCAGTGCGCTGTTCCCCCGTGTTCTTTCGATAAGTGTGCGAACCGAGCGAGAACTTTTTAGGCCAACAGTTCGGCAAGAGCTTTTATTTCCGCTCCAGTTTCTTGATGTAGAGGAATCTGAGCGTCAGGAACGTTTTGCTAGCTCGGTCACCTTTTTTGGTCTGGAATCAATCCTCGATCAAAATCCTCGCCATCTTTCGGGCGGCGAACAAAAGCTCGTCGCCCTGGCGACTGCCTTTGCGATTCGCCCTGAACTCCTCTGTCTTGATGAGCCTTTTTCCCAGTTGAGCAATAGTAAAAAGGCCCTTGTTCTTGAAGCTCTACGAGTTTTTGCCCGAGAAGGAAGAACCGTAGTGCTGAGTGAACATGAAAGGAATGTCCTGGACGGTATCGCAAGTCGCGAGATTGAGATGGAAGGGGGCCAGGTGGTCTATGATGGACCGTTTCGGTCGGTTGAAGATGAAAAGCAACACTTGCAATCGATTGATATAGACGGCCCTTCCCGAAATACCCCGCGGTTCATAATCGATGGTGTACAGTATCATCATCGCTCGATTACTCACAATGTGCAAAAGAAATTTTTGCGGATTCCTTTTGCTACCATAGAATCCGGGTTAACGGTTTTACAGGGAGACAATGGTACGGGGAAATCAACCTTGTTAAGACTTCTGCGTGGTTTGGTAAGACCTGAGCGGGGAACAATTGTGTTTGATGGAAAAAAAATCGGGAAGGCATCCTCGCACAAGAAAATGATATATCTGCCGCAGGATCCGCTTCGCTTCTTTTATGCGGTGAATGGACGTGAACAGCTTTTTTATGGAGTGTCTTCCGTTGAGGTTGAGCGCTTGATAGAATCTTTTTCTCTTTCTTCATTACTTGATATCCTTCCCTGTTATTTATCTACAGGTGAGCAACGTAGACTTGCGCTCGCCTGTGCGCTCGCTCGTTTCCCTTCATTTATGCTGCTTGATGAACTGGATGCGGCTCTTGACCTGCGGTGGAGAAACCTGATAGGACGGGAATTAACCCGTTCGGTTACCTCAGGATGCGATGTACTTATAGCAAGTCATTCACGTTTTTTGTGGTCGGCTAATGCGAGGGAGATAGCACTAGAAGACCTGGGGGCTTTTTCATATGGTTAAATCGATTTGTTTTTGTATTGCACTTATTGTCTATTTGGTATTTTCTGCTTCGACAGATAATCTGGTTCTCTTGGGCTTTCTTTCAGTAGTAGCACCAGTAGTCCTTTGTTGTTCCGCACATCGAAAGGTTTCACTTGTAATTCTTGCCTCTCTTATTCCAGGATTTCTTTTAATACCTCTGCTAGCTTTTTTTCAAGACGGTGCGGTACTGGCGCTCCGTACGTTTTTTAAACTATTTACTCTTGCTGCAGGACCTCTTGTTTTTTTTACGTTTGTCGATGCGTCTTCCCTTGCGCGTCTTTTATCTCTACTGAGGCTTCCCAAGCGATGGATTTTTGTAGTGGAAACTTCACTTTCGTTTATACCGCTTGTTGCCTCTGAAATATCCCGAATCCATGAAGCCTTACGAAACGCTCATGTCCCCGTAGATTCTCCTCTTGGTATGCTTCGCTACCTGAGCTGGTTTTTTACACCTGCCTTATTGGCCTCATTCCAATTAGCCGAAGATCTTTCTTGCGCGCTCTTGTTGCGTGGATATGGTTCTACAGAATGAGTGCTTTATTGCGAAGCGGGGTGAATTGAACTTCAAAAGTATGGTATACTGCTTCACCGCGGGTATTCCGTGGATATTTGCGAAGGACGGAGTGTGTTGTGTTGGTTTCGGATGTGAATAGCGGTGCAGAGTATCATGGAAAGTTTTATCGGACATGTCAAACCAAGCTTGACTATGCCATTGCACGAGGAATGACCTGCGACACTATTCGATCCTTTCTTGTTGAGTTGTATCGCGATGAAGCAAAGCGCATCAATACAGGTGATATTGGCAGAATTACCATTTCTACTTTAGAAGACAATATTCTTAAACCCCGCCAGGATTTATATCGATTTATCTTATCTAACTGGATTCGCCATCTTTTTATACCCACCTTGTCCGAGGACGTGGCTTCCAATCTTCTGGTGTTTGGAATAGGCCGCATTTTTTCGGCCTATAGCTACATTGGCGTACAATACTGTACTGATGCCGATTTGAATTTTGTACTCTCCGATTCCGTCCCCAAGAAAAAGGCTACAGAACTTTCCCGGCAGGTTAAGGAATTACAGCAGCGGATATGGGATTTATTCACGATTATTGTTGAAGTGGATTCTAGTTTTACTGTGTTGCGCGTGCAGGATGTACTCTCCCGGTTAGGTCACACTGAATGTAAAACACGGCTTGCCGCAACATTATTTTATAAGGGAAACGAAAAGAGTTTACAGGTTTTACATCCTAATGATGACATACTCGGGTCAATTATGGCTCCCATACAAAAAAAGTCGGACACCCTTTTATTTGAGAATTTTATTGGTGAAAATCCAAATAAGCCGACGTACCAACGATTGAGAAAAGATAAGGTTAAACTCAGAATTATCTCTGATGATACCCAGGAAGAGGAACTTGCAAGGAACCTTATTGGCTCAGAGAAATTCGGGTTGGAGTGCCGCCTGTTGGCAGGAATCCATCCCGACTTACATCCCGCCCACTGGTGCTTTTCAATGAAGTACACGGTAAATCGAGTGTTCGATTATGTAAGCTCAATGCGTAATGCGGGATACAGCCTGAAAGACCTGGGCTTTACTGGTCCTGATGATAGCGATTACACCTTTTTATCTCAGTCTCACCGCCTTATGTTGTTTTTACAGGAATTGATTCATGTAAAACTCGACACCTATAACCGTCTTAGTGATTATTCATATATTTCTGCTGAGCGATTTGCCGATTTTATGGATCCGCCAAAGGGAACATTCAGGACTGACTTTGAGAAGATGGTATTAAGTCCGCACTTTTTGTTCGCAAGCCAAAAGGCTCGTTACCTTGGACATAAAGCCGCCATCCATGATAAAAGCGAAATAGTGCTCTCTCTAACTGACGAACAAATGGAGCGGATTGCAAAAAAGTATCATATTACGTATCGTCATTTGGATAGGGGCTCGGGAAGAACCCCCTTTGCGGTACCATATACATGGTCAACTCTTGGATTTTTTGTATTTTCGGCTGTAGAAAATCGTCTTGCAACCATAGTAGACGAAAAACTTTCCCCGGCAAACAGTAATGCCCGTTCAGTTTAATTTTTTTGCTTTTACAGACAGAAATGCGTATACTAAGACTGTAAGTTCTAGTTAACAAATGGAGGCGTATATGGCACGGATTACACTTGGCGGAAGCCCTATAGAAACTATTGGTGAATTACCCCCGGTTGGCTCAAAAGCTCCGGATTTTGTACTGACTCGGGAGGACTTAAGCGATGTAAGTCTTTCGGCATTTGCGGGAAAAAAGAAAATTGTGAACATCGTTCCCAGTCTTGATACAGGGGTGTGTGCAACGAGCGCAATGAAGTTTGACAGAGACGTCGCCTCTTTGCCTGATACAGTGTTGCTCACGGTGTCTAACGATTTGCCTTTTGCAATGGAACGGTTTTGCAAAACCGAGGATCTTAAAAATATTGTAGCCCTATCGCAACTTCGTACGCGGGACTTTGGATCATCTTGGGGAGTTACGATTACCTCTGGTCCTTTAGCTGGATTGCTTTCAAGAGCTGTTGTTGTTCTTGATGCGGACAACACCGTGCTCTATACCGAGCAGGTTCCAGAAATAAAAACCGAACCCAATTATGAGGCAGCTCTTGCAGCGGTGACAAAGGCTGGTTGATGGTGAGTTCTTTATTCCTCACATTCGGGTTGGATCGTCGCAGTTAGAAATAGATGATCGGAGGGAAGACGAAAGCGTTCCTCCCGGTTACGGGGGATTACATCCTCAAGTACTGCGGCGTCCAGCACCTCTATATCATGTGTGCAAAAGATATAATCGAGTTGAGTAAAATGAGGTCCATCGCTAAAGTAATAGTGAGTTCGTCGCTGATGTGGTGGAATGCCTACTGCGGCAAGAACATCAGTTATGGGAAGTGATAGAAACTGTTCGTATTCAAATTGATGTTGGCCCCGAATTAGTATTCCATTAAAATCACCCAGAATGACGCATTTTTTGTGGGGAATGATGGAGGCAAGCCTGTCTATCTCGGATAGACGCATTCCGATGCCTCGATCTTCGCCTCGTTGGCTTTTAAGATGGACCACAAAGACAGTCAAGTTTCCACCTTCTGGGCCAAGGGATAGTTGTAAGAGGTTTCGGGAGAAGTCTCCTGAGACGTTTTTTGCTCGAATTGACGGGAAACGACCTTTTCGCGCGATGGCTGCGACAAAGATACCGCGGCGCGAGTTTTCTTCATGGATAAAGTAATCCCACTTATCATGAAGATAGGTGTGAATAAAGGCCTCAAGGGTTTCTCTACCCCCAATCTCGCAAAGCCCTATTATGTCAAAGGTATCTTCCTCAATGATCCTTGCGATCTCTGCGATTTTATTTCGCTCTTTATTGGGGTTGTATATAGAAGGATTCATTCCTAGATACGCTGCGCTATCCAGTGCCTCTAGCTCCTCCCTCGTGTACGGTTTATCCGTTATGAGGGAGAAGTTTTCGGCGTTAAAGGTCGCAATCCTGATTGGTCGAATCACGTGTATATTTGTACTTATTTCTTCTTGAGGAGGGAGGCGAAGGGGTTGTAGGTATCCTCACTCCCCGAGGCATTATCGATATATTTTCTTGTTTCTGCCTCTTCATCCACCGATGCTGAAGGTTTAAGAGATATTCGCCGACGTTCCGCATCTACCTCCAGGATTTGAACGGAGATGGTTTCTCCCTTTTTTACCACATCCTTGGTTGAATTGTACTTGCCCTGTCCCTTGAGTGCAGAGGTATGGATGAGCCCATCGATTCCGCTTTCCAGGGTAACAAAGGCTCCAAAATCGGCTATACGGGAAACAACACCGGTGTGGCGGGAGTCTACAGGATAGCGTTTTTGAACTGATTCCCATGGATCGTCCTCAAGGGCTTTCATGCTTATGGATATACGATCTTTTTTCCAATCGAGCGAAAGAATCTTTGCTTCGATTTGTTGCCCTTCCGCAAGGACGGTATGGATGTCTTCTACACGGCCTCTGCTAATTTCCGATATGGGAAGAAGGGCTTGAATACCGCCAATATCAACAAAAGCTCCGAAATCCTGAATTGACATAATTGTTCCAGAAATGACATCGCCCTCCGAAAAATCCTTTTTAAGTAAATCCTTTTTTTCTTGTTGGGCTTCTTCCAAAATTGCACGGTTGGACACCAGGATATTCCGTCCGCATTCTTTATATTCCAGAATCTTAAAGGTGAGGGTTTTCCCGATTACTGTTTCATCAGTTTCTTTTCGACGTAGCCCCATTTGTGAGAAGGGGCAAAAGGCACGAGAATCCCCAATGCGTACTTCGTAGCCACCCTTGATTTCTTTGGTAACTGAACCTTCTACCGGGATGCTGTTTTTATACGCGCTTTCCAGCATTTCCGATCCAGCAGACTCCGCTTTGATTCGAGTGGTAAAGTACAGCTCACCGTTTCTGGATTGCAGGAAAAAGACTTTAATGGTGTCCCCTTCCTTAACGGTCAGATTTCCGTCGGCGTCGGTTACTTCTGCGCGCTCCAGGATACCTTCGCTTTTTCCACTGAGTTGTAAAAATACATATTCCTTGGAGATGGATACTATCTCTGTTTCAAGGATTTGGCCGCTTTTTAGGGTGTCCATTTTGGCGAGACTTTTTTCAAAAAGAGAGGCAAAGCTATTTGAAGAGGAATCGGTGGTTTCTTTCATCGGGGTAACTCCTTGTTTGCATGACTATATCAGAAAAGGGGAAAGTAAACATTACTGCTCGCAGGATTGTTGGTAATCTCCCTTAATAATTAGTTCTGCTAGATGGATTAAATTCCTAAGAAAAAACAGTAATCTTACATAATTATGAGATCCCCTCTTTACTACACCAGCAAATGATTCGCCGTCCACCCATTCCCCGGCTGGTTTTTGATTCTCATTTCCTCTTTTCTTGTTACAACCGGCGGATTTACCCCTTTCTTTAGCCAAATGTCTTCCATCCACTTTGGTTTGACCGGTACGTGAGTCCATACATGTCGATGGGTGTACAGCTCCTGGTAAGTCTGGCGCACTTCCCTCCGACTGGTTAAGCCTGCGACATCACCATGAGTTAAAAGATCCTCT
>JAFGIM010000072.1 GCA_016929605.1 Spirochaetales bacterium | reverse complement strand
GGGATGCGTATCAAAATGTATATGAATGTTATGTGTTTGCATCACTGGGGGTGTTCCTTCTTTTAGTGTCGGCCCTTGTCGCTGATAAAAGCGGACAAAGCGTTATCTCGATGATTCTGGTTCTTATAGCCATACTGACGATTTACTTTGTAGACGCGTACCCACTTGATGGATACAAGATGACAGAACTTGCGATTCAGTCACTTTCAACATCCTGTGTTATCGTTATCCTCTCCGGACTATGCTCGGCCTATGTTGTTAAAAACGCAAGTACCCTCATTGCGGATGTTGAGCGTCATGCAAGGTCAGCGCAGCAAAATTATCAAAAACTAAACGAGACAATGCTTCGCGCACAAAGCGGCTCCAAAAAAATTGGTGAACAATTGTCCGCCTCGATGCAAGAAACCATAGATTCAGTCCTTAGCCTTAAGGAAACCCTGGCACACATCAGCACTGGTATGAACACCCTTTGTGGAGCTCTGGATGAATCACAATCTGCAACCAAAGCCAATGAGCAAAGCCACAACATTGTACACCGCACCATGAGTGAATATAATCGTGAGGTAGAACGTGCATCAGCCGGCATAGAAGAAATGGCCGCAGCCGTAGCCAGTATGGGGGAACAAGCCGGAAAGAAAACAGAATCGGTACACGAGCTGGCAAAACTTGCCAAGACAGGAAGTTCCCGGCTCATGGAGATACGACAGTCAATCTCCAATATACTTTCCTCGGCAGAGCATATTATTCAAATGAGTTCGTTTATCGAGGATGTAGCGGAGCGAACAAATCTTTTGGGGCTTAACGCATCCATCGAAGCAGCACATGCAGGGGCAAGCGGTAGGGGATTCGCGGTTGTTGCGGAGCAGATTCGGGCCTTGTCGGTGGAAACGGCAAACAGCTCCCGAACAATCTTGGCGACGCTTAAAGACACAATATCGGCCATCCGTCTTGCCACCGAGCAAAACGACGAGGTGATCTCTTTCTTTTCAAGGGTTTCGGAAGATACTCAAAGCGTATCCTTGATGATCGAAGAGCTTATCTATAGCATTAAAGAAGTATCGTCCAGTTCCACCGATGTTTTGCAAGCTGTTCAGGTTGTATCCGAACTCACCGGAAAAACAGAAGAAACCGTACAAGAGTCGCTTAAAAACCTGAGTATGTGTAGCAATGGCATTGTGCAAGTTTCTTCGGCCGCAGCACAGGTTTTACGAGACACCCAGGAAATGGCCACTCGCTATGACTCCATAATCATTGATGCTCAAAAGGCCCAAGCTCTTGGTGTAGAAAACCTGGAAACGATCACCGCTTTAAAACAAGAGCTTGGATAAAGGCCTATGGTATGGTATACTCTACCAGATACAGTATTGAATTTCCCAAGGAGAAAACCATTATGAACAAAGCGGAATTGATTGACGTAATCGCGGACGATGCCGGTCTAACCAAGAAGGACGCCGGAGCCGCGCTCAAGGCATTTACTGATGCAGTTGCCAAAGAACTTAAGAAGGGTGGATCAGTCCAGCTCGTTGGCTTTGGAACCTTTGAAGTTGGTAAGCGAGCAGCCCGTTCAGGCCGAAACCCCAAGACTGGCGAAACAATCAAGATCAAAGCGGCAAAGACCCCCAAGTTCAAGGCCGGAAAAGCGCTTAAAGACATCGTCAACAAGAAATAAGCGAACAACGCTTTAGTGCATAAAAAAAACCTGTCAGGAAAACCCTGTCAGGCTTTTTTTTACACGTGCCAGTATCCTACAGTCGATACCCTAGAGCTACAGACACATCCACCGTTATCTTGGTTATCGAAAGATCATAGCCATACAGTTTAAAGAGCGCCCGCAACGTATCATCGCGAAAAGAATGAAACCGATAGCCAACCAAAGCCATGGGTCTAATATACAAACCTTCTGATACAGCATAATCAAGACCGAGCCCGCCTTTTATACCCCAAGCGTTTGAGTGTGTGTCGTCAAAGTTTACAAAGTAGGATCCGCCCGCAAGAGGAAATACTGTAAACGACGAAAACGTAAAGGGATATTTTGCAAGCAGGTTCAGATCAGCATAGGTGAAGTCTTCCATAAGCGAAATACCCGCTGTTGCCAAAAGGTATGTCGCGTCAGCAAATATATGCGCACCGCCACCGATAAGCACCCTACTCTCGTCATACTCGGTAGAGGTTTCCGCATGAGAAAGCACATTCACGGATACGCCCCCGCCTGCGCTTATATCAATGGCAAAAAGATTAACAGTACACAAAAACAACAGAGAGAGCGCACCTATCCCCAATACAGCTTTCTTCATTCTACATCCTTTTCTTACGCAGTCTGTACGCCGGTAAGGGCGTCTTGTTCCGGAGGAATGGAAATAATAAATACAGTTCCCTTTCCATCTTCAGACTGCAATTTAATGGTACCCTTAAGCTCTTTAACACGCTCTTTAACAAGATTAAGACCCACACCCCTGCCGGAATGCATATCTGCTTTTTCTGTTGTGCTAAAGCCCGGCGCAAAAAGTATTTTTAAAACGGAGGACTTGTCCTGAAGCTCTGCTTCATCTCCAACCAAAGAAAGCTCCACCGCTTTTTTTCGTATCGCGTCAAAATCAAGACCATTACCATCGTCGGAAAGTTTGATCTCAATTCTATCCTTTACCATATCAATGGTAAGAGTGATGCATCCTTCTTCTTCCTTACCTCGTGCAAGTCTCTCTTCCGGCTTCTCTATGCCATGCGTCATGGAATTACGAACCAGCTGCATCAATACTTCTTTAATAGCGCGCCTTGGGCCATGTTCTATAGCTCTTGGATCTACTTTTGCAATCGTAAGGCGGGCACGCTTACCCAAATCATCAGAGGCCTTTTGAACAACCCTTTCCAGAGTCTGTACCAGAACATGTTCTTCCTGTAGCTTTCCGTCTCCGGTATTAAAAGCAAGTATTTTTCCAATAAGCTCTTTAAATCCGTCTTTAATCTTCATGAGTTTTTCAAGCTCAACGGTAATATGAAGAATCTCCTGGAAGGATACGTCCATGTGTTCCCGTAACCCGCGAAGTTCATCCTCAAGAAGATGGAGCTTGGTAGCAAAACTTTGAAGGCCAAGTATTACCGCGTTTGATTTAATCGCGTGAACACTTTGATAAATACAGTTAACAACGACCGAGGAATTCTCGTCGCGTTTTTTCATTATCTCGTTAATGCGTTCAAACTCATATTCGGTATCCACGATAAAATCGTTAAGAACCCGCGGCTCTACGTGAATAACCTCGAATAAAGAGCGCATCTCTTCCTGTCGCTTGCTTTCTTCTTCTGAAAGTTGTTGCTGCAGTTCCGCTTCGCGTGTAGTATCCTCAACGGTGCCAAGGATGTATACCTTGCCGTCCTCTCGATCTATTGGTGCAAAAGAACAGCGAAGGGTTTTCTCTTCCGAACCCGTCAAGCTTGTATACTTAAACTGATGCAGGGGATTAATATCTTCCAACATCTGCGTGTCATACGAGCGATTAAACACCATCGTAAAATAATCCTGAAGGGTCTCCAATTCTTTTTTTTGAAGTGAGTTTGAAAGTACATCAATAAAACTTTTTCCACTCAAGTCAGTTTCAGCCATAACCGTTTCAAGCGCTTTTGAATACTGGGGCTGAATGATATAATCGCGATTAATCAAAAACAAACCGACCTTTAGGTTGTCCTTCATGGCGGTAATTTCATCGCGTTCCACTTGCAGAGCATTGGTAAGACGGGCAACCCATCGATCCTTAACCAGCTTGGTCTGCTCATATACGATGGTACACACCAGTACCAGGATATACACACCAACCGTACGCAGGGCAAAGGAGGTCTCGAACTTCATGGGAGATACTCCGGGAATAAAGACCGCTGCGCTAACGATGAATAACAACACCGTTGATAGCGCGATTCCCGACTTCATACCAAGGAGAAAAATAGACAACAGGGGAAATGAATAAATCCACAGTACACCGGACCCCTGAACACCGCCGCTGACGGCGAGGAATGCACAGAGCATCATGTACGGGATAACGGTCATAAACCCCGAGAGGATAAACGGGGCGGCGGTTCTAAGGATAACAAAAGCAAGCAGCGTCATTCCCGCCATCGAAAGGTCAAACATACCCTGAATGGGAGCGCCGCTTTTAATACTTTCCAGTCCAAATATTACCAGAAGCGTGCCGCCCAGGAATATCATGGAATTAAGCAAAATATAGCGGACCATGGTATCCATGGTCGCTTCATCCCTTTGGTAAAAGGGCTTTCCGCTCGTCATAATCGAGAGGAAGATATTCATTTTTTGTTTTTTTTCACTAGCCTGCATACTACGCTCCATTGGAAGCTTCTATGGCAACCGACAGACAAAAAGTTTCAGATTCAAAGATATGAAAGGGAATGCAAATAATTCGGGCTTGACCGTTAGGCCATTGAACCGAATGACCTGGACCCTTAACGATAGTCGGAAGAGAGATAACCAGACGGAAGGCTTCTTCAAGCCCTCGCTTTGCATTACCGGCGATAATATTGATTATCTCGCCAATAGCGTCTACGACTTCTTCATCCAAATCGGAATGTGTCGCGCCGGTTAAGGTGCCGGTCAGATGGCAGGCAAGCTGTTTTTTCATGGAAATAACCACGGCACCGCGCGCCTCTCCAGTCAAACCAATAACCGCAGAAATATCCCACTCGTTTAAATCGTCTTTATTTGAGAAGTGTGGGCGCTCGGGGGTTAGCTCCGCCCCAACAAAATCCCTGAACACATTGACGCACACATCTACAAAAGGCTGAATATATTTTTCCACTACAGACTCCTTATTCTTGATTGGACACCCGATTAGATCTCGAGTTTAGAAAGACGTTCCTTAAATACGCGCTCGTTTACCGGTTTAATAATGTAATCCGTCGCTCCGCTCTTAAGCGCCTCGATAACGTTATACCGGGCAGCTTCGCTGGTGACCATAATAATCGGTAAATCCTTATACCCTTCCATAGCGCGAACCTTTTTTAGAAAGTCCAAACCGGATAGCTCTGGCATGTTCCAGTCAAGTAAAACAAGATTAACCTTGTTTTTTTCGAGCTGCTCAAGCGCTTCGCGTCCATTTCCGGCTTCAAGAAACTGACAGGGAATCCCCATCGTTGCAAAGGTGTTTTTTACGATATTCCGCATTATTCTGGAATCGTCAACAACAAGTACAGTACGCTCGCTCATTCGTCCCCCAAACTTTTATATTAGTATGCGCACAGTATATACCTTCTATTCAGAAATTTCCATGTTAACCGTTCCTGTATTCTCCATTATTTCCACTTTTCCCGCCACTTGCCGGATACGACTGGGGGGGAGTATATTCATATCATATGAAATCGCCCAAAGAACTTTCCATAGAAAAGAAAATACTCGAGCAGCTCACTCCAGGGTCTCCCTCATGGAAACTGGCCGAAAGCCTTGTAAACGACCCGGAAATTCAGTACATGCAAGAATATGCCAATACCGTGTCCATTCTGCGCCTGGGATATAACGACCACGGACCCGTTCACATGAGAACCGTGACACGCAACGCAGTTCTTATGATGCGCCTTTTGCATGAGGGGGGCATCCAAACCAGTATCGAAGCAGAAAAAACAGGAAACCACGAAGAGAGCTTATGCGCGGTAATCCTTGCAGCTTTTTTACATGACTTGGGCATGGCTATGGGCAGGGTAGATCATGAACTTAATAGCGTAAGCCTGGCAAAACCCCTAATAGACCGTGTTCTCAAGGAAGTCTTCCCGGAAAACATGGAAAAGCGCGTCGTTATCAGCTCTGTTGCCCTGGAAGGAATCTTTGGCCACATGGCGACGCACCGGATAAACTCGGTAGAAGCGGGAGTAATCCTTATTGCAGATGGATGCGACATGGAAAAGGGACGGGCTCGAATCCCCCTGGTATTGAATAGCGAACCAAGGGCCGGTGATATTCACAAGTATTCCGCCTCCTCCATCGAAAAAGTTCGCATAGAAAAGGGTGAATCAAATCCGATCAGGATAAGCGTAGAGATGTCCAGCGAAGTTGGATTTTTTCAGATAGAAGAAGTGCTTCTTCCCAAGGTGAATATGAGTCCGGTAAAAAAACACATAGAACTATTTGCCGGCCTCAGCGGACAGGAGATGAAAAAATACCTGTAAGCCCTAGATTGTGGTATACAGCTCGTTGGTTACCTGAATAAACAGGTAATTAGCGGCCAAATCCTCCGGGTCTTCTTCTACAACAAGTTCAAACAAGGCGCGAGCGCGTGGAAGATCCCCTTCCTGATACGCCAAAAGCGCATGTTCCCAAGTCTCACGGCTTGCGTCTATCTTGAGAATTCGCGACTCAGGTAAACCCTCATAAATCTGTACCAGAGGGTAAGAATCCTTTTTTCCTCGTATCTGAACCATACCAATCTTGCGGTACCGATAAGAACATTCAGGACCCAAGTGCGAAAGCATCGCCTCCAGTAAAATAATACCCTGTCCATATACCTTACACAGAGACTCAAGACGGCTGGCAAGATTTACCGCGTCAGCGATAACCGTCGTATCCATACGACCCTGCTCGCCAATAGTGCCAAGGGCCATAACATCGCAATGAAGTCCCAGGCCAATCTCTATTTCCGGCTTCTTCAGGGCCCGTTGCTCCTGGTTAAACAGGGCTAATTCCCGCTGAATGGCAATACCGGCGTCCACTGCCGACTGAACCGAATCGGGAAAGAGGGCCATAATGGCATCCCCCACATACTTATCGATAAACCCGCCGTTTTCGCGTATACAGGGGCCAATGCGCCTAAGGTAGGTATTCAAAAAGGTAAAATTCTCTCGCGGGCTCATTCTTTCGGAAAGGGAAGTAAACTGCCTGATGTCGCTAAACAAGACGGTCAAGCTCCGTTCAATTTGATCGCCGAGCTCAACATCAATAATGCGGTCACGATTTAAAAGCTTGAGAAACTGGGTTGGAACAAATCGGCCAAAGGACTTGTTGGTTGTTTCCAGCTCAAGGGCAATCTCTTCACTCCGGTTAAAGCCATGGGTAAGGGTTCGTGCCAGGAGGATAACCTGGGAACCAATAAAACAGAAAAAACCGAATGATAAAAGATATACAGTCCTGATGAGCAACTGCGAAAAAAGGATGTCGTTAATTACGGTGAGTGCAAGAGAGGCATATCCGACAAGGAGCCAGCCGCTACCATCAAGCCGTTGGATCCTGGCGCGGCACAAGATGGTGACCAACCATACGATAACCAGGGCCAGGTATATCTCCATGGGAATGACCAGGTAACTTGAAAAAACAG
>JAFGIM010000071.1 GCA_016929605.1 Spirochaetales bacterium | reverse complement strand
GGCAGCTCATGTGCGGGAAACCGTTCGCTTTGACCGCGAGGTCAACATGAGTGCCGCTCGTATGGCGATCATGATCGGCTATCACACATTTCGAAAGCCCTTCACGATTGACGGTCACTCACATACAGAGGATCTTTTAACTCATGGTGATGTTGCAGGCTTAACCATTCGGAGGGAAGTGCGCCAAGCCTACCAGGAGCTGTACACCCATCGGCATGTGTGGACTCACGTACCGGTCAAACCGAAGTGGATGGAAGACATTTGGCTTAAGAAAGGGGTGAATCCGCCGGTTGTAACAAGAAAAGAGGGAATGAGAATCAAAAACCAGCCGGGAAATGGGTGGACAGCGAATCATTTATTGGTGTAGGGGAGAAATCGGTGTCGATTGATGGAACGCTCACCATTGATTATCAGTTTGTTCACCCTTTCAAGTGAGAAGACTACTCGGCAGTATTGCCAACAATCCTGCGAGCAGTAATAACACTAGCGGGCATCCCCAAAAAGCAACGATTCAAAATACTCCCGGTTAAGCGTAAATACGCTCTCCAGGGCGCACAGGGTAACAATAGAAAGCCTGGCGCCTTCCCTGGGCACAAACATCCGATAGCGAGCGTGTACCAAACCAGTTTGATTATCCTGAGCCATATAAAAAATACAGGGATATTCATCATATACAAACACCCTGAAGGAATCTCCAATCATTTGAGGTCCGGAATATAACAGCAGTAATTTTATCAAGTCGAAGGTGTCGCCAATGCCAGCGTCTTCCAAATCAAAGCCTTCTGCTGTTATCCAGGCAAGCGGAGTCTTGGCAGATCCAATTCGATAGAACCCGTCTGTTCCATACACCCAGTTACCATCAAGCTTTATCGACAAACCGTCTAGAAACACTTCCTGTTCAGCCTGCGCCGCTATCTTTGTCACAGGACCTTTTTTGGGCTCGGAAAAACCGGCAAAGGCGTTAAAGGCCGGGTCGGTAAAGGGTTCCAGGGCAAGACCGACCGTTGCCAGTGATACGCCCTTGTCGGGCAGTCCTGCGCTTCTAAACTGAAACACAGGTATCCAGTATTCAAATTCAACATCTCCGCCAGAGCCAGCTTGATACGCCGGAAATTCCTCAAACCGGGAGCGAGTATCCAGCCATACCTGCATCCACTCATAGATTTCAAAGCGAAGCCGATGGATCGCATCCTCGCTGCCAAGATCACCTGTAATCAAACGCACCGGGCCTGGCTCAATACGGCTTGTGCGCCCGTTTGCGGCTGGGGTAACAAAAAAAGTTTGTGAAAAAGAGATTTCTGCACCAGTAGAGGGAAGAATAAACCTTAGATACAGCTCATTGCCGCCCAGGAAGCAGAGCCCTGCGTATATGGGCGAAGGGCCGCGGGTATCGCGCCAATAAGCAAAAGCACCCGGATACTCGGAAAAAATAAGGGGGGTGTATTCTGTGGGAGCAGCCTGATTTTCGGAAGGCGGAGGATTGGTGCGCTGCGGACGTTGATCGGGAATCTGTAGATCCTCGGAAAAACCCAGTCCCGCTACTATAAGCGCGAGAAGTAAGACCAGCGCGAGTTTCCTCATAAAGGCCTCCTTACAAAAAAAGCATACCCCCGAACCGGAAAGCTGTCCAGTGCGGGGGTACAACTCATGAGTCAAGAAGGCTGTTTTCCCGAATATTACGAGCGGGAAAGAAGTCTGTTAAGCCGTTTAACAAAATCTGCTGGATCCTTAAGTTCAGAGCCTTCTACAATCAGAGCCTGATCCAGAAGAACCGAAGAAACATCCGCCACAAAGTCGTCGTCTGAACTGTCTTGTATCTTCTTGACCAGTACGTGATCGGCGTTAATCTCCAATATTGGTTTAACCTCGGCGAAACCTTGCTGACCCATAGCCTTCATCATTCGTTCCATCTGGAGGGAAGGATCATTTTCGTCAACAACGATGCACGAGGGAGAGTCTGCAAGGCGTTTGGAAAGACGAACATCCTTTACCCGCTCTCCAAGAGCCTTCTTTACCTTTTCTACCGCATCCTTAAAGGCCTTTTCTTTTTCTTCGCGAGCTTTTTTATCCCCGTCTCCGGCAAGCTCCTCGTCGCTTCCCGCACGGTTAGCGGCCTTAAGTTCCCATTCTTTATACTTACCCAGGGAGGGAACGACGATTTCGTCAATCTCGTCCGCCATAATGAGCACTTCAAATCCCTTGGCCCGATACGCCTCAAGATGAGGGCTTTGTCGGAGGGTTTTTTCATCGCCACCGGTAATGTAGTAGATAGCCTTCTGATCGCTTTTCATCCGTGAAGCATAGTCGGCAAGGCTTGTCCATCCATCAGCAACGCCTTCGTCAGTGGTCTTGAACCGAACAAGCTCGGCAAGCTCTTCGCGATGGGCGTAGTCGCCGTACAGACCTTCTTTAAGCGGTCGATTATACTCCCCGATAAAGGTGTTGTACTTGTCCTTATCGCTGTCGGCAAGGCGTTTAAACTCTCCCAGAAGCTTTTTAACCGAAGCGCTCTGGATATTGGTCAGAATGCGATTTTGCTGGAGTATCTCCCGGCTTACGTTAAGCGGCAGGTCTTCGCTATCGATAATACCGCGCACAAAGCGAAGGTACACGGGAAGCAGTTCCTTGTCGTCGTCGGTAATAAATACGCGCTTTACAAAGAGCTTTACCCCGCTCTTATAGTCGGCATTAAACATATCAAAGGGAGCCTTTGCCGGCACGTAAAAGAGGGTGGTATATTCCTGAGTTCCCTCGGCTTTGGTATGAACATACAAGAGCGGATCTTCAGAATCATGAGAAAGAGATTTATAAAAACTCTTGTAATCCTCTTCTTTAAGATCATTCTTGCTCTTTTGCCAAATCGCGCTCGCGTCGTTAATCTGTTCTGCGACAGGAGCCTCTGATTTGACCTTTCCCTTATCGTCATATTCTTTTTTAACGTAGTGGAGGTATATGGGAAAGGCGATATGATCGGAGTAGCGTTTTACAATGTCTTCGATCTTCCAGCGAGTGGCAAATTCCTTGTCGTCATCGTTAAGGTACATTACCACACAGGTACCATTAAGTCCTTCTCCCACACCTTCAAGGATGGGGAAGGCGGTATCGTCGGTCTCTTCCATCTCGTAAGAGCCCTTACCGTCGGATATCCACTTCCACACACGGTTATCTCCCGCTTTTTTGGAAATGACCTCTATTTTGGATGCGACCATGAAGGCTGAGTAAAACCCAACACCAAACTGACCGATCAGGTTTGAATCCTTTTTCGCATCGGATGCCAGCTGTTCGATAAAGGCCTTGGTTCCACTTCGTGCAATCGTTCCCAGGTTGGAAATAATGTCCTGGTCGTCCATACCAATACCGGTGTCGCGAACGGTTAGGGTTTTCTTTTCTTCGTCAAAGGAAATGTCAACGCGCGGGGTAAAGGCCACGCCCTTATACGACTCATCGGAAAGGGTAAGGTACTTGAGTTTATCAAGGGCATCCGAGGCGTTAGACACGATTTCCCGCAGGAATATCTCCTTGTTTGAATACAAGGAATGAATAATAAGGGTCAATAATTGATTGACTTCGGTTTGAAACTGATACGTTGCCATGTTCTGTACATCTCCCGCGCTTGCGTTGGAATGGATTTTTGTTCAAGGCGGCATGCGCCTGTACCAAAGGTAACGAGATTTGTTGCAAATCGGCAAGCGCTTTGTGTTAGAATAATAGATATGCGCTTTCATCTTGCTTTTACAGCCATACTCCTCGCCTTCCTGGCTTCTGTGACCGCTGAGGATCTTGCCTTTGAATATTCTCTTTCCATGGGGCAGCTTTCGGGCGGCGCCCATGAGCTTGTGTACTATAGCGGCGACACGATCTTGAGCGAGCTCTATTGGCCGCTTGACGGCGCCATTGTTTTTTCCGCCTCTGCCAGGGCTGTGTTCCCCGGAGGTTTTGCCCTGTCCCTTGGCATCGATAGTGCCCTAAGCGGAGATACTGGCGCGATGACCGACCGGGATTATCTTAATCTTCCCACTGATGGTTCTCTTACCCATTTTTCAAGCCACGAGACAAACGTGGACCGCTTGCTGGGGTTTTCACTTTGCCTCTCCCGTCGTTTTTCGTCTCCTTTACACGGGCTCGCTTCCCCACAACGCATTGTCTTTGAAGGAGCCCTTGGCATCCGCATTACCTCTACCCACTGGACGGCGAGCGATGGATACACCCAATACGGTCCCTGGACCGGAGAGGACTGGACTCCCTGGAGGGATAACCTGCCCACGGAAGATCTTTCTGGAGAAGTAATAACCTGGGAACAAGAGCTTGTCTCATTATTCGCGATGATTACGGTAGAAGTGCCACTTGGCCGGCTTTTTTTGCTGCGTGGTTCCGTCCTTGCCTCCCCGCTCAACATTTCGCACGCCAAGGACCATCACCTGTTAACCAGAATGTATTTTATAGACCGCATGTCCGGGGGACTTTTGCTGATACCCGAACTGACTCTTGCATGGAGACCCGCGCCCCGCTGGGAGGCCTTTGCCGCTATCTCCTGGCTTACACTTTCCCCGCTTAGAGGAAGCACCGAGATTCGCGATGAACAGGGATATATTATTAGCGGCAGCGATGGCTCAAGCGGTACCGACATGGAAACCACCACCATCCGCATGGGCCTTACCCGCCGCCTGTCCGCTCGCCCCTGAGGCGGGTCCTACAACGGAGAGATCCGGACAAGACCTGCACTTCGTAATAGCGAAAACAACCGACGATCCAAACCCTCAAATTCCCCGCCCCATAACGCGTTGCCCGCCTGAGCGCGCTCAAGAAGTTCTACGACTTTCTCCGACGTTTTTTTATCAAGATCAATCTCTATCTCTTCCCCAAGGTGCCACCATACAAGGCGTGCAGAACCATCCTCCCCCAAAAATGATACCGGATCGGAAGCGGTCCATTCGTACTGCGAACGGGAATCCGCTCTCTCTCTCCATGCCTCGTCTCGCCGCCGTTCGTACCCTCGAATATACTCCTCGATCACGTTGCCCGCGATGCGCGGCTGTGGTAAGCGAAAGGGGAACCAGGAAGACGCACGACGGTCCAAATCCTCGCCCGCCATCCAGGCCGCAAGGGCCGCATCCAGATACGGGGTGTACCTGCTGGATTCCCCGGAACCAGTAAAATCAAGATCATTATCAGCAAAATCGCTTGCCTTGTCGTCGCAGGGGACAAGACTCCGATCGCCAGAGCCTTGCTTCCATTCGGTATACGCGCGTGAATGGCGGGTTAACACAAACTTATGCCAAAATGCCGAGTCCACCAGACCCGCGGCAAAGAGCTGGCGCATCACTTCCATAGAATCGATAAGGTCAGCGTCGCTCTCGTTCCAATAGCCGTACATCAGGTACGCATGTACCAACACGCCCGACTCCTTAAAGGCAGCACAGGTTGCTACCAGGTTTTCCAGGTCTATGCCCTTATCTACCGCCTTAAAGCCCGAAGGGCAGGCTATCTCGATACCGCCAGAGACAGCCAACAAGCCGCCTGAGGCAAGGTACTCGGCCAGGTCCCGGGTAAAGGATTTTTCGAACCGGATGTTTCCCCAAAAGGGCATTACGGATGTTCCGTCCGCTGTTGCAAGACGATTTTGGCGGGCAAAATCGCGCAAGAGTCGGGGAGGAGCTGCCTCGTCCACCAGATGAATCCCCGAGGAAGCGGGCCCTCGCTGCGCGGATAACGCGGCATACAGACCAGGTACATCCACAGGAAGATAGCTTTTTATATAGTCGAGCGTAACATCGCAAAATGAGCATCGATGCCAGTAACAGCCATGGGCAAGATATGCCTTAAGCCACCCTCCATCGGACCACAACCGGTGCATCGGATTCTTACTGTCGGCAAGGGATGGATAGCGGGAAAAGTCGATCCCGGCGTAATCCGGGAAGCAGGTTTTGGTTTGCTCATCCTCCCAGGCACGAAGCGCATCGGGACAATCCAGCCGTCGGGGAACCGGGGCGCGGGCATTCTCCCTGTTTTTCCGTAACAAGTCCCGATAGCCGCCATAGCCACGATCAAAGGAAAGGGTATCGATATACCGATACAGGGCGGGGTTCTGGCAGGAGCGCAACTCGGTGTTTACATAGCCGCCGCCCATAGAGATAAGCGCCCGCTCCCCAAAGGCCGCACGCAGAGCTTTGGCAAGGGATAGAGCGCCCGCCAGGACGCCGGGAAAGGGAACCGAGATGCAAAAGAGGGCCCTGCCGGAGGGGAGGGTTTCCGCAAGATCGCTGACAATCTCGCAGAACAATTCATTCATGCACTCACGCATCATTGGCCCGTCCAGGGCGGCTTCTATGGCAGAAAAATCCCTGAGAGATGTGGCAATCTCTTCGGCATAGCGCACCAGGGAGAACTGCTTGTCAAAGACAAGGGTGATGTAATCTGCCAAATCCTCTATAGCAAGACTTGCCAACAGCGGAGCATCATCCACCGAAAGCTCTGTTTCCCGCGAAGCAAGAAACCGGTCCATACGGGCACCGCGAACAGCATGCGGACTTTGCACAAGGGCATGGGCAGCCTCCCGAGACGAGCCGGTTACAATGGCGCGAATATCGTCTATCCATCGCTCCCAGTTTCCCCGCAGGGAAAGATACCGCGTAAGCTGCCAGGCTTCCTCTTCCCGGCCTTCTTGTTGCCAGCTGGCAATCAATGACCGGGCGGCGGGTTCGGAAAGTTCAAAGAGCCGGGATATGGTCTTGCGAGAAAAGAGGCGATGGAAAAAAAGATTTCCTGCGTCTATCCAGCGTACCTGACCGGGCCCTTCTCCCTGTGCGGCGAGTCGCCTAAAAAACGAAGCAAGATATGCCCCGGATGGATAGGGACAATTGAGCTGGGTCAAAGGAGGCTGAATGATCGTTATAGAGGTGATCATATCTCCAAAACTATCATTTAATTGTCATTTTTCCTATTGTTCTGTATACTGTTCTCATGATAAAAGTGGCAGGAGCTCAGGTTCGCCTATTTTTCTCCAATGCCGGATACACCATTGGTTTTTTTGGAAAAACACTCAGGGGCATTCCGCCTTTTATCTATCGGGGCCAGGCATCATACAAAATACTTATCATGCAGATTTTGTTTACCTTTGTGGAGGCGCTCAGTATCTCCGCCCTCCTCGCCCTGGGAATCGGGGCGGCGGTAAACGTTCTTGGCTTACCCATCCTTGCAAGCTTTTCGCAGGAAAAACTTATTTATCCCCTTATCATTACCATCATTACCCGGGAGCTTGGGCCCCTGTTAACTGCGTTTATTATCATAGCCCGCTCGGCCACGGCGATTGCCACAGAGGTAGCGGGTATGGTGGTGTCTCATGAGATCGAGGCGTATATCTCTGTGGGCATTGACCCAATAGAGCATATCGCCGTACCCCGCTTTCTGGGCGTTACTATATCTCTCTTTCTACTCAATATTTATTTTTCCCTTTTCGGTCTTGCCGGTTCCTTTTTTATCGCTCAGGTACTTTCTACCATGCCGGCAGCGGATTACTTTAACAACTTGCTTCATAATCTTGCCCTGTCCGACATTATGGTCTCTACCTTTAAAAGCCTTGTCTTTGGTATGATCCTTGCTACCATGGCAACTCTTCAGGGCTTTTCGGTAGAACGGGCGAGCACAGAAATTCCCCAGGCAGGGCTCAGGGCGGTAGGCAGTGCCTTTGCCTGGTGCGTTATAGCGAACCTTGCCATATCCGCTATCTATTACATGATTACCTGAGGAGCCACTATGGGAAATCCTATCATTGAACTCAGGGACACCGCCTTTACCGCTCAAAACAAAACGATTGTACGAGGGATTAACCTTGCCCTTAATCAAGGTCAAACCTGTGCTCTTATCGGTCCTTCCGGCGGAGGTAAAAGCACGGTACTCAAACTTGCGGCGGGTCTTATATTGCCCACAGCGGGGGAAGCATATTTTAACGGACAGGGCATCTCTACCATGACCCGCCAACAAACCCTCGTCTTTCGCAAGGAAGCGGCCTTTGTCTTTCAGGATTCAGCCCTGTGGGCAAATCAAAACATCCGCCAGATTCTTGAGCTCCCCCTTAAAATTCATTTCCCCTCTATCTCTCAACGCGAGCGAACCCAGCGTATTGTGGAAATTCTTGCCCTGGTTGGATACAAGCGAGACCTGGATATTCGTCCTGCGGCCCTGTCGATGGGAGAGCAAAAGCTCATCGCCTTTGCCCGCGCCCTAACCTGCGACCCGAGCCTCCTGTACCTTGATGAGTGGACGGAATCCCTAGACGACACCTCCGCCCGTCGCATGGTCCGTCTGGTAAAAAAACGGCAAGAAGCGGGTCATACCATCGTCTTTGTAAGTCACAATCTTGCGGTTATAAAAGAGCTGGCGCAACGCATTTGTATGATCGTAGACGGGCGGCTTGCGCTCGATATTTCCGGAGAGGAATTGGCCAATAACGATAATCTGTCTAGAATGATAGAAAAGGGAATAGCGGAATGAAGTTCAAAATTCGGTACGCGGATCAGATAGTTGGGTTTCTTTCTTTGGGCGCGGTGTTAGCCCTGGTGTTTGCGCTTGTTATACTTGGCAGCAAGCAGCGATGGTTCGCCCGCGACTATAATTTTCTTACCTACTTTGAAACCTCTTCCGGGCTTTCTGTTGGAATGCCCTTGCAATACAAGGGATTTACCATAGGCAAGATTAAAAGCATCTCGCTGATGGCAGACGACAACGTTGAAGTCCGCTTTTTTGTGTACGACACCTATTATGAGCGGGCCAAAGAAGGCTCGGTAATAGAGCTCATTGTCAATCCAATTGGCCTGGGTAATCAGTTTTTACTCCATCCCGGCAACGGAAAAAGCATAGCAAAAGAGGGCAGCATCATCCCCCGCCTTGACTCCGCCGAGGGAATCGCCCGGGTTAACGCAGGCTTTGTAACCATACCCAAACGAGACGACACAATCGCGAACCTGATGGCGCAAATTAACCCCTTACTCACCAACTTGAACACAACCCTCTCTCAGGTTAATGGAGCCTTTGACGGATCGGGAACCGGGCCACTTGCAAACAGCATGACAAGTCTGGAAGGGATACTCTCGGACGTAAACGTTATAACCGGGAATCTTGAAACCCTGAGCGCGGGACTTTCGGACGCGAACGGCCTTATTCCCCGCCTGATAGACAGTGACGGAAAATTATTTGACAGCATCGAAGCCTCTCTTTCTTCTGTTGAGGGAACGCTTTCAAACCTGGAACACCTGTCCACCCTGCTTAAGGGTCAAACCCCGGACATTGCACGGCTTATACAGGACCTTCATATTGCCGTGGTTAAAGGACAGGATGTACTGGAAGGCTTAAAGAATAATCCCCTGCTTAAGGGCGGCATCCCCGAGCGGGTTCAAACAGATTCCACCGGCACAACTACCCGGGCGATAGAATTCTAGTAATAAAGGATGGGCATCATGATATCACTAACCGCTCCCAAAAAGAATCTTCCCGCACTGATTATTCTCTATGCAGCCGGTATCTTGTGTCTGTGTGCCGCCTGCTCCTCCGCCCCCAAACGACCGCCCGCTATATACGCAAGCCGCAACAATGCTATAGCCCAAATCGACCTTGCCAATCGCTCTTCATCCCGCGGAGAGTTTGTTTCTGCCCATATTTTTTTGGATGAGGCATGGCGACTTGCCGTTTCCACAGATGATCCTGACACCCGCATTCGCGTTCGCCTTTCCCGCGGTAACGCCTGGTATGGCGCGGGAGAGATAATCAAGGCAGAAGATGAATGGAAGGAAGCACTTGCAGAAGCAGAAGAGTCTGGCAACGCGGAGCTCTCTGGGGCAAGCCGCGTCTTTCTGGCACGGGCTTCTCTTGCCGAAGGAAGGTCAGATGTAGCGGCCGAAGAGCGGGCAGAACGTGCCCGTAATGCCCGATCCGTTGCAAAGGCAGAACTTAAAACGCTAAAGGACAACATCCTTTTTACTGCCCTTGCCTGGCGCGTTATTGGTCTTTGCGAGAAGGAGCTATCTCATCCAGACGAAGCGGAAAAAGCGATTCACCAATCCCTTGCCCTTCATGACAAACACAGCTATCTGGAGGACGCGGCGTGGGACTGGTTTTTAATCGCCTCTGTGCGCTCTAAAGCCGGAGAGCTCCCGCTCGCGCACACGGCTCTGGATGAATCGATCGCCTTTAACCGACGGGCCGAAAACTCAAGCGGACTTGGGGAAGCATGGATGGCAAAGGGCCTTGTGTTTGAAAAAGAAGGCATGGGGGATAGAGCAACGGTGGCGTACACCCGCGCGCGGGATATCTTTCGATCGGCCCTCCTCGACGCACAGGCCGAAAAAGCCGAACGAAAAATAGCACACAATCAATAACGCTTGCTATTGATCCAGAGGTTTCCCTTCTACCATCAGGGCAAAACGGCGCATCGCTTCCTTGAGCTTGCCTATCTCGGTAGCGTAACAGCAGCGAACAAAGCCTTCCGCACCTGCTCCAAAGACATTTCCGGGAACAACCGCCACCTTATACTCGTTAATCAACCGAGTCGCAAATTCCTCGGAGCTTAAGCCGGTCTTGCGAATATCGGGAAAGATGTAAAAGGCGCCTTCTGGTTCAGCCACCGGGATACCCATCGATGCAAAGGCGTTTACCATCAGGTTTCTTCGCTGTTGATATGACACCCTCATTCGCTCAACCTCGGCAGCCCCGCTTCGCAATCCTTCAAGGGCCGCGTACTGACTCATAATAGGCGCGCAAATTGTTGAATACTGATGGAGCTTATGAACCTGAGCCATAAGCTCTGCGGGACAGGCAAGATAGCCAATGCGCCAGCCAGTCATGGCAAAGGCCTTGGAAAATCCATTGAGCACAATGGTGTAGTCCTTCATCCCCGGGAAGGATCCAATTGAAACGTGGGTATTCCCGTCGTACACCAGCTCGCAATATACCTCGTCGGACAGAACCCACAACTTGTGTTTCTTGACCACCTCGGCAATCTTGGCCAGCTCCTCAGCCGGAATCATTCGGCCTGTCGGGTTGCTTGGACTACAGAGCATCAGGGCCTTGGTTTTAGGTGTAATCAATCGCTCGATCGCTTCGGCAGTAGCAACAAAGCCGTCGGCAGAGGTATCAAGCCGGACCAGTTTGGTATCGCACAGTTCCACCAGGGGCTGATAGGATACATAACATGGCTCGGCAACAATTACCTCGTCTCCCGGGTTCAAGGTCGCGCGAAGCACGGCATCGATAGCCTCGGAAACACCGATGGTTACCAGTATTTCTTTTTTGGAGTCGTAATGAAGATCAAACTTGGTCAGGTAGCCCGCGATAGCCTCGCGAAGCTCGGTTAATCCCCAGTTGGAAGTATAGGAAGTATGTCCCTGCTCAAGGTGATACCAGGCCTCTTCCCGCATAGCCCAGGGGGTCGGAAAATCCGGCTCCCCCACGCCAAGCGAGATAATATCGTCCCGTCCGATAATCAAATCAAAGAACTTTCTGATTCCCGACGGCGGGGTATTAAGGATTTTAACCGAATATCGGTCTGTGCGTTCATTCATGCAGTTACCCCTTCCCGCCGGTCCTTCTTTTGATCCACATACACAATGTCATTTTCCTTGTAAGTTTTCAGAACAAAATGGGTTTTGGTGCTTTTTACGCCGTTAAGGGTAGCAAGTTTTTCCGACACAAAAAAGGCAACCTCTTTAAGGGTTCGACCTTCTATTATGACCTGAAGATCATACCCGCCGGACATAAGATGCAGGCTCTTAACCTGGGGGAAGCGATAAATGCGCTCGGCAAGGGCATCAAAGCCATGTTCCCGCTCGGGAGTTACCTGAATTTCTATTACCGCACGAACGCTGTCTTTTTCGGCAGGGTTTTTTTCCTGATTGATAATTGCAGAGTACTTGAGGATAACCCCTTCCCTTTCCAGCTCTGCGATTATCGCCTGAACCTCCGCAACCGTTTTTTTGGTCATGGCCGCAATGTCCTCTGCGGTGAGGCGCGCATCGTTCTGTAAAAGGTCAAGAATTTCCTGCATAGAGTGCTCCTTTACGCCCTGTGAACCAGGGATTATAGTGAATAAATATACCACAAGCTTGTATTTTTATTCAACCTGCCCTGTGCAGGGAATATAGAATTTTCCTTTGTTCTATGCAATGATAGGCCCACAAAATTACCGGAGGACTTGTAATGGAATCGACTGTATACCGGCTGTTTGTTGAGCGCAAAAGCGGCTTTGACAACGAAGCGAAAAGAGCGCTTGCGGAACTTACCGGCTTTCTCGGTATTACCGGCTTACAGGCTGTCCGCTATCTTAACCGGTACGACATCCAGGGTGTTTCCCGACAGACCCTTGAAACAGCCGCACGGCAAATCTTTAGCGAAAGCCAAAGCGACCTGGTAAGCTTTGAAAGTTTCGACTGTGCCAACGACGAGACGGTTATTGCCATTGAATACCTTCCCGGCCAATATGACCAACGAGCCGATTCGGCAAGCCAGTGCCTTGCCCTCCTCAGTGGCTCCGAAGAAAGGGCCATTGTCCGTTGCGCTCGCCTTTTTGTCCTTAAAGGCTCTCTTACTACCCAGGACCTTGAGCGTATCCGTCGCTACCTGATAAACCCGGTAGATTCCCGCGAAGCCGATAGCGCACACAGCCTTTCTCTTATCATGAAGAGCGAACGGCCAGAACCTGTCGCGATCCTTTCCGGTTTTACTTCCCTATCCTCCCAGGCCCTTGAGGCCTTTAGAACGCAAAAGGGGCTGGCGATGGATGGAGCGGATATACGCTTCCTTCAACAGTACTTTACCAAGGAAGGGCGAGATCCTACCGAAACAGAAATACGGGTCCTGGATACCTATTGGTCCGATCACTGCCGCCACACCACCTTTAACACCGTTCTTGAAGACATAGCTATTCCCGAAGGCCCGGAGGGACAGCCCATACGCGATGCCCTTGCCGTATATTCAGGCTTACGTCTTGAGTTATATGGGGATCGTGCACAGGGACGGGATGGTTCTCCCGCAGAGAAACCGGTAACGCTGATGGACATGGCGGTGATTGGCGCCAAGGCCCTTAAAAAGCGGGGACTCCTTGACGACATTGAAGAGTCGGCGGAGATTAACGCATGCTCCGTATTTATAGATGTACAGACACTCGATACAGCCGGAAACAACACTGGATGCGAAAAATGGCTGTTGATGTTTAAAAACGAAACCCACAACCATCCTACCGAGATTGAACCCTTTGGAGGAGCTGCAACCTGTATTGGCGGCGCCATCCGCGATCCCCTGTCGGGCCGTGCCTGGGTATATCAGGCGTTGCGGGTAACCGGAGCCGCAGACCCCAGAAGTCCCATAGAAAAAACCCTGCCGGGAAAACTTCCGCAAATCAAACTTACCCGCGAGGCGGCAGCTGGTTTTAGCGCCTACGGAAATCAAATAGGCCTTGCCACCGGGCAGGTAATTGAATATTACGATCCGGGATTTTTGGCAAAGCGAATGGAACTTGGCGCCGTTATCGCCGCCGCCCCGCTTTCCCATGTAGTGCGGGAAGAGCCCGAAAACGGAGACATTGTCATACTCGTTGGCGGCGGGACCGGTCGCGACGGAATCGGCGGGGCAACCGGTTCTTCCAAGGTTCACACCGAGGAGTCGGTAACCACAGCCGGTGCCGAGGTGCAAAAAGGTAACGCGGTGGAAGAGCGAAAGATTCAGCGGCTGTTCCGCGACGGCTCTGTTACCCGCCTTATCAAGCGCTGTAACGATTTTGGGGCCGGTGGTGTCGCCGTTGCCGTAGGAGAGCTCGCCAGCGGGCTGGATATAGATCTTGATTCAGTACCCAAAAAATACGAAGGACTTAACGGAACGGAACTCGCCATATCAGAGTCCCAAGAGCGAATGGCCGTTGTAGTGCGCGAAGAAGATGCCCTTGCCTTTATCAAGGCTGCCAACGGCGAAAACCTGAACGCCGCGATTATTGCGCGGGTAACGGGAAACAACCGACTGGTTATGCGGTGGCAAGGACAAACAATCGTAGATATTGACCGCGCCTTCCTCGATACAGCCGGAGCGCAAAGGAATGCCAAGGTCTCCATAGAAAAGCCCGGCCCAGCATGGGACTGGGGCACCGCCAAGGGCACTGGCAAGGATCGGCTGCTTTCGGTTCTGTCCCATCTTTCGGTAGCGGGTCAACGAGGGCTTACAGAACGCTTTGACGGATCTATCGGTTCATCGGCCATCCTCTTTCCCTTTGGCGGTACCTATCAAGCCACACCAGCGGCCGGTATGGCCTCGCGCATTCCCGTAGGACCGGGAAAGGAAACGACAACCGCAAGCTTGATGACTATGGGCTATGATCCAAAAGCCCTTTCGTGGAGTCCCTTCCACGGCGCTCAATACGCTGTTCTTGAATCTCTTACCAAAATACTGGCCCTAGGTGGAGACCCGCGCAAGGCACGCCTGACCTTTCAGGAATATTTTGAGCGAACCTCCTCGAGTCAGGCATGGGGAAAACCCACCGCAGCACTTTTGGGAGCCCTGACCGCCCAGCTCGAGGCAGGAGTGCCGGCTATTGGCGGAAAGGACAGCATGTCCGGCACCTTTGGGGAACTTTCCGTCCCTCCAACCCTGGTTTCGTTTGCCGTCACAACAACGGATCAAGCTCTAGTTAGAGACGGAGCCCTTACCTCGAGCGGCAAACAGCTCGTCCTGATAATGACTCCCTGGAAGGCAGACAAGACTCCAGACTGGCAAGCCTTCCGCTCCATAGCCAAAGACCTTCTTCAAGACATAGTTCACAGCCATATCAGCGCAGCCTATCCGGTTACTGCAGGCGGTATCTTTGCTGCCACAGCCAAGATGTCCTTTGGAAACCGTATCGGTGTGTATCTTGATTCGGCCGCTATAGAAGCCCTTTCAATCCCGGAGATTTTTACCCGCTCTAACTCTGGCGATACCGCGCTTACCGCCCCTCTATACGGCTCCCTTATTGTGGAAACAGACAGAAGCGGCAGGGACCTGCTTATCAAGACTATCCCCTCTGCCGTATGTATTGGCCACACCACCGATGAAGAGGCCATTGTTGTGGGACAAGAGCGCATTTCGCTTACGGATGCCCAGCACGCCTGGGAAGCCCCGCTTGCATCGGTGTTCCCCGCGGTTTCTTCGGTAACCGACCAAGAGACGCTCCCCGCCTGGGCCTGCCAGCTGTACCAGGGACAACAGGCAAGCGAGGGACTTCGTGCGCCACAGGTCCTGCGAACCGCCAAGCCCCGGGTAATTATCCCGGTGTTCCCCGGAACTAACTGCGAATACGACATGGAAAGGGCCTTCCGTCTC
Source organism: Spirochaetales bacterium (assembly GCA_016929605.1). Classification (GTDB taxonomy): domain Bacteria; phylum Spirochaetota; class Spirochaetia; order Treponematales; family Treponemataceae; genus Teretinema. The sequence goes on along the minus strand of JAFGIM010000071.1, from coordinate 16,172 downwards.
TCTGGCGCCGACACCCGTATTCTCCCCTTGCGAAACCGCACAAAGGAAGACTTAAATGCATCCCTGGACGAGCTGCGAAGCGCAATACGTTCCAGCGAAATACTCGCCCTTTCCGGCGGTTTTTCCGCAGGAGACGAGCCTGACGGATCGGGAAAATTTATTGCCAATATCCTGCGAGAATATTCAATACAAGAGGCGATACTCGATCTGGTTCATCAACGTAAGGGGCTTGTCCTTGGCATCTGCAACGGTTTCCAGGCCCTTATTAAGGTTGGGCTAGTTCCCTTTGGGCAGATTACCCCTCCCCTGGAGAGTAACCCCACGCTAACATACAACACCGTGGGCCGTCACATCTCCCGTTTTTCGCTTACACGAATTGCTTCCAACCGCTCCCCCTGGGCTCTTGGCCCCGGACTTGAGCCAGGTTCTGTGCATTGCATACCCTTCTCTCACGGCGAAGGCAGGGTTATTATTCAGGAAGAGCTTGCCCGCCGTCTTTTTCAAAACGGCCAAGTCTTTACCCAGTACGTAGACCAGAGCGGAACGCCGGTCATGCAGGAGCCTGACAATCCAAACGGATCACTGTACGCAATAGAAGGTATGACTGACGAAACCGGACGTATACTTGGAAAGATGGGACACAACGAGCGTCCTCTTGATCCAGGCGCGGATGGACGCTCTGCCAATCTTTACAAGAATATACGCGGTAACACCTGCCAAAATATCTTTGCTGCGGGTGTTAGATACTTTAAGGAGTAATAATGAATAAACGATGGACCTTTCTCGCTTGCGCAGCAGTTGTAGCGATCGCGCTTACCGCCTGCGCAAAACCTCAAACCGCCTGGATTACCGATCTTGATGAAGCGCTCCAAGCCTCACAAAAGAGCAAAAAGGCCTTATTGATTGTATTTACCGGTGTGGACTGGGACGAAAAAACACCCGGCCTTAACGAAAAGGTTTTTACCCCGGAGTTCTTTGCAAAGGAATCAAAGAAGTTTGTCCTGTGCAATGTTGATATTCCCCGAGACGGCGAGTCTGTTGCCCCGGAGGTAATGGAAAGGAAATATCAGGGGGCGACCGAGTACGGGGTAAACACCATCCCCTACCTTGTCCTTATTTCCGCCGATGGAGACGTGTATGGAGCAACGGCCATAAACGACGATGCAATCAACCCGGAAGCCTTTACCACCCTTATTCATACCTATGATGAAGCGGGGAAAACCCTGGTTGGATTACGCAAAAAGATTGCCAAAGCCTCGGGCATCGACAAGGCCACGGCAATAGACGAATATCTTGAAAAGATTACCGCCAGCCAGAGGGAAAAACACGAGGATTTAATACGGGAAGTAATCACCCTTGATTCAGATGGAAAGGCTGGCCTTAAGAGCAAGTACCTGATTCAGGTAACCTACCTTGAAGCAATCAATCTGTACAAGGAAGAGCGGGTTGCGGAAGCTGGAGCCCGTTTTATCGCACTGGCAGAAAGCGGACAGCTCGACCCGGCGCAAGAACAGGAAGCCTGGTACATGGGCGCGTATATGCATGCCATGAGCAAGGAAATTCAGCAGGAACAGGTTCTTGCGTACCTGGAAAAAGCCATAGCGGCAGATCCGGATAACGAGAGTGCTGCGCAAATCAAGTTAACCATGGAACAAATCGCCGCTACTGGCCAGAACTAAACTCATAGCCCCTGCCCATCCCGGACCCTGTCTTGACGATGGGGGGCAGGGTCGCTATCCTTACAGTAAAACGTATGGAAAGCACTGAACCCCCGTCTACCCTTATATACTTCATTATTTTTTGCGCCCTTTTGGGAGCTTCTTCCTTTTTTTCTGCTTCTGAATCAGCCTTTCTTGCCTCAAGCCGTCTCCACCTTCGCTATTTAGCAGAAAAGGGAGATCGAAGAGCCAAACGAGCAGGAAGACTATTATCGAAAAAAACCAGATTCCTTGCAGCCATATTGGTCGGAAACAATGTAGTCAACATCGCCCTGTCGGCCCTTGCCACCTCGCTTGCCCTCTCCCTTACCGGTAGTTCCGGGATCGCCATAGCCACCACCCTAACCACCCTGACCATTTTGATCTTTGGCGAGATCGTCCCCAAAACCATTGCACTCTCCCGTCCCGAAAAAACAGCCCTGCGCTTATCAGGACCGCTATCCGTTATCATAGGAGCGCTCACGCCTATAGCCGCCATTCTTTCCGCTGCAGCTCCCGCTCAAAAGGGACACCGGGTTACCGAGGAAGACCTGCGAGCCCTGATTGAGGTTGGAGAAGAAGACGGGCTTTTGGCTTCCGCTGATGGGCGGATTATGCGCAGGATCCTTGATTCAACGGACATGAGCGCCCGGGATATCATGACGGCGCGCACAGATATTATCGCCCTTCCTCTGGACGCTACCCGACAAGAAATTCTGGATACCTCCCGAGAATCCCATTTTTCCCGCATTCCCGTGTACCAGGATAGCCTTGATAACATTCGCGGCATTGTCCACATAAAAGATTTGTTTCTGTCGCCAACCGGGGCGCGGGCAAGCGATCTTATGAAAGAAGCAGTTTTTGCCATCAGCTCCCTCAAGATTCCTTCGCTTCAGGCTATCCTCCAAAAAAACAGTCAAAACATGGCAATCGTGATCGACGAATTCGGAGGTACGGCCGGCCTGGTAACCAGTGAGGATGTTTTTGAAAAGATATTCGGCAGTATCCGGGATGAACACGATGAAGAAGAAGAAGACGGCTCATCCTTGTCTTCCCCGGACATACCTGAATATTGTTTTGACGTAGATGCAAGCGTCCATCTTGCCGATCTTTCAGAGCGCCTTTCCATTCCTCTTGAATCTACCTTTTACGATACCCTGGCCGGTTTTATGATGGAACAGACAGGAGATATACCACAGCAGGGACAAAGACTTTTATATCAGGGGTGGCTTTTTACGGTTATCGAAAAAACGGGGAATAGACTTGATACCGTACGGGTTGAGAAGGAAGAGGGCTTGGTATGAGTGAGCACACACTTACCCTCGCGCTTATAATTTTGTTACTCGCACTCTCGGCTTTTTTTTCCGCGGCCGAAACCGCAGTAACCTCAATTACCAGAACAGGTCTCAGGCGAATCGGGAGCCGGGACAATTCGGCCGCACTCGCGCTCAGGAGACTTCTGGAGCGAAGAAGCCGAATTATCACGACCATTCTTGTGGGAAACAATATCGTCAATATCTGGGCATCCAGTCTTGCAACCGCCCTTGCCCTTGAGTTTATCGGAGAAAGTGGCATACTAATCTCAACCGGAGTCATGACTCTGTGCATCCTGATCTTTGGAGAAATAACCCCAAAGAATCTTGCCTCAAAAAATCCGGAAGGACTCACCCTCGCCATCTCTCCGCTCCTGCGCAGTATTGAGATTCTCCTCTTCCCGATTACCTCGTTTTTTTCGCTTATCAATCGCGTAGCTCTTGCTATCTCGGCTTTTTTTGGGAAACCAGGGGAAAGCCGCTTAACCGAAGATGAACTGAGGATGATGGTCCAGGCAGGCCATCGGGACGGGGCCCTTGAAGAAGGAGAGCGCCGTCTTTTAGAGCGAGCGGTGGCCTTTACCGGGAAACGGGTGCGGGAAATCATGACCGCACGCACAGCCATGGCGGCCCTGTCCGTAGACACACCGATTGAAGAGGTTATCGCCTTTTTTAGAGAACAGGAGTTTTCCCGCCTCCCCGTATACCGCGAGGACCTTGATACCATCGTTGGAATTGTTCACTACAAGGATATTCTCTTTGTGGAAGGGGATGCCTCTTTTACTCTGGCAGACCTTATTCGCGAACCCTTGGTTGTACCGGAAACACAGCGGGTAAAGGAACTTTTTACCGCGCTTAATAAGGCGGGGCAAAACATGGCGATTGTGGTAGATGAACACGGATCTACTGCAGGTCTTGTTACCATGGACGATGCCCTTTCGTCAGTAATTGGAGACATCCACGACGAATATGACGAGGCAGACGATCATCCCCGACAAAGGGTCAGAATTATCGGTAAAGAAAAAATCATAGTTCCTGGTGATCTCTTGCTGGACGACTTGAACGCCCTGCTCAAAACTTCCTTTGACTCGTGGTATTATGAAACTGTTGGTGGCTTAATCCTGGAAACGGCCGGTCGCCTACCCGAAAGGGGAGAGGTTTTCCGATTAGGGAAGGCTCAGTTTAAGGTGCTTTCGCGCGCTCAGAGAACAATTACACGGGTAGAGATACGCCTGGACAAGGAGTAACGATCATGTTCAAAAAACCCAATCAAATCCATGGGCCGGTCTTGCTAGCCGGGGATAGTCCGTATTTTAAAATTATAGCGAGCGAGCTGAGCAAAACTGACCTTTTGCAAAACAGACCAATCATTACAACTCGACCCAAACGCGAAGAGCTTGTCCAAGCCCATGCGGAAAAGGCATCGCTCATTATTATCGAAGGCGTGGATGTGGCACGGGAACTCCTGGACGACCCGTCCATGAAGCATAGCCACGCGGACATCCTTGCAACCTCGAACAACGATGCAAGCTGCGCCTTTGCGGGTAGCGCAAAAAGTGGAAAAATCCGGACAATATGCCCACAGGTTTTTTTCCCTCGTCTTGCCGCCCAGGTTTCCCGACAAAAAGATTTATTAGCCGTGTATCAAGAAATATTTTCCTATACCGGTAACGAGTTTTACTTTTATGAAGCCCATGACCTGGCCGGATACACCTACGGGAGATCTCTTAGAGCCTTCGAAACCGCTTGTCCGGTCGGACTTCGCACGGCAGGAGGAACAACCCTAAATCCACCAATGAATACCATCCTTGAAAAAGAGGATACCCTTGTCCTTCTTGCCCCGGCTCATTCACTGATAAAGCGAAACGAGGCTATCCTGCCCGCCCCCGACCGTGAAACACTTGGGGACAGCATGTTACTTCGGGAAGAAGGAGAATCATTCCTGTTCCTTGGCTGGAATACCCGATGCCTGTCGATTTTGGACGAGTTGGATCACTATGCCCGCAAGGGTTCCCGTGTATTAATCATTGCCCCCGAACTGTCACTATTACGTAATATCCTGACAAACCGTGAACCGTTCCGCCGGCTAACCATAGAGACTCGCGAAGGGCCAGTTTCGGACCGATCATTCCTGGACGAAACCCCCTGGGAGTTTTTTGAAAACATTCTTATTCCGGGTTCGGCTGAAGAAGGAGACGAAAGCGCGCTGCTACTCCTTGATCAGGTCCGATCCCTGCTTGAAGCGCGTGGGTTTACCAATAATTTAACCGCGCTTACCTGGAGCCCTGTTGAGCCAACGGGCAAGGATATTCTTTCGTATACCGCTATCTGGAAGATTGCCGCCCAAATTGCGATGCATCCGGAATATGACGGCATAATTGAGGAACTTACCACCCCACATGGGGCGGAAGTGTACCTAAAACCTGCCGAAAACTATATAAAACTAGACACACCAATAAACTTCTATACTATAATAGAGGCGGCAAAACAAAAAAGCGAAACCGCCATTGGCTATATTGTTAATGACACTATTACGCTTAATCCACCCAAAGCGGACAAACATTCCTTTTTCCACTTTGACCGGATCATTGTTCTTGCAGACGATCATTAATACAAAGTTAGAGGTACTGTATAATGAAGCTCAAAAAGAAACTGCTCTTTATGTTTTTGGCTATTTCGCTCCTGCCTTTTTTTACCAACCTGCTCATTATCGTAACCACAACCCAGAGCAAGATTCGGGAAGACGCGACTGGATTCTTTACTGAATACACCCATTCGCTGAACGCAGAGATCGCGAACTACTTTACCGAAATTCGCGGCCAGCTTTCCATTTTTACGGAAAACCCGGACACTGCTCGCTATAATTGGGGTGCGGTTAAAGAGCCGATGAATAGAATCGCCCGGGAACATCCCGAAATTGACTCGTTTATCCTGGTAAAGAAAGACGGGTCCTATTTCCGCTCGGACAATGCCGGGAACCCCGCCCTTGGAGGAGTGGTAACCGCAGACAACAAGGACCCCGCAGCAAAACCAACTTTATTGGTATCGCGAGATTACTTTAAGCGTTTAGTAAGCGAAAGCTCTTCCAACCAAATGGAGAGTGTTATATCCAACCCTAACCTTTCCCGTTCTACCGGAAAGAAACAAGTACTGGTGGCCTCTACCGTACTCGATAGCCAAAACAATAAAGCCGGGCTTCTTGCCGCCTCAATCCCGGTGGACAGTCTTACCGTCATGCTGGACACCTTCTCGGATAATCTTATTAAGTACTTTTCCACCGAGGCCCAAGTGGTAGTCCTTAGCGATACCGGAGCCTTGGTCGCCTACCGAAAATACGATAAGACAAGCAAGACCTATGCCGAACAAATCCTTACCGACCCCCGCGAAGCGCTTATCGACGAACTCCCCCCGCCCATACATGCGTCCATTACATCCATGATGCAAAGCGGGAAGCGGTTCTCCTCTTTTAGCATGGGCGGTAAAAGAAAGATATGGCACTCAACCGGATCGGTAATCGCGGGAACAAACTATTATCTGTATACATTCCTTCCCGATCACGTGCTCTTTTCCACTATTTATTTCTTTAGACAACTGGCCCTGATCATCATCGCTATTACGGCTATAGTTATCTTTTGTATCGCCGTAGTGTTTGGCCGCAGGGTAACCAAACCGCTTATCAAAACTGCGGACACACTCAGGGATATCTCCGAAGGCTCAGGCGACTTGACCTTCCGCATACAAACGTCCGGCAACGACGAAATCGCAGCCGTCGGGAATTTTTTCAACCGCTTTATCGAAACCCTTCACGGCATGATTACCCTGATCCGGGAGCAAAGTCTTTCCATGGATCGTGTCTCCGGAGAATTGGTCAATAGAGCCGAGGGAATAACCAAGGGAATTCAGCAAATCGGTAAAAACGTTACCGATCTTAACTTCCAGGCAGAGGAACAGGGCGCAAGCGTTACCGAAACATCATCGACCATTCATCAAATTGCCAAGAACATCGAAAGCCTGAACACCCAAATCGAAGGCCAATCTGCATCAGTAACCGAGTCATCTGCCGCGATACAGCAAATGGTGTCCAACATCAACTCTATTTCCAATAATCTTGAACGGGCCGGTAGCGGTTTTGAAAACCTCCTTTCCGCGTCGAACAATGGCCGGGACAGCATGCAAAACGTTATTGAGCTGGTTAAGGATGTGTCTATTCAATCCGAGCGCCTTCTTGAAACCAACGAGATTATCGATTCAATCGCCAGTCAAACAAACCTGCTTGCCATGAACGCTGCAATCGAGGCCGCTCATGCCGGAGAGGCTGGAAAGGGCTTCTCGGTTGTTTCCGACGAGATTCGTAAACTGGCAGAAAGTTCATCAGAGCAATCCAAGGTCATCGAAGCAGAGCTTAAAAAAGCAGTAGCGACTATCGGAACTATTGTTGGCGCTTCTGCCGACGCAGACAAGGCCTTTGGCGAGGTTGCAGGGCAGATACAGGAAGCAAACGGCCTTATTCAAGAAATTCGCATGGCGATGAAGGAACAAAACGAGGGCAGCCGTCAGGTGCTTGAAGCCCTGGACGAAATCCAGAACATCACCATCCAGATTCGCGATGGCTCTCTGGAAATGACGCAGGGAGCGCAAATGATCCTGAAAGAGATGACGCGACTGGAAGACATCTCCCTTAAGGTTCAAAAGAGCGTGCAAGACATAGCCCGCTCGAGCGACGAGATTGAAAGGGCCGTAGCCGTTGTTGGAGAGTCCGCGTCCAAGAATCACACAATCGTCGCCGCCTTAAGCGAGGTTACCGACCGGTTCAAACTCTAAAACCCGCAGAGTGTTGATCCCTACTCTTTGTGGGGATCAGCTCCATGCGGCGAACCATCAAGCAAATCATCCGGAAGCTCCCCTGGCTTTACCGCCACTTCCGTCTCTTCTCCAAGCAGTATATCAAGGGTTGTAAAGAACAGAATAACAACAATCGGCCCTAACAAAATCCCATTAAACCCAAACACCTGAAGCCCTCCCAAGATCGAAAAGAAAATGAGCAGGGGGTGAATCTTTACGCGCTCTTGTAAAAAGAAGGGGCGAAGAAAGTTATCCAAAAAACTAATAAAAAAGGCGCACAAAAGCATAAAAAGAACACCGGGCACCACGCCTTGCAAGGCGAATACGCTCAAGCCAAGCGGTATCCAAATAATAGCGCATCCAAATATTGGAATAAACGAACTAAAAAGAATCAGGACGGCAAAAAGTAAAGATCCATTGATGCCAAAAATCGAAAAGATAATAAACCCTGCAATTGCCTGATAAAAGGCGACCAGAAAAAAACCCATAAACAGATTCCGAGTCACTTCCCGAAACTTGCGCAACAAACGTTTAGTGTCCTTTGAGTCAATGGGAATCGCGCGGATAAACACTCGGGCCAGATACGCCCCGTCCGCGTAAAAGAAATACAGGGAGAAACAGAGAAAGGCAAGAGACAATACAAAACCGGATACATTTTTTGCCAGACTGCGCGTTAGACCAACGAGCGTATTTGAATAGGTTACCAACAGCGAAAGGGCCTCTTCCTTTAGATTAATGCGAGAGATATCAACAGCGCCAAGGGAGAGGCGCCTAACAGTGTCGGAGATATATACTCCGGTTTCGGAAGACTGAAAAAAAGTGGGATTCGCCTGAACAAACTGCTTTATCTGATTTACAAAACCCGTAACCTGACCAATCAATTTGAATCCAAGAAAAACAAGGACGCCAGCAACAAGCAGAACCGTTCCCAATGCAAAAACAGCAGCGATTATTTGCCGCCGTACATCATAAAACCGCGTTCCCGGAGTAAGGAGTCGAATGAGTCGAGTGTACAAGGGACTTACCAGGATATACAAAAATGCCGACCACAGGATTACACCGGCAAAGGGCAAAAAGATACTGCTCATCAGGATAAGCATAACGGCAAGAAGGGCGATAAACGCGAGAGATTGAATCTGGTTGCGCTGCATCATGCCTTGTACTATATATCCTTACGAGTAACTTGCAAACCCTGGCCAATCGTAGTAGTATTAGTTGCATTTAGAAACTAACCGGAGGCATATATGAATTACGGCTATTTTGACGACGAACACAGGGAGTACGTAATTACCAATCCCAAAACACCGGTCAAATGGATCAATTACGTTGGAACCCTTGCGTTCGGCGGCTTTATTGACCATACCGGTGGCTCACAGCTGTGTAAGGGAGATCCCGCGCTTGGACGCATTACCAAATATATTCCCCAACTTCCCGCAGGGGAGTTTAAGGGAGAAACCGCCTATGTTCGCGTCAGAAAACCCGGCCTTCCGGCCAAGGACGCCACCGTTATATCTCCTTACTGGGTTCCTACCCTCCACGCCTACGACCGGTTTGAATGTCGGGTCGGCATGTACTACACCCGTTGGATTACCGAAGCGGCAGGACTCCGCTTTGACATCCTTGCCTTTATTCCCCGTGGCAGCAAGGAGCTTGTTCGCCAATATACTATTACAAATACAAGCGGCGAACCCTTGCAGGTTGACCTTGTACCGGTTGTAGAATTCTCTCACTTTGATGCCCTTAAGCAGCTTACCAACGCAGACTGGGTTCCCCAAACCATGCAATCCCACGCGATAGACACCATGGATGGGAATAAGGCTATCGCGGCTTACGCCTTTATGAAGCGGGACTACGCGGTAAACCTTTTTTACGCTAACCGCTCTCCCTCGTCTTGGGAAACAGACCGCAAGAGATTCCTTGGCGACAACGAGTATGGAACCTGGCGAGCCCCCCTGTCCCTAAACGCTGAATCCCTTTCTTCTCAAAACAGCGTCAGGGGAGATACTATCGCAGCTCTTATGTACAATCTGGGAACCCTTGCTCCCAACGCAAGCGAAACCCTGATTACTACCCTCCATCAAACCGAAAGTTTGCAGGAAGCACCCCGCGCCGCAACCAAATGGAAAACCTCGGCCCAGATAGAAAAGGCCTTTACAGACCTTGGCTCTTTTTGGGATGAGTATCTTTCGGTTATCAAGGTTAAAACACCCGATGCCGCATTTAACTCAATGCTTAATCTTCACAATCCCCGTCAGTGTTACACCACCAAGATTTGGTCCCGGTATCTGTCTCTCTATCAGCTTGGATACGGCTCGGACCGGGGCATCGGCTATCGTGATTCTTCACAGGACACCATGGGCGTTATGGCCCAAATACCCGAAGAAGCACGCGAGCTTATGGAAAAACTTCTTTCCGTGCAAAGCCGCGATGGCTCAGCCTACCACCAGTTTAACCCGCTTACCATGATCGCAGGCCGAGGCGACTCCCTTGAATATGAAGATCGCCCACACTATTACTCCGACGATCAGTTGTGGATTGTCCTTGCCGTCTCATCCTATCTTAAGGAAACTGGTAACTATGACTTCCTTAATCGGGAAATACCATTTTACGAAAAGGATAAAGATGAAAAGCCCATCGAAAAAGGAACTGTCCTTGAGCATCTTAAACGGGCCGTAACCTTTACCCACGGAAACGTGGGAGCCCATGGCCTTCCCCTTCTTGGTTTTGCCGATTGGAACGATACCGTTAATCTTCCCACCGGGGCGGAAAGCCTTTTTACCGCCAACCTCTATGGCTGGGCCCTGCGCGAGCTTTCTGAGTTAGCCGCCTATATGGGCGACGAAGAGCAAAAGAAAACCTGGGACGGCTGGTATGATACTATGAAGCACACTGTGCTTAACACAGCCTGGGACGGCCAGTGGTTTGTCCGCTATTTTGACGACAAGGGAAACCCAGTCGGTTCTGCAAAGAATGAGTTTGGCAAACTGTGGCTTAATGGTCAGTCATGGGCGCTACTGTCCGGATTCGCAAAGGACAGTGACAAAGGAAGAACCTGCATGGATTCGGTCAAGAAACATCTTGCTACCGACAAGGGCATCAAGCTTTCCTGGCCGGGGTACAACGGATACGATCACAATAAGGGTGGCGTTACCACCTATCCGCCGGGAGCAAAGGAAAACGGTGGTATTTTTCTCCATCCCAATCCATGGGCAATCATCGCCGAAACCATTTTGGGCAATGGCGACCAAGCCTTTGATTACTACACGCGCATTAACCCTGCCGCAAAAAACGATTCCATCGATGAATATGAGTGCGAGCCTTACTGCTATGCGCAAAATATTCTATCCAACGAACACCCCAACTTTGGCCTTGGACGAAATTCCTGGCTTTCGGGAACCTCAAGTTGGGTATACCAAGCTTCCACCAAGTACATTCTTGGAATACGCTGCGAACATGAAGGCTTGCGTATCGACCCCTGCGTACCGGCATCGTGGAAGGAGTTTTCCATCGAACGCAAGTGCCGCGGCGCGGTGTATCAGATTACGGTAAAAAATCCCTCTGGTACATCCAAGGGAGTGTCAGAGCTTGTTGTGGACGGAAAAACAATTCCAGGTTCGCTTGTTCCTTATTTTAAGGACGGAACACATACTGTAGAAGCCCGAATGCGCTAATATGCAAACGGCCGAGGAAGCGATTCCTCGGCCGTTATCTTATCCAAACATACGCCTGCTATTGACTATAGCTCTTTTTGAAAACCCAGTAAAAACCATAATATCCAATCTCTTCCCACCCCGGCTTATTTTCAAAGTAATCACAGACCAATGCATACACGGTATTCCCGCCCTTTGCATTGACTATCTCGTCGGCAATACTGTCAAGTCGTCTGGACAGATTTGCTCCATAGTCTGCTCCGGTAACATACAGGTCCTTGGAAGAAGCGATGTTTACATATACCAAGGGGGTCTTCCATGTTCCACCAATTGTTCCCATCATAATTAGGGGATGCTCATCAGTCATGTAATAGGCGGGGGTATCGGTAGTATAGTCTTCATGAAAATCCAGAAGGTTTGACTTTTGCAATCCATGGATAGCAATCAAAAGAGCCGCAGCAGCGACAAGAACCCGTGCCTGCCTGGAGCTAAGCACCATGCGCATCAAGCCGGTAAAGGCTAACACATAGACGGGGAAAAAAGCCGCAACATACCGGACGGTCTGATACGGAGCCGATACGGCAATAATTGAAAAGGTAGTTAAAAAAATAAACAAAAACAACGCGGTACTTCCGGCCTCATAACGAGCATCCAGCACCCTTGCGGAAACAGGCCGCGCCTCATCTTCCTTACGTATTGTTTTGGCCGATACAATTCGGTTCCACACAGCAAGTCCAATTCCCGCCACCAGAACAGCAAGAGGAACAAGATTACGGGAGATAATTCCTATGTACACCAACACCGAACCAAGACGGGTCAAGGGCTTGGCTGCACTGGCAAAATTTTGAATACTCTGCTTTGCGCGATAGGACTCCGTCAGATGTGCCTTCATCGGGGGGAATATCATGTCTGCAAGATAAAAGGCCGCCAACACCGCCACAATTCCCCAAAATAGATCGCCAGGTCTTTTTTGCACAAGCAACCACACCAAGGCAAAAGCGCATACAGGCGCTACAAAAAAGATAAAATAATACTGAGTTAAAAAACCGGCTAAAGCGCAGGCGAAAAGGCCTACCAGTCCCAACCAAAACTCTAACGATCGGCTCAAGACACTTTGTTCCGCCTTGGCAGACGGGAACAACACACAGTGTGCACTCAGCAACAAGCCCAAACATACTGTCTGCAACAACTCATACATACGCAAAAACACAGAAAGGCTAACAGCAGCAGAGGAAAGGACAAAACAGGCAAGGGCGGCAATGATAATTACCGGATCGCTCCAAATGCGGCGCACAAGAGCAACAAAGAAAACGCAAGAGAGCATAAAAAGTGCCAGGTTAAGCACATATCCTGCTGTAACCGAACGGTGCACGCCCAATATGGTTCGTGCATACCCAAACAACCAGTAATACAAAGGAGGATGCACATCATGTGCCGTGGAGATTGCAATAGCCTTTATATCCGGGCTTCCCCGTTCGGCTATGGTTGCATTAAAGGTCATATCCTTTGCCACATCCCCGCTGATCCACGCATCCTTGGTAACTACATCCATACCCGGCGCCCAGTTACCATTGGTTAATGCAAGGGTAATTCCTTCATCGACATGAAAGGATTCTTTGGTAAACCCAAAGTACACCCGTGTCGAAAGGGCCAAAACCAAGACCAATACTGCCGCAACAAGAACATACGTTGCCTGTTTACACTTCATCCATTCTTCTCCTTACGCTTTTTATCTCGCTTCTAGTTTATACACCTTAAAAAAACCATATATGCCAACAACGGGAATACCCTCAAGGGCCGGAAACAATACATCTACCATCGCATATCCTGTAGAAGATCCGGATCCTTGCAGAATATCCACAAGGGACCGCTCAAGTCCATCTTGAGTATATCTAAGTGTAACATAGACCTTCTTGCCGCGGGGAATTGACGCATAGGCGATCATATTTTTCCAGGTAAAGCCCTCAGGGTGAGAGACAATAATAACTGGAGCGGGATCTTTAAAATACAGAGGATTGCGATCTCTGCGATACTCTTCATCAAAGGAGGACATGTTTCCCGGAAAGAGACCCGGCGCTATCGTCAGTATTAATGACACAACCAGTATCCTGCGAGCAAGGGTACGGGGAAGGTAAAGCACCACACCAGCAACAAGGCACAAAATAATAGCCGGAGAGAACGAAGCAACATAGCGCAGGGTATAAAACGGTGACGCTGCTGCCGCTAATCCGCAAGAGCCCACGCAGGTTATGGCGAAAAAAATGAAAGAGATTATTCCCTGCTTACTTCTTCCCCGCAGATTATATCGACCCGTCAAAGAAAGCAGGACACAGACAACCACAGAAACAACTCCTACGATCAGAGCCGGAATATGCCGGCATAACAGCAACCCATAGTGAAGAGCGCGCTCACTAATCATCCCTATCCTCAATCGCGCAAGCAAAGCATATCCATCCATTGCGCGGTTTGAATACAGAAGATGCCGCTCCAGCGGAGGGAACACCCATGATGCAAGAAACAACCCAAACACAACCGCAAACAAAGACCACAGCAAGATGTTCCAGTCCCTTCGCGCTATCAATACCACCAGAGAAACAAGAGAGACCGAGAATACAAAAAACAAAAAATAATAATGAGTAAGAAGTCCTGTCCATGCGGAAAGGCACAAGCACACTATGCCCACACCCCTGGAAAAACCAGAGGTTCCATGTGACCCGGGAAATACTATGTAGACCGCCGAAGCCAAAAAAGCCAGGCAGGAAAATTGCAATAATTCATACATCCGGGCAAAAAGGGTTAAAGACACTGTCGTCGAAGAAAAAACAAAAAGCGCCAACGCAAGAAGGACCGTCGTATCATCCTTAAAAACCCGTCGTGCTATAGCAAGAAAACACAGGCCAGAAGCCAGAAACAACAGTCCATTGAGCAAAAAAAGGGCAGAGCGCCAATGTTCCGGGCCAACTACTTTTCTGGATAAAGCAAAAAGCCAATAAAAAAGAGGAGGATGAACATCCAGGGCTGTCCGATCGGTAATAGCCTGGACATCCGGGAATCGCGCAGCGCTCAGGTTTCCGTTAAAAACCATTTCCTCAAGATCGGCTTTGTCGTGCCACCGTTCCATCAAACCCGGATGAGCCTGGGAAAGCCAGGAGGAGTTTGTGAGCGCAAGGGTAATCCCTTCATCTACATGCCATGCATCCTTACACGTCATGTAGCCAATACGAACGGCTATGGCCGTCAGGAGTACAAGAGTAACCAGCAGCCAGAGCCGCTTCACGAACGTTCCTTAATGATATAGACAGGGCGCTTCTTGGTTTCCAGATATGTTTTTGCAAGATACTGCCCAAGGATACCAATAGTAAAAAGCTGGATACCACCAATAAAAAGCACCACGCTCATTAAAGACGGATAACCGGCAACTGGGTCTCCCCACACCAAGGTTTTAATTATTATTACAGTAGTCAGGATAATGGACGCAAAGCAAAACACAAAACCAAAAACAGAGGCCAGAATAAGAGGCACGGTGGAAAAGGCGGTTATACCCTCAAGTGAATACAGAAACAGTCCCCAAAAAGACCATTTTGTTTTTCCGGCGACGCGCTCTACATTTTCATACTCAAGCCACTTAGTCTTAAAACCAACCCAGGAAAAGATTCCCTTGGAAAAGCGATTATATTCTGCCATCGAGCATATCGCGTCCCGCATCTGCCGAGTCATAAGCCTGAAGTCCCTCGCCCCATCCATAATATGAGCGTCGGAAATCTTGCTCATCAATCGGTAAAAGAGTCGGGCAAAAAGGGAGCGAAGGGGCGGTTCACCCTTTCTTGATACGCGGCGCGTGGCCACACAATCCCAGCCTCCACTCTTAAGAATCTCGTACATCTGCGGAATCAATGACGGAGGGTCCTGCAAGTCTGCATCTATAACCCCTACATACTCCCCTCGCGCCGCTTCAAGTCCCGCAAGAAGAGCCGCTTCCTTTCCAAAATTCCGCGAAAAAGAAATATACCCAACATTTTTATCCGTGCGAGATAAGGAAGCAAGCTTTTCTTTGGTTGCATCACTTGAACCGTCGTCCACAAAGATCCACTCAAAGGCAATACCCTTCATCTGAGTTCTAAGCTTGACCAGCTCTGTGTATAAGTATGGAATAGCGTCCTCTTCGTTATAACAAGGTACTATAAGCGAAATATCAATTTTTTTTATCATGCGGCCTCTCCCTAAACACGAGAAACGAACTCGTCACATAATTTACGATAATTACCACAAGGTTTACCGCGGCCTTCATAACAAACTCGTCCTTTGCCATAAACCGAACAGTAATAAACATCAGAACCATATCGAGTGCCCCGGAGAATCCACGAGAAAGAAGGAAGCGGGCTAGTTCAAGGGGAATGTGTTTCTTTGGAGAAGCCTTATCGGGGAACACAAAGATTCGATTCGTCACATAGGCAAACAAAACCGCACATAACCAGGCAAAGGCATTGGCTGCTTCAAGATACACAGAGGCGGGAACGCGAAACACCCAATACGCCGCCATATTGACGAGCGTCGTCATAAGGCCCCAAAAAATGTAAGCGCCGAATCGTAACTTCATTGACATTCCATTAGTATTCATAAAAAAAATAAGCCCGCCTGAGGCGGGCCAGGCCAAAGCTGGGTCACAGCTT
>JAFGIM010000070.1 GCA_016929605.1 Spirochaetales bacterium | reverse complement strand
GGCAGCTCATGTGCGGGAAACCGTTCGCTTTGACCGTGAGGTCAACATGAGTGCCGCTCGTATGGCGATCATGATCGGCTATCACACGTTTCGAAAACCCTTCACGATTGACGGTCATTCTCATTCAGAGGAGCTTTTAACTCATGGTGATGTCGCAGGCTTAACCAGTCGGAGGGAAGTGCGCCAGGCTTACCAGGAGCTGTACACCCATCGGCATGTATGGAATCACGTACCGGTTAAACCAAAGTGGATGGAAGACATTTGGCTAAAGAAAGGGGTAAATCCACCGGTTGTAGCAAGAAAAGAGGGCGGAAGAATCAAAAACCAGCCGGGTAATGGGTGGACGGCGAATCATTTACTCGTGTAAGGGAGCATTCGGTGTCG
Source organism: Spirochaetales bacterium (assembly GCA_016929605.1). Classification (GTDB taxonomy): domain Bacteria; phylum Spirochaetota; class Spirochaetia; order Treponematales; family Treponemataceae; genus Teretinema. The sequence goes on along the minus strand of JAFGIM010000070.1, from coordinate 3,964 downwards.
ATTGATGGAACGATCACCATTGATTATCAGTTTGTTCACCCTTTCAAGTGCGAAGACTACTCTGCAGGATTACCAACAATCCTGCGAGCAGTAAATAAGTGGCCCCTAAAAGTCCTTTTCAAGTGGTTCCCTTGTTACAGTCAATTCCGGCTACATTACATTTGGAGGATATATCATGAAACGAACATTGGGGAAAAGCGGAATCAAGGTAAGCGCGCTCGGTCTTGGCTGCTGGGCAATTGGAGGCCCATGGAGTTTTTGTGGTGGGCCTGCAGGCTGGGGCATTGTGAGCGATGATGAGTCCATTCGCGCCATTCATCGCGGGATCGATTTTGGCGTTACTTTATTTGACACTGCCCTTAACTATGGATGCGGTCATAGCGAACGGATTTTGGGTCAGGCCTTAAAGGGGAAAAGAGACAAGTGTGTTATCGCAACCAAGTTTGGTTACTCGGTAGACGAAGAGCACAAGAATGTAATGCCCTATGGTGACAGCGAAAAGGATTCGAATGTCGCCCCACGGGTGCGACTGGATGTAGAGCGCTCTCTTAAAAATCTTGAAACAGATTACATCGATATCTATCTTTTACACGTGGGTGGACTTGAGATAGACAGAGCACTTTTAGTTCGCGATGAACTCGATATCCTTGTTACCGAGGGGAAGATTAAAACCTACGGATGGAGCACCGATCGTCTTGACGCCATTCAGTCTTTTTCTACTACAAAGCACTCTGCAGTGGTAGAACAGCAATTTAGTATATTTGATGGAAACGACAAGCTCCTGGACTTTTGCCGCGATGGCAACATCGCCAGCCTTATTCGTGGACCGCTTGCCATGGGGATGTTAACCGGAAAGTTTTCTAAGGACACCACATTTGCCGCAAACGACTTTAGAAGCAATGTTTCCTGGCATCCTGGCTACATAAACGGAGTGCCTAAAGAAGAATGGCTTAGCGCAATTGCTTCAGTGCGAGAGATCCTGACGGCGGGGGGAAGAACTCTCGCTCAGGGGGCGCTCGCCTGGCTTTGGGCGAGAAGCGACAACGCCATTCCTATACCGGGTTTTCGCACAGAAAGGCAGGCCGAAGAAAATGCACGAGCTATGGAAATGGGTCCACTTAAAGATGACCAAATGGTCGAGATTCAAGCACTTGTTTCCAATAGTCTTTCATAAGATCTACTTGATCCTGAAATTCTCTGTGCCATCCCAGGATGGCGCAGGGGGTGATGCAATATACTCACGCGCTTGTTGTTGGTACCAATGGAGCGCTTGATCTGAAGAATCATAAGGAAGCGTTTCCCATATGAATAGTGCAGATTCAAAATTCCTGTTCTGATATTCAAGCATACCCTTTTCAAATATTTTTGTTCTGGTAACTAGATCATCGTGTATACATTCATCTGGTCCAAGGGATTCGTAGATAGATAAAGCGCGCGTTTTTCCCTTTGGCCTGATTTTTCCCAAGTTTCTAAAATACCATTGCGTTTCAGACTTTGCCAAATTTTCGCCAACAAGAAATTTAACTCCAAAAAATCGAGTCAGTCCTTCTAAGCGTGATGCAATGTTCACAACATCTCCCATAAGCGTATATTCAAGTCTTGAATCCGATCCAATAGTGCCGGCAAGGACTTGTCCTGTCTCTGCTCCAAGGGCTATGCCAAATTTTTCAATACCATAAGACAAAGCAATTTGGGCCAATTCTGGTTCAGAGCAAAGAATATCATTAGCCGCTTCCAATAGATGCCGCGCGAAAGCGCTATCAGATACAGGGGCCCCAAACATGGCCATAAATCCATCACCAAGGAATTTATTGATAATTCCACCCCGCCTTCCAATTATTTCCTGACAGCGGGAAAAAAAGATATTTAGAAATGAAACAATCGATTGCGGAGACAAACGTTCTGCCTGAGCGGTAAAACCTACTAAGTCCACAAATAAAATACCCGCTTCCCGAATCTCTCCGGCAGGGTATACAGAATAAGACATTAGATAATCGCGAACCCGTGAATCCACCGCTCGTCCAAAACGATCTGTAAGGGAGTGATTTCGAAGGGCCGCCGTTAATGCCGGTACAAGATCTCGCAAGAAGCGTTGATCGGGAATCGACAAGTCTTTTGTAGCAGATATTATCAGAGAGCCGGCAAATCGATCACCGTGAACTATCGGCAGATTGAATAGGTAACGTCCGTCAGAGACAGGCACATGAAGGGCCTGCGCCAACGGTTCATCAAGGTGTATAACCCCGGTTTGACAAACTGTATCCAATAATCCTGCAAGCTCCAGTATTTCGTCGTCTGAACTCTCGGGTCGGATCAAGGCAAATGAATCATGTTCACGATAGATTACAAGTCGTAGAGTCGCATAAGAAAAATGCCGTGATAATAGATCAAGTATCTGGGGAAGTATACTTTGCTGTTCAAGATTCGAACCAACAATTGAGCTAATCCTAAGTGTCAATTGAGTGCGGTGCTCTGCTTCCAGGGATTGCACCGACATTCGCGACCAGGCATCATCCAGGGCTTTTTGTACCAGGGAACGTTTATAATACAGGTAGATTATTGCTGTTACACACATCAATACTATTAAGGCGATTAAAATTACCAAAAATATGTGGATAACCATGAGGAAGTCAATTCTAACACGCCATTGATTTTTGAGCCAGAGAGAACAATCAGTTTACACGTAGTTTTTTATGGAGTATCATTATCAAGACACACTCTATGAACCAATTAACTGATTCACTTTTGTTACAAAAAGTCACTACTACCGGCCGCCAGATATATCCTGGGGTTAATTTTGGTATACGCACAGCTGATGACCCCTATCTGCTACCAGAGGCTATGGGATCTGACATTTATCAGATAATTCTTGTTACCGAAGGTTCAATAATCCTTAGTGATACGGATTCGCGAGCTGCATTATTACCTCCTCAATTACTTTGTGTCAGCTATAGTAACCCCATGAAAACCCTGCAGATAACCAATGCAAAGGGTTGTAGTATTTTCTTTATTCCGCAGGTTATTAACTATGGACTTTTCTCTGACTCTTCGGTACCAACTTCTGACTCACCCACATCATTACAATCCACCAGGGACCGAGCCTTTCTTGCCGAACGATTACTGATTAAGCCATTCAAACAGGGAGAAATAAGTAATCCTTTTCATATATCGGTTAACCCCATTCTTTATAATCGTATCTTTGATATGTATGTAGGACTCCGCGATCAGTTCACCTTACAACCAAACAATAACTGGCCTTGCAGGGGACGATCGTACTTTCTTGAGCTTTTAATGCTTCTGCAAAATTTATACGCTTTTGAAAAAGACAGTCAATTCGATCTTCCTCTGCCAAAAGGGGATGTGGAGATTGAGGAATCTATCAAACTGTTGCTTCTCCACTACGCATCCAGAGACATACGACTGAGCGATATACGAGGGCCTCTGGGTTTCCTGCAGTTTACTACACGTTTTAAGCGTTCGACTGGAATGAACGTTACCTCTTATCTCAGGTTAATTCGTCTTACTGTCGCCGCAAATTTATTACGAAACACCATGTTGCCTCCCACTGATATAGCACTCCGGTGTGGGTACCCAGGAATCAGCAGGTTTTATCGTGATTTTAAAAAAATGCACGCAAAAGACCCTGTTTCCTACCGTCAATCCTTTCCAGACCCATACGGCTGACAGGAACTTATGCCTTTTTTCTTGACTTGCCCTTTCAATATTCGATAATTACTGTATGGCCTTAGACATTAAGACGCTCCTGTTAATGAACTTAATCACCAGCATTGCAGCCCTGATTACCATGAGCAGCCTCTGGAAGCAACATCATAAACGATACAAGGGTCTGAGCCTCTGGCTATTAAATGTAATTTTTCAGGCAATCTCCATTATTTTATTTGTATTACGGGGAATAATCCCCGATTTTTTTTCTATTCCCTTGGCAAATCTTGCATTACAGGTC
>JAFGIM010000069.1 GCA_016929605.1 Spirochaetales bacterium | reverse complement strand
CTGCGCGTAAAACGGAGAATCATTTTATTGTAGAAGCGGGAATCGGCGACTTTACTCAAAGCGTACAACTCCCCCTGGAAGAAGCGCTCTCCCAAGAAACGCTTGCAATCGTGGAAAAAGCGATAGCCAACAAACAAAGCTTGTATCTTGATAAAAGTTTTATTGCCTATTTTAAGGGAGCGGGTGGCAGCGAGAATATCATTTACATGGAAAGCACCAATTCAATTAGCGAATGGGATAAGAACCTGATTGGTATTTTTTGCACAAACATCTCTGTGGCTCTTGATAACATGACACTGAACCAGGAAATAGAAAACACCCAAAAAGAAATCATTTACACCCTGGGAGAGGTTGCCGAGGCACGTTCAAAGGAAACAGGACACCACGTAAAGCGGGTTGCAGAGTATTCAAAACTGCTTGCCCTTACCATTGGACTCGATGAAAAACAAGCCGAAACCATAAGGCTGGCAACCCCAATGCACGATATTGGTAAGCTCGCTGTTCCCGACGCGATACTCAACAAAAACGGCTCACTCACTGCGGACGAATTTGACATAATCAAAACCCATTCGATGGCCGGATACGACATGCTTAAAAACTCGAATCGGGAAATTATGCGGGTGGCGGCTCTTATTGCCCTTGAACATCAAGAAAAATACGACGGTTCGGGATACCCATTTGGTAAAAAGGGTGATGACATCAGTCTGGAGGGCAGGATTGTGGCAATAGCCGATGTTTTTGACGCTCTTGGCTGCGACAGGGTGTATAAAAAAGCGTGGGACACACAAGACATCCTGGATTATTTTAAAAATGAGCGGGGCCGACACTTTGACCCCGCGCTGACCGATGCATTTATTTCTATTCTTGACGATATATTGGCTATTCGATCTCAATTTCCCGATTAAAAGGTACCGCTTATTGTGCTGCTTCCAGCACGGTGTTGCCCCGTTCCATTGCAGTAAGTCCTGTTCTAACCAGCTCCTTAATGCCAAACGGTTCAACTAACCGAATCAGGGCTGCAATCTTTTCCTCGCTTCCGGTTGCTTCAATAACCAGGGCATCAACGCCGATATCCACAACCCGGGCACGAAAGATATTAGCAGCCTCAATAACCCGATGTCGGGTATTCTCGTCGGTTGACACCTTTATCAGGGCAAGTTCACGTACAACCGTAGCTTGGGGATCACAGTGCTTGATTGAAACAACCTCCACCAGCTTGGCAAGTTGTTTCTCGATTTGTTCAAGTATGTACTCATCTCCCCGCACAACAATAGTCATCCGCGAAAAATCACTTTTATCGGTAACACCAACGGTAAGGCTGTCAATATTATATCCTCTGCGGCTAAAAAGTCCCGAGACGCGGCTAAGGACTCCCGAATGGTTTTCCACGAGTACTGATATTACGTAACGTTTCATAGAATCTCCTTCGAGTTATACAATCCCAGGACTCGAACGCCCTGAACAATACCCTTATCCTGGTCGATTTTTCCCATTTCCGCAAGAGCCATCTTGAGCCGCTCTCCGGAAACAACACTTTCGCCTACACCCTGAGGCAGGGTTACATCTGCATAGAAACGGTACCGCCAAGGCTCTCCCTGTACAGGCCGAGATTCAAGCTTGATCAAGTTAAGGCCATGCTTCATAAAAAGACCCAACGCGGTGTGAAGGGCTCCCGGTTCATTGTTGACGGTAAAAATTACCGATGCGCAATTTGGGGTTTCGCAGACGATCTCGCCGGATCGAGCGATAATCACAAACCGTGTGTAATTTCGCGGATTTGTTTCTATGCCAGACTTAAGCGATTCAAGACGATTAACTCGACCACTGGTTTCGCTCGCTATTGCCGCGCGAGTGGGATCACCGGATGCCGCCACAATTTCTGCGGCAAGGGAGGTTGATTCCGTCTCTATGTGTTTCCACTGAGGGAAGCGCGAAAGAAAGTCATCGCATTGCGCAAGTCCTTGCGGATGAGAATACACAGAGGTTATTCCTTCTAAACTTGCCCCGGGTAGCGCGAGCAGTGAATGCTGTATGCGCAATGTTACCTCGGCAACGACTTCAATATCTTCATAGCGGGCAAGATTGTCGTAATTTTCGTAGACAGAACCGGCAAGACTATTCTCGATAGGAAGCATACCAAAGCCGGCCTTACCGTCAAGCACGGCATTGATTACCTCGCGGAAATTTGATGTAGGAAGCGTTTGCGCATCCCCATCAAAATAGCGAATAATCGCTTCTTCCGCGTAGGCACCACGACCGCCGGCATAGGCGCATATTGCCTGGCCATCGAGCTTTGATTTCTTTACGGCCGAAGCGGTTTGAGCCGGTTTTGCCGCCGTGGCAAGGGTTCTGCGGGACACCGCCTTTCCAACGACAGGAGCGAGTACTTCGATATCTCGCATCATTTTTTCAAATTGTTCGGGATACAAGGATTGAGCTCCATCGGAGAGGGCGCAATCTGGACAGGGATGGACTTCCACGATCAATCCATCTGCACCGGCGGCAATGGCCGCAAGCGCCATGGGCGGAACCTTGTCTCGCACGCCAACAGCATGGCTGGGATCTACAATGATCGGAAGATGTGTAAGGGAGCGAAGAACCGGAATAGCCGAGAGATCCAGGGTGTTTCGAGTAGCCTTCTCGTATGTACGTATGCCTCGCTCACACAGGATAACATCCTCGGTGCCGCTCGCCAATAAATATTCGGCGGCCATTAACCATTCTTCTATCGTGGCCGAAAGTCCCCGTTTAAGGATAACCGGCTTTGCAAGAGCTCCAACTTTCTTGAGTAATTCAAAGTTTTGCATATTGCGCGCGCCAATTTGATAGACATCTACATAATCTCTCATGGCGGGAATATGTTCGCTCGAAACAATCTCGGTAACCACCGGAAGGCCCCATGCGTCACCGGCTTCGCGAAGAATCTTGACTCCTTCCTCGCCCATACCCTGAAAAGCATAGGGACTGGTGCGAGGTTTATAAGCACCACCGCGAAGCATTACCGCTCCCGATTCCGCAACCCGGGCTGCGGACTCAAGCATTTGCTCACGGCTTTCGACCGCGCAGGGACCGGCGATAACAGAAACACGAGAACCGCCAATTTTAACCCCACGGACGTTTACAACCGAGTTTTCGCGTTTAAATTCTCGGGATGCCATTTTATAGGGCTTTGATATGGGAATAACCCGTTGAACTCCGGGAAGAATTTCTACCTCGCGCGGATCGATGCCAACCTTGCCGACAGCGCCAAAGATAGTCTCTTCGTCCCCGGCAATCTCGTTAACCCTGAGGGAGTTCTTTTCCAAAAACGTCCTGATTCGCTGTTTGTCGTCGTCGCGAATTCCTTTTTCCAATACGATTACCATGTGATTGTCCTTAATATATCTGCGAATACACCGGAGGCGGTAACATCCGCACCGGCACCATACCCGCGTATAACCAGCGGTATGGGTGAATAATGACGCGTGGTAAAGACGAAAGCATTTTCGCCTCCCTTGATTGCCGCCAGAGGATCGGTGTGCGATACCGAAAGGACACCAACGACAATCTTTCCGGTAACACCTTCAACATCAGCGACAAATCTAAGTACCTGTCCCTGATTTCTTAACGATTCAATGCGAGAAGAAAACCAGGAGTCCACTGAAGGAAGACGACTCATAAAATCATCTGTCGTTCCTGAAAGATCAAAATCATCCGGGAACAGGGGACGCGTAGTAACTGAAGAAAGCTCTGCGGTAATCCCCGCTTCCCGTGCAATAATAAGAGCCTTTCGTGCAACATCAGATCCCGATAAATCATCCCGGGGATCGGGTTCAGTAAAGCCTTTATCGCGAGCTTCACCAACCGCAACTGAAAAAGGAATACCCTCGTCGAGCCGGCCAAAAATATAGGAAAGCGAGCCTGAGAGAATACCGGAAAAAGAAAGAAGGGCGTCTCCCGACTTGAGCATATTCTTGAAGGTATCGATAACAGGTAGGCCTGCGCCAACGTTTGTTTCATACAAAAAACGCTTTCTGCTTTCTTGCGCAAGAGTTCTCAGCTGCCGGTAAAAATCGATTGTGTGGGAATTCGCCCGTTTATTTGGGGTTACCACATGAAAGCCCGAACGAAAGAGATCGGGATACCGTTCAGGCACGGCGCCCGTTGCGGTACAGTCCACAAAAACAGGATTAAGTGGCTTTTCAGCTTTAACCAAAGAAATCATCCCGTCGATAGAGGATTCCTCGGTTGCTTCCTCGAGACAGTTCTTCCAGGAAGAAAGATCAAGGCCTCCCCGCTTAAGGATCATCTTGCGGGAATTGGCTACCGACCAAACCTGTAAATCGATATTGCTTTCGCGCAGCGATTGCTGCTGCGATTTAATTTGATCTAGAAGCTTGCCGCCCACGGTACCAATACCAACGAGAAAAAGTTCAATGGTTTGCATGGTATTAAAGAAAAAGCGATGGGCAATACGGACCGCCTTTTCCCCGTCTGCCTGTGCTACAACGGTACTAATAGAGCGCTCTGACGAGCCCTGCGCTATTGCGTGAATATTGATGCCGCCAAAGGCAAGGGCAGAGAAAAAAGTGCCGGCAACACCCTTTCGCTCCTTCATGCCATCCCCAACGATTGAAACAATCGCCATATCGGAGAGAACGCCAATCTCGTTAATCAAACCCTCACGAATCTCCAGGGAAAACTCCTCGTTAAGAGATTCGCGAACCGCCAGAGTGTCACTGGCCCTTACACAAAAACTGATGGTAAATTCCGAGCTTGACTGGGTAATAAGAAGGGCCGAGGCTCCGGAACGGCTAACCGCCTGAAAGACGCGAGCGGCAGTTCCCCTGCGCCCTTTTAATCCAGCACCTGATACGCTCACCAAAACCGCGTCCTTAAAACAGGATACCCCGCGAACCGGAGATTCATCTGCGTCATGAGGTATCATTGACGCACAGGTAATCCTTGTTCCTCGAGCCGAGGGATTAAAACTGTTAAGACTCCAGGTTTCGATCTTGCGAGAGGCAATGGGTGAAAGAGTCTTGGGGTGAAGAACCTTGGAACCAAAAAATGATAATTCCATCGCTTCTTCATAACTGATATCATGTACCAGTCGAGCGTCGCTTACGATCCGTGGATCGGCGGTAAATATGCCATCCACATCGGACCAAATTTCAAGTCGCTTTGCACCAAGGGCCATTGCCATAAGCGCTGCAGAAAAATCAGAACCATTTCTACCCAATAAACTCTGACGTCCCGATACATCAGAGGCAATAAAACCGGGCGCTAACATCAGAGATTCGCTGCCAGAAGCAAGGGCGGCAAAGTTTTGAATAATCTGGTCATATACGGGATCCGCTTCGCTCAATTTTCCGCCGGAGGTAATAATATACTCGCGACTATCTAACACGGTAACAGCGGGGAAACGGGTGTGTAAGAGTTCTGCCATAATGGGAATGCACGCACGCTCACCCAAGCCCATAATTCGGCATTCGATGGATTGTGGACATTCTCCAAAAGCGTTGACTGCGGTTAACAGGCGGCTGTATTCATCAAAAAGCGGCTCGATTGCCTGATGTACCACATCCGGCCTAAATCCCGGTGCAACCCGGGAAAGCTCGTCTATTATTGTGTTGTGTATAGAAACAAAGGGCTCTACCAGGGATGCCACATCCGCCGATTGTTCGTCTTTTGTGCGCATAGCCTCATCAATAGCAGCCTGCAAACGGTTGGACACCCCGCCTACAGCAGAAACAACCACACACACCCGATTTTCCTGGGCACGTTGGGCAATAATAGCAAGAGAACTGTTCATGCGTTCGGCAGATCCCATGGACGTGCCACCAAATTTCATAACAAGCATACACACCTCTTTATGCGTTAGCCTCACCATACTTGATTCTTCAGATTCTTTCTAGGGGTGAAAATGCATATTTATGCACTTTTTAGGTGTTTTTTATGCATCTTTATATGATATACTCCTGTTTATGTGCAAGAAACATTTTTCACTTCGCTCTCTCTTGTTTCGCCGGGACTCAACCATAATCGATCATTCGCCCGAGGGCTTTTATTTACCCGCACACCGGCGAATCGGTACCTCCATGATCCACCGCCCGGACATTGTGTGGATTGACAGTGGAAACACCAAAGAGGAAATTCTGGAAATAATCAGGAACAACCCAGGCCTGCACTGGTTCCCCGTCTGCGCCAACACCGTAGACTCCGTTTTGGGCATCCTGTCGGACAGGGACTTTTTAGAATCCCTGACTCATCCTTCCTGGCCAGGACTTCGCTCGTTAGTACAAAGGCCCCTGTACCTTCCGGAAACTATAACCATTGCCCGAGCTTTTTCCCTGCTCGAAGAAAACAACTGTCCCCTTGCCTTGGTCATCGACGAATGGGGAGGGATAGAGGGTATGATTACGAGCGCCTCGCTGGTATCCGATTTACTCAAGGAATTTCAAGGTGAAGAAACGGAAGAAGACCCCGATCTTTTTAAAAGGGAAGATGGAAGCTACCTGGTCGCCGGACAGGTCAGGATGGATGACATACGGGAGCTCTTTGATATAGAAGATACCGGCGAAAAAAACTATTACACCCTGGCAGGATTTCTCTTATCCCTTAATGGCAGCATACCCAAAACCGGGGATCGCATCATCTGTGGTTCATACCAGTTCGAAATTGTTGACATGGACGGACACCGCATCGATAAGGTGTTGATTTCAAAAATGACGGAGATGGCGTAAGGGGCTAACCAGCTTACCCAGTCGGGATAAGAGCCGAGAAAGGGAAGAAGCAAGGGCGATGCCCACCGCAATAGAAGCCGCGGCGCTAAGGGTATTAAAACCGGTTACCGAGGCTGCGGCAATATCTCCTTGCACGGCAAAAAGCATCGTTTCGTACATACCTCCACCGGGAACAAAGGGAATGATTCCCGGGACTATATAGACGGTAGCGGGTTTTTTAAAAAAGAATGCAAAAAATTCGGCGGTAAGGCCAACAAAAAGAGCCCCGGCAAAAAAGCCCGAAATGGGACTGAGGCTGCTCTCTGCAGCCCACAGATAGACGAGCCAGCCAAGGGCTCCGGAAAGTGACGCCCACAATAGGTCATAGCGGGTGATGTGAAAAAAATAAGCAAAGGAAGCGGTCGCACCAAAGGCCAAGGCAAAGGCGCTCAGACGCTCTGGCCGGGCAAGAATAGCGCTCGCATAGCCAACAGGAACCGGAAAAAGAAAAAGACCAAGGGCTGCGCCGATGGACAGCCCTGCGGCTATGACAAAGGCTTCAAGAACCCTGGCTGAACCGGCGACCAAATCCCCTGCGATAATATCACGGATGGCATTCACAATCGCTACGCCGGGAACAAGAGACATAAGAACGGCAATACTGACATTCCCCGACGATTGAATAAGGCCAAGGGCGACCCCACAAGAGGCCAACAAAGAAATAATAGCCCCTCCAACCATAGCCTGAATAAACGAAGAAAGGACCAGGGGAGACAGGGCAAAAAGAGCGAAGCGCATAAGGGCGCCAATGACAAAGGCGATAAGGGCTTCGGTCATAGAGCCATGAAATAAAAGAGAAAAGCAAAAACTTGCAAAGGCCGTAGCCAGAATGACCCACTGAGGTGCATGAGAGGGAGAGCGTGCGATACGAGAGAGCATCGCCGAGGCAAGGGGGGCAAGCTTGAAAGCAGGTATAGCCAAGCAGGTACTTTTTCGGGCGAGACGGCGAGAGAGTTCATTTACCCGAGCAATTTTTCCCAGATTTATTGTTCTGGAAGACACTCGCTGCAGCCGGGTGCGACTCTTCCCTTCTTGATCTCGAATGCTAAGCATGACCACGGTAGGGGTAACAAAGGCAGAGGAATCGCAGAAGCCCAAAGAGGAAGCGATAGAAGTCATGGTCTCCTCTGCTCGATAGGTTTCGCCCCCGTTTTGCAGGATAAGTAAACCGGATTCCAGGGCTATGTCTACTATCCCTGTGTTCGCTGTGGAAGATCTCATGTCTGTGTTGTACGCCGGGAAGCAGGCGATCGTCAAGAACTGTCGGCCGGTTTTCCGTATTATTGCATTGGAAACTGATTTTGGGGTACACTGGATACCATCATTATACAAGGAACACTCTATGGCCAAGATACAGATGAAAAACGCGATAGCCGAACTGGATGGAGACGAAATGACCCGCATCCTGTGGGGCGTTATCAAAGAAAAACTCCTGCTTCCCTTTATTGATTTACAGGTGGAGTATTTTGATTTGGGTCTTAAAGCACGAGACGACAGTGACGACCGGATTACCTATGAATCGGCGCAAGCCATTAAACGCTTGGGTGTCGGGGTAAAATGCGCAACGATAACCTCTAACACCGCCCGCGTTGAAGAATACAAGCTTAAGGGACTTACCCCAAGCCCTAACGGCATTATCCGTGCAGAACTGGACGGTACCGTTTTTAGAAAACCAATTATCGTTAAAAATATTCAGCCAACAGTGTCTTGCTGGACCAAGCCTCTGGTACTTGGCCGACATGCATACGGAGATGTGTACAAGAACTGCGAGATGTACGTCGATGGACCGGGAAAAGCCGAGCTTGTGTTTACCGGCAAGGACGGAAAAGAAATTCGCAAAACGATTATGGAAATGAAGGGACCGGGTGTTTTACAAGGAATTCATAACCTTGATAAATCAATTGAGAGTTTTGCCCGCGCCTGTTTTTACTATGGATTATCCGAAAAAATTAATGTGTGGTTTGCGACAAAGGACACTATTTCTAAAACCTATGATGGGCGTTTTAAGGAAATTTTTCAGAAGATTTATGACAGCGAATACAAAGAGCAGTTTGAAAAAGCAGGCATCGAGTATTTTTATACCCTGATCGATGATGTCGTTGCCCGTGTTATGAAAAACGAGGGCGGATTTTTGTGGGCGTGCAAAAACTACGACGGGGATGTGATGAGCGATATGGTTGCCTCTGCTTCGGGAAGCCTTGCTATGATGACCAGCGTTCTGGTTTCTCCTGACGGGAAGTTCGAGTATGAAGCTGCCCACGGCACCGTACAAAGACATTACTACAAGTATCTTAAGGGAGAGAAAACCTCCACGAATCCGGTTGCGCTCATCTTTGCCTGGACCGGAGCTTTAGCAAAACGTGCGGAACTGGATAAGACGCCGGAACTTGCGGATTTTGCCGTAAAACTGGAAAAGGCAACGCTTGACACCATAGAATCCGGGGTAATGACCGGAGACCTTGCCCAGCTTGCCAGTCCCAAGGCTACCGAAATTCTGGACAGCTGGCAATTCATCGATCGAATTGCCGCTCGTTTATAGGAATAACTCAGTGTAACTCCGGGCCATCAGGTCCCGGAGTTATATGCACCGTTGACGCTTCCATGTACGCGTTTTCTGCAAACGACAGAATATCCAGGGCATCAGGTCCCATAATATCTTCACTGTCATACGATAGATCAAGAATTGAAGACTCACCATCGGCAAGAGCCCGTGTCCAGGCTCCATTGAGAGAAACCAAATCCTTTACCACAGGCCATGCCCAAGAAAGGCCCTTCTCCTGGTATACGAGCTCCAAAAAGGCAAGCTGTATGGCTTCTATATCTTGATGTGCGACTTGATCAAGGGGCATCGCTGGATACTGACGCTGGAGAAACGCGGCAAAATCCGAGAAAAAACGGGAGCTCTTTATCTTTAGCGGATATATAACGGCTAAAAACCAGGAAACCGCCCTGCCATGAGTGTAAAAAAATTCTACGGCGCGAGCGAGCTCCATGGCTCTGTCGATGTCGGCAGCAGGAAAAGAAGGAAGAGAAAGCACATGGTACGGTGGTGTGTCTTGATGCCGTAAAGAAAAAGATGCGGCTTGATCGTGCAATGTAGTTCCAGGGAGAACAGCAAGCCGGAACAGTTCCAGGTTATTAGGATACAGGGACAGGGCAAAATCAATGCTCGAGCGGAATGTGGACAGACTGTCTTCAGGTAAGCCACAGATTAAATCAAGGCCAAACACTATACCCGCTTCATTTAACAGGCCTATCTTTTTAGTAAACGCTTTTATATCAGTTGGGCGGGAAACAGCGGCAAGGGCGCGGGGATTTGAACTTTGCAATCCGATTTGCAGTGAACAGGGAATCCGTGAAAAAGCGCGGACAATCTCCCGGTCAAGTAACTCACAGCGAACCTCAAAGTTAAAATGAATCGTGGGCGCGATCTTTTCTATAAGGGCCAATATCTGTAAGGCTCTCTCCCGAGAGCAATTATACGTTGGATCCAACACAAAAACCCGCTCAATTCCCATGCGTACAAACTCATGTAATTCTGCGCTAAGACGGGAAAGGGGAAAATATCTAAGCTGCTTGCTACCCTTTGATTCATAGCAATACGAACAGGAATACGGGCACCCCCTGGCAAGTTCCCACAGGGCGCCATGAAAGCCGTTAACTGACGGAGAAGACAAAAGGGTCCCATCAAGCCAGGGAGATGAAAGGCTATCAAGGCTTTCATGTGTTGCCCGAATAATAGTTCCCGATTCGCAAGCGGCCACAGAAAGATCAAGATATGAGCTTATCAGTTTTGTGGAAGCTGTTTCGCCCTCTCCCTGTATTAGATAATGAAAGGGAGTATCTGCAAAAAGGGGATTCGCTGTTATCTCGGGACCACCGGCAAGAACTAAGGCCTTGCTCATGCGCTGGCGAATAATCCGTGCCGCTTTTTCACATACCTGTCGGTTCCACACATATATGGAAAAACCAAACACAGCTTGAGTATCACAACCTGCAGAAAGACAAGCGCATTCAAAGACACGATCTGCGATAATCCGCGCGATACCCTCATCGTCTTTATCGTGGAACTGAGGATCCTCCAAAGAAAGATCGCACAATGAAACCGTGCATCGGTCAGTAATAAAGCGATCGTTTTTAAGCGCGCTTACAATCGAAGCGGCTCCTAATGGAACCGCTTGAAAGGATGACTGAACCTGCAGGGAAATAAGTACTATCGGAATTTTCAAAGAAGGGGGATTCCCGCTTTTGAACAATCAGCGATCATGGATTGGGGCCACACAGATACCTGTGTTTCACCAATGTGCGCTTTACGCAAAAAGAACATGCAAAGACGTGATTGGCCGATACCACCGCCAGCTGTTTGAACGAGTGAACCCGAAAGAAGGCGAGAGTGAAAATACAGGGACGCTCGTTCAGGACAATTGCGATAAGCAAGTTGCTCTGTCATGGAAGCAGCACTTACACGAACCCCCATGGAAGAAAGTTCAAGGGATTGTCCAAGCACAGAATTCCATACAAGGAGATCACCATTGAGACCGCGTTTTCCATTCCCCGTTTCGGTAATCCAGTCATCGTAATCCGGGGCGCGACCATCGTGAAGATTACCGTCCGCAAGTGCATAGCCGATACCAATGATAAACACTGCGCCCCATTTCTTGGCAGCTTCGTTCTCCCTCTCTTTTGCAGTGAGCGTTGGCCACTGGTGATATAAATCCTCGGCATGAACAAAGGTAATTTCCTGCGGTAGAGACGGAGTTATTATAGGATAATTGTCATACACGAAAAACTCGGTACGCTTAAGACAGCGGTATATCTTCCTGACGATATCCTTTAGAAAATCGATAGTTCGATCTTGCTCTTCCATCGCCAGTTCCCAGTCCCACTGATCTACATACAGAGAGTGAATATTGTCCAGTTCCTCATCCGCCCGGATAGCGTTCATGTCGGTATAAATACCAAAACCGGGAGGAAGAGCCAAATCCGAAACCTTTACCCGCTTCCACTTCGCCAGAGAATGAACGATCTCCAGTTCTTCTTCGTTAAGATCCTTTACGGGGAAATGTACCGGCCGCTCTATTCCATTAAGATCGTCGTTAAGTCCCTTGCCGCGAGGGACAAACAATGGTGCGGTAACCCGCGTCAGGTTTAATTCTGTAGATAGTGCAAGCTGAAAAAATTCTTTGATTCTGATAATGGCCTGTTCTGTTTCTTTAACTCCCAAAAGAGCCTTATATCCGGCAGGAAGCGTGAGCTGTGGCATAGGTGACCTCTTTGTCCGTTCGCAACGGGTAATAAAAAACATAATACCGTATCAGGGGCTACACCGTCCAGATGAAAAGGCGTACTCAGCATCTTGACTCTTGCCTTTTTTTCAGGCAGGCCGTAGACTGGATTACATGTACGCTCCCGTTACTACACCACTACAAGAAAGACCGAAAGCAGAACCCAAACTAAACAAACTCGTTATTTACTTTTTCCGATCGATAATGCAGCCCTATGCACGTGCCCTTGGTTTTGCAGAACCCACAATCCTTTTCCCTGAACGTATAGTAGATGCCTGGCATGCTTTTAACCGGAAAGAAACCCGAATGATTATCGGTTTCCGCCATGCCTATGGCGATGACCCACAGATGACGGCGTATACCATCCATCATGCCCTTCCAAAGGCAGCAAGAAAAATTGGTAAACCCCTTAAAGGCTTGACCCATACACACTTTATTTATGGAGCAGAGGTTCCTCTATGGTCAGGACCATTCGTGCGTTGGCTACTGCCAGAGGCGGGAGCCATTCCGGTAGATCATGTTAGAATGGATAGCTCTGGCATGGCTCTGATACGTCGTTTAATGATAGAGGGTGCATTCCCGATTGCCCTGGCTCCAGAAGGTCATGTAACGCACGACAGCGAAACGGTAGGAGATCTAGAAACAGGGACTGCCCGGTTTTGTTTTTGGTGCCAAGATGATTTACACAAGCTGGGGCGAACAGAATCGGTTGTATTTCTTCCACTCTCGTTTCATTACCGGTATGCACAAAAAGACTGGAAGAAGCTTTCCCGTTTCTGCAGCGATATGGAAAAGTCCATCGGAGAGCCCCAAGGAGAAGCCTTTGGAAAACTGGACACACTAAAGGCAAAAAAAAGAATAGATAGTCTTTCCAGGGCGATTATTTTTAGGCTAGCACAAATGTACAGCATCGAAGTAGGAAGTGAGCAAACCGAGGAGGATACACTTCAAGAGCGCATATTGGAAGAAGCGCTAGGACAAGCCGAAGGAATTGTACACATTGAAAAAGCATCCACCACCATGGCGCGCATATATCGCATTCGCGCCAAGGCGTGGTCGCATATTATCAAGGACAATCCCGAAGGGACCAATCCGCTAGAAAAAGATATACTCAGTCGCCGATGTTTGGAAGCATGGCTTGCCATGCGCCATCTGGAAACGGCGTCAATACTGACTCATGTACAGTTCCTGCATGACAAGACAACACCAACCCTGGAGCGGCTAATTGAGCGTGCAAATAATTGCTACGATATCATCGAGCGAATGCGGGGGGGGACCCTAAAAAACAGGGCTAACCGATTTACAAAAAGAGCGATTATTGTTCCTGGTCAGGCGATTGAGATGAACAGATTCAGGAAAATCTATCTTGAAGACAAAAAAACGGCGCTGACAGAAGCTACCAGGGCAATTCAAAACAGCTTTCGTGAATGTATTACGGAATACCGCGAAAGCGTCGGCTCAGCCAAGGATTAAGTTTGTCTTCCCGATCGAGATAGTGTCTTCCCTATTTAGACGCAAATACTTGTCCTGGGGAATTCGTTCTCCGTTAAGAAGCGTCCCGTTAGTGCTGCCAAGGTCTTTAAGGAAGTAGTCTTCCTTGATCTTTTGGATAATGGCATGATGTCTACTCGCCAGCTTGCTGTCTATAACGACGTCATTATCATGAGAGCGGCCAATGGTAATAACACTAACGATAGGAATCTTGCCATTATTGAACATAAGGCATGACACCTGTTCCTTCTTGACGATTGCGTCAAGCCGTTGGCCAATCTTGCTCGAACTGATTATTGTTTCGTCTTGCATAGCTATCAGTATACCCCCCTTCTGTAATTGACTCAAGAAATTCCGGAAACATTGCCCAGAACCACCCGCGATAAGTATGTCGACGCGATTCGCGATAAGTCCATCAAATGATCAAGGGACGCAGCCTTATTATCCAACATGCGATAATCGGGATGATGACGGGTTAAATGGAGCGGAATATCAGGGGAAAGCTGGCTTAACCAGCGAGCTAACGCTTCTATTTCTTGTGGAGCGTCATTACATCCTGGAATAATCAAGGTAGTAATTTCTACATGACATTTTTTGACTGCCCGGACGATAGATTCCATTACCGGTTGGCGGGAAGCGCCACAAATAGTTTGATAAAAATGATCATTAAAAGCCTTAAGGTCTATATTCATCGCGGTAATGTACGGAAGCACTGCGTCAAGACAATCAGGTTGTATAAAACCATTTGTTACAACCACGTTAACAAGACCAGCTTGTTGAACAAGGGAAGCCGCCTCCAAAAGATACTCGATTGATACCAAGGGTTCATTGTAGGTAAAGGCTACCCCAATGTTCCCTCTGGGTACCGCCTCGCGAGCTGTGGCGACAAGATCCTGTGGGGTTAGATAGATGTCTGAAGCCTTTTGCTCTTCCAAAAAAAGGGGAACACACTCCTGTGATATTCGATGATTTTGACAAAAGCGACAGCTGAGATTACAGCCCCAGCTGCCCACAGACAGAATCTGCGACTGTGGTTGGAAAAAGGACAGCGGTTTTTTTTCTATCGGATCAAGGGCCAAAGAAGAAATTCTACCCCAGGACTCCGCATACAGAGTCCCTCCACGGTTCACCCGTACACGACATCTACCGTGAGCGCCAACGGGAATAAGGCAGTTATGGGGACAAAGAAGACAGAGCACCGCCCCATCCTTGTCCGCCTTGCAAAAGGCTGCTTCCTTCATCTAACTATACCTGGTAACGGTAAACCTTTCCAT
This sequence comes from Spirochaetales bacterium, assembly GCA_016929605.1. Taxonomy (GTDB): domain Bacteria; phylum Spirochaetota; class Spirochaetia; order Treponematales; family Treponemataceae; genus Teretinema. Next base: position 5,813 of record JAFGIM010000069.1, on the reverse strand, counting down.
GGAGTAATGCTCCTGGGGAGAAATAGATGCCTTACGGCACGCAATGGCGAGTTGTTCCTCTACTGAATCAACACCCGCAAGGTCGGGCAATAAAAGACCTCTTTTAATGCCCGAGGTAACGATAACACCATACTTGTGCGGATCGAGTTCCTGCACAGACGAGACCGGTTGGGGAGGATCAAGGATATCCACGTGAATCTCAAGATCCGCAAGCTCCTGGGGAGATACTGGATCAAAGCGAGGATCATCGGAGCAAGCGCTTACTGCATTGCGAATAATTTCGGCTCGTATGTTTTCTTTTGTGGGTAAAATGGTGCCAATACAACCGCGAAGCTCACCCTGTCTGTGAAGGGACACAAAACAACCTGCCACAGAAGTGCCAAAAGGGGGGAGGTCTTCCGCAGAAGGAATTTTTCCGGATCTAACAAACATCTCGATCGTTGCTCGTGCTATGAGTACCGGAATGGATGGCGTATCATGTGTGTTCATGGGCCTTCTCCCCCTTTTTTAGCGGAGTAACCGAGGCAACGCAGTAGCCAACCCCAAAGGGTGATTCATAAGACAAGAGGCTACTCTGTACATCAGGATAGAGCGAGGCAAGAACGAGTAACGAGGTGTAGCCACACTCTTCTGCGCGCATAACCATTGTGGTCTCCAGTGCAAACAATTCAGCTAAACAGCCAGTGCGAAACGCATCCGCAACAGCGGTATCGAATCGTGCCCCTTCAGAAGCGGGTCCACTTACATCATCCGGGGATACCCGATGGGAGAGATCCCCACTACAAATAACCAGCGTACGCTTTTGTACGCGGTTAGCAGCCACAGAGATAGCTCTGGCCAGTTTGGGCGCGTCAGAAATAACAACACTGGGAGAAATGGCAACAAGAGATGCCGTGGGAATATGGGGGGCTATAAAAGAAAGAGGAACAAGCACACCATGGTCCAAAGGAACAGCCGGATATTCAGGATCACCGTCAAGGGATGATTGCGGACAACCTTGAAGAAATTCATGAGCGAGGGAGTCTTCCAGAGCATCCAAAAAAGGGCGATCGAGGGGCATGGAAATGCCTATATCAGGGGAGCCAAAACGACCAAAATCTCCTGATAAGATCGGACTATCATACATATATATAGCGTCGGAAAAGCGCCGTGCATGGGGAGAAATGCAGACTATGGTTTGGCAGTCCAAGGTTGCGGCAAGGGCCCCCAAAGAACGACAGGCATTAATAGTATTTGATACGCTGGAAATACGATTTTTACCAACCGCTTCAATAATAACCGGAGGATGTGGCATTAAAAAGCCTGCGACCACAAAGTCATCGTTATTAAAGATATTCATAATATGGAAGTATAGAACCGTTTTTACCGTAAAGAAAGCAATTTACTGACATTTTTAGTAAACAGGCTTACAATAGCAATATGCCTATTTCATCAGATGTACTGACACAGTTCAATCACCTGGAAAAGGCCGGGGCACTTGATGCCCTGGGCGACCTGCGAAAAGAAAACCGGGAACTGGAACGCATTATCACCGAAGCGACGCTGCTTGTCTCGTATACCGATGTAAGCTCGATGCTCGACTATGTTATTGCCCGCTTTCTTGATCACTTTATTCCGGAATTCCTGGGCTTTTTAGTGCATCCCCCTCGGGGAGATGCGCTACGTCAATACTGTTATCGTAATCTTAAAGAAACCGATGAAACCATCCCTGAGCAATATTATGATTTACTCAAGAATTATTTTGAACGAACACCCGGACGAATCTCCTTTGAGCAATTAGTCGAAACCTTTGGAAAAGATACCTTTGGAAAAGATATCCTGACCCTTAATCCCGAGATGGTTTTTCCCATGTTTGGTATAGGGGGCCTTTATGGTATTGTCTTTCTTGGTAAAAAAATCGTCGGGGGGGCCTATTCAGAGCTGGAACAAAAATATGTAGACCGAATTATCCGGTTTTTATCGGTAAGCATGCAAAACGGTCTTCATTATGAAAGCTCGATTACAGAGCCCAAAACCGGCCTTTTTACCCATGATTATTTTGTCCGCCGTCTTGATGAGGCCATAGCCAGAACAAAGCGAAAAAATACCGGTGCCGGGATACTGATGCTTGATGTTGATCATTTTAAGCGTTTTAACGACTCCTGGGGGCATGTTACCGGAGACCTGGTCCTTGTTACCCTTGCCGGAGTTTTAGCCCATATCGTTCGAGAAGAAGATTGTGCCGCCCGCTTTGGGGGAGAAGAATTCTCTATCCTGGTTGCAGACTGCTCCCCGGTAGACTTGATGATGATCGCCGAACGAATCAGAAATGCCGTCGCTTCGATTAGAATACCCGCTCCCGATGGAAGTCAAGAACTGTCGGTAACGGTAAGCATTGGCGCCCGGGTAATAGAAAGCACCCCCGGAATGACCTCGTTAATTTTAATTGGGGATGCTGATAAAGCCTTATACCGATCAAAGAACGAAGGAAGAAACAGATCAACCCTCTATCATCAGGGATTGCTGATGCGCGCCATGATGAAGGCATCAAAATAACTGCTTGCCAGCGAGACCCTTATTCTTGGAAAATTTGCGCATTGTTTGACGCATCTTCTCAAATTGCTTTATCAACTTGTTTACCTCTCCCACCGAGGTTCCCGAACCACGGGCAATACGCTTTCTCCGTGAAGGTCCAATAATTAAATGATTAGACCGCTCTTTTAACGTCATGGACTGGATAATCGCTTTTTGCACTTTTAACGCAGATATGTCAATGTCGGAATTCTGTAATTGGCCAGCCATGCCGGGAATCATTTCCAGCATGGACTGCAGGGACCCCATCTTGGACATCCGCTCAATTTGATCAAGCATATCCTGTAAGGTAAAGGTCTCGTTTGCCATCTTTTTTTGAAGCTTTTCTGCTTCCTGGGTATCGATGGTTTGCTGGGCCTTTTCCACTAAAGTAACAATATCACCCATGCCCAAAATACGGCCGGCGATTCGCTCAGGATGGAATGGTTCCAGGTCTTCCGGTTTTTCACCAGTTCCTACAAAGAGGATGGGTTTACCGGTAATGCTTTTAAGGGACAGGGCCGCACCACCGCGGGCGTCGGAATCAAACTTGGTCAGGATAACACCGGAAAGAGAGAGAGCGTCATCAAAGGCCTTTGCTACATCAACGACACCCTGCCCGGTCATTGCATCGGCAACCAAGATGGTTTCCACCGGATCTACGATTTTTTTTACCGCGGTGATTTCTGCCATCATCGCTTCGTCAACCTGCAAACGGCCAGCAGTATCAACGATCAACACATCATGCGCGCCCTTCTTTGCAGCGGCCAGGGCATGTCGTGCAACCTCCACCGCATCTCCGGCGGAGGCTACTCCTTTGGGGCGTTCGGCAAAGACGGGTACACCGATTTTTTCTCCAAGGACCATAAGCTGATCAATGGCCGCGGGACGAACAAGATCGCAGGCGGCAAGAAGCGGATTGCGTCCCTGATTTTTTAATTTGAGCGCAAGTTTAGCCGCACTCGTTGTTTTACCTGAACCCTGAAGCCCAAGAAAAAGGATTACCGAAAGAGTGTCCGGACCTTTAAGATGCAGGTCTTGTTTGGTGTCTCCCAATAAGGCAACAATGCGATCATGTACGATCTTGGTAAACTGTTGTCCGGGATTAACTGAGGTAAGAACGGCCTCTCCCTTTGCTTCTTCGATGGTTGCGTTTACAAACCGCCTGACTACCCGAAGATTGACGTCGGCATCGAGTAAGGCAAGTTTTATCTGTTCTACCGCCTCTTCAATGTTCTTTTCTGTAATGGTCGATTTACCACTAATGGTTTTAATAATGGAACTGAGAGAGTTTGTAACTTTTTCAAGCATGTCTAGATTTGCACTCCGTCAAGCAGTTGTTCAATAAATTGTGAAGGTTCAAGTTCCCGATTCAATATTCGATACAATCCGTCGGAAATCGGCAATTTGAGTGAATAAGTGTCTGCAATTTGTTTGACGTACTTACAGGCAACGGCGCCTTCGGGAAGATATCCAATTTCTGATATACGAGCAATCAAATCATCAAGATCCTTAAATCCTTCGATGATGCCCTTGTTGATAATATCATGTCCGAATCGGCGGTTTCGCCCGTATCGGCTTCTGCAGGTAACGTCCAGGTCCCCTACACCGGAAATGGAAGTAAAAGTTTCCGGATGTGTCGCACCCATCGCCCGACCAATGATCTGTATTTCATTCAAGCCGGCCGCTAAAAGAAGACTTTCGGTATTATCGCCAAAGGCTTCGGACTTCTCGGCAAGGGCATCCAATATGCCAAAGGCGACGGCGACAACGTTTTTTGCGGCTGCGCAAATCTGTACGCCGATAACGTCAAGACTCGAATACACCAACAGGCCTTTTGATTTAAGAACCTCCCTAAATCGAATTGATGCCATAGGGTTTTCGCTGGCGGCAATAAGCCCGGTAACCTTACCCATCGCAACTTCTTCTGCATGACTTGGACCGGCAATATACACAAGGGACTTGCGGTACGATTCGGGCAAGACCGATTCCAGGGTTTCTACAATAAGGCGAGGCCCATCCTTGGAGGGAATAAAGCCCTTGGTAAGTACACCAATACAGGTTGAGCCATCTTTAATATTGGGAACATCTAAAAGACCTTGCATTGTCCTGGCAAGATAGAGAGAAGGGCTTGCCAATATTAAAAAGGACTTACCGGTAGCAACCGCGCGGATATCCGCGCTGGCGACCAGATTGTCGGGAGTAGGGAACCCGGGTAAAAACCGGGTATTTTCATGACGCTCATTTATCGAAGCGACTACGTCCTGTTCAAGAGCCCATAAGGTTACTTCATGGCCCTTTTTGGCCAGAGAAATTGCCATTGCAGTTCCCCAGGCGCCAGCTCCAATCACTGCGATTGCTTGACTCATGATGTTCCTCCGTTAAAACCAGGCTTTGTTCCCGTCGTCCCAGGATACGATCTCGTTGGGTTGGAAAAAGAGTTTAAGCTCTCTATCCGCGCTTTCCGGCGAATCCGAGGAATGGATGATGTTATGATTGGTATGAAGACAGTAATCCCCGCGGATGGTTCCCGGCAGGGATTCGCACACAGCCGTAGGTCCACATAAACGGCGTACCAATTGTATTGCTTCATCACCCTCTATGGCCATGGCTACAACCGGGCCCGAGATAATGTATGAAATCAAGTCATCATAAAACGACTTACCCTTGTGTTCTGCATAATGAGTGGCAGCCATAAGGGGCGGAATCGTCAAAATCTTTAATCCGACGATATGTAATCCTTTTCGCTCAAATCGGGCAAGGACGTCGCCCACAATCCTTCGCTGAAGCACACCCGGCTTCAGCATGGCAAAGGTTCTTTGAATTGCCATGATATGTATTCCTCCAAATAATAGGAAAAAGTATATTATATTTTTCTGCTTTTGAGAACTGTCCGGCCGGTTACGCATACCAGGATGATCGCGCCACCAGCCAGGGACCGCAGAGAAGGCCGCTCCCCTATAAAAATAAGAACCCAGACCGGATTAAACGCCGGTTCAATCATGGTAATAATAGACGATTCAATCGCCGTTACACCCCGGATACCCCTGCCAAATAGAATTGATGAAAATCCAATCTGAAACACCCCAAGCAAGACCAAACCAAGAATGCTTATGGATGAAGGAACTCCTCCCCGGATAATAAAGGGAAGCGACACCACAAAGGTTAGGGCATGTGCAAGCATAAAGGAATCTGCAGGACGCCCGTCTTTTTGTCTTCTCATAAAAATCATGGTAAGAGCAAAGGAAACACCGGAAAGGACG
>JAFGIM010000068.1 GCA_016929605.1 Spirochaetales bacterium | reverse complement strand
CGTGCTAATGAATCATTGGCAGGCGATTACCCGGTTCGCGTGCGACGGATTGAGGTTTGTGGATCCAGAGAAAGGGTTAGAAGGGTAACAGTCCAGGCAGCCTTGTTACTTGCCCTTCAAACTCTTGACAGCTAATACAAGCAGGCGGTATACTCATTATATTCCTATCTTTTTTTCAGGAAAAATCCGAACACATAATGCCTTTCATTCTTTTGCACCGCAATCTATATATGGAGAATTCCCATGGCACCAATCAGAAGGCGCCGTACACCGGAAACACCGGAAGGTACGACGCAAGAAACCGCTGAACAGGCTCAACTCGAGCTTGGCGGTGAAGAAGGCCGTTCCGAACCCGTAATGGAGTACTCGGAAAGCGCCGAAGAGACCTCGTCCGTTAGTCAGGAAACAACGATTCCAGATAACGGAGACAAACGCGTGGTAGTAAGGCCACGAATAAAAAGAAAGCCCGGACCAAGAGATCAAAACGGCAGAGATAACGGACACCGCGAATACCGCGATAACCGGCGATTTCGCGATCAGGGATACGAAACTCGGGAAGCCCGAGAATCACGAGAGGAAGGGCGAGAGATACAGATGCTTCAGGATGCTGAAGCCGCCCGCGATAACGAAAACAAACCACGACTGACGATTAACGAACTTACCCGCATGGGAATGCATGCCCTGCGCGATCTGGCAACCCAATATGGCGTCCCGCACGAAGACATGGTGGCCATGAAAAAGCAGGAAATCATCTTCCAGATTCTAAAAGGACATACTGAACATGGAGGGATTATTTTTGCCTCCGGTTCTTTAGAAATACTTCCTGATGGATATGGGTTTCTTCGATCTCCCCAAAACAGTTATTTGCCTGGTCCTGATGATATTTATATCTCTCCCAGCCAAATACGTCTTTTTAACCTGAAAACTGGCGATACTGTGTATGGTCAGATTCGCTCTCCCAAAGAGGGTGAGCGCTTCTTTGCCCTGTTGCGGGTTGAAACAGTCAACTTTGATGAGGTTGCTGCCGCACAAAGCAGGATACCCTTTGACAACCTGACCCCTCTGTATCCCAACGAAAAGATTGATTTGGAAACGACAACTACCGAGTTTTCTACCCGTATCATGAATCTTTTCTGTCCGATTGGTAAGGGCCAGCGCGCTCTAATCGTGGCTCCCCCCCGTACTGGTAAAACGATTATTATGCAAAAAATCGCCAACGCGATTACCGCAAACCATCCCGAGGTATACCTGATCGTCTTGTTGATAGACGAGCGGCCGGAAGAAGTTACTGATATGGAAAGGACAGTTAAAGCGGAAGTAATCTCTTCTACATTTGATGAACAAGCAACCCGCCATGTCCAGGTAGCGGAGATGGTTTTGGAAAAAGCTCGTCGTCTGGTAGAGCACAAGCGGGATGTCGTAATCCTTTTGGACTCTATTACCCGTCTGGCCCGCGCCTATAACCAAACCGTTCCGACTTCTGGTAAGGTTCTTTCAGGTGGTGTTGATTCTAACGCCCTTCATAAACCCAAGCGTTTTTTTGGTGCTGCTCGTAACGTTGAGGAAGGCGGAAGTCTTACTATTATCGCGACAGCTCTGATAGAAACAGGAAGCCGTATGGACGAGGTTATCTTTGAGGAATTCAAGGGAACCGGTAATATGGAAATCAATCTTGACCGTAAACTCTCTGATCGGCGCCTGTTTCCTGCCGTAAGCATCAAGAAAAGCGGTACTCGTAAAGAAGAGCTTTTATTAACCGAAGAAGAGATGCAAAAAATCTGGATACTCCGTAAGGTCATTAACCCCATGGACGACGCCGAGATCATGGAGCTCCTTCTTGACAGAATGAAGAAAAGCAAGAATAATGAGGCCTTCCTGAAGTCAATGAATACCGGTTCTGCCGGAATGTGATGATGGGAAATCGGTAATGCCATGCATTACCTTATAGTTTCTAAAGAAACCGGCGTATTCCCCCCGGGGAACGTTGCTGCGACGGGTACTGTCACGTGTGACATGGAGCGACTGCCCCCCGTTGAGCCTGGATTCAGGCGAGTTTATTAGAGACACTTCGTTTGGAGGAAACCATGAAGAAAGACATTCATCCCGCGTATAATCCGACCAAGATTACCTGCGCGTGCGGAAACGTCATTGAGACCTGTTCCACGGTAAAGGATATTAACGTGGAAATCTGTTCAGCTTGCCATCCGTTCTTTACCGGCAAGCAAAAGCTTGTTGACACAGCAGGTCGTATCGATCGCTTTAAGAAGCGTTACAGCATCAAGGATAATTAATCCTTATATGTGTATAAAGCCATCCCGTGTAGGGATGGCTTTTTTTTTTCCACGATGGCGCACTTTTGGACTCACGTGCAATTTGATTCTTGTTTTCCCCCTTGAGTGTGCTAGAATTGTCTGTGCTAACTAAAAAACGGAGGATCTTCAATGGTAGGCGAACAACTGTACGGTTTTAAAAAAGTCGGAGCTATGCTCGAGATGCTAAAAAGCCCGATTATGAAAACACTATCTCCCAGACAGCTTATGGCAATGAATTACGTTGCAAATAACAGTAAATTAACCCGGGTGGGGGATAGGGTGTATATGAATACCTTTACCCCATATTTCCCTTCATTGGCCTATGAACGATATGTAGGAGGGATCCTGCAAACTGTTCAAGGAAAACCGACGCCGGTAATGATGAACTTCGCCGTAACGGCGAACTGTATTTGCAATTGCTGGCATTGTTCGTTTTCTGACCGAACCAAGAAAAACCAGTTAAGCGTCGCTGAGCTTAAGGATGCCATCGGTCAGGTACAGGATTTGGGAACGAGTATGATCGGTTTTACTGGTGGAGAGCCCCTTTTACGGGATGACATCGAAGATATTATTTCCCTGGTGGGGGATCGCTCTATGTCTTTGATGTTTTCTACCGGATGGTCCCTAACCCGAGAGCGTGTTCGCTCTCTTAAGTCGGCAGGACTGGGGATTCCGGTTGTTAGCCTTGATCATTACGACAGCGCCAAGCACGATAAACGACGGGGTAAAGAGGGAATGCATGCTATCGCGATAAAAGCCATAGAGATGTATCAGGCAGAAGGTATGTATGTAGCCGTCTCGTTTGTACCCGATCATGAACTTATTTCAAATCCTGAAGAACTGTATAAGACTCTTGATTTCTTTAAGTCTCTGGGGGTAAACGATATGCGTCTTACCTCCCCGATATTGAGCGGTCAACTAACTGAACATCCAGAGGAAAAACTATCAAAGGAAGATGTAAAGCGGGTTCAGCAAGTTCAGAAATTCCTTGTTAAGCACAAAGGCTATCCCGCATGTTTTGCCTATGATGTATTTGAAAGCGAAAAGTTTTATGGCTGTGGTGCTGGTTTTCATTTTATTTTTGTCGATTCTTCCGGTAATTGCTGCCCCTGTGATTTTTGCTCGGTGAGTCTTGGCAATATGCGAGAGCGGCCTATTAGTGAAATTTGGCAAGAGTATACCAAGATATTCAGGGCTCCTGGCTGCCATTGTTACGCTAACGTTATTAGCGAGCCGATTGCGAATCTCCATACCACGGTTAGGCCCCTTTCCATAGATCAAAGCAGGCAAATCATCTCCCAGTGTCCCTCGTTCACCCCTGGTAAGGTTCCTGTCTTTTATAGAAAGATGGGATTTAAGTGGGATGCCGATTTACTGCGCCATGACTGATCTTTCCCCAATTGTTTTTTGCCATGGCCTGTTTGGTTGGGGAGAGGGCATGTTTGGCGGGTACCCCTATTTTGTAGGCGTCCATCGTTTATTAAAAAAGAAGGGCGCCTCGCTCCCTCCTGCGCTTTTCCCTTCCACCGGGCCTATTTCCTCCCTGCATGATCAAGCCTGTGAGCTTTTTTATCAATTAAAGGGCGGCAGGGTAAACTACGGTAAGGCTCATAGTCAGAAGTACGGCCATGCTCAATATGGAAGAACCTACGATATCCCCTTGTATTCCATATGGGATAGCGCTAATCCCCTTGATTTTGTTGGCCACTCTATGGGGGCCCCGGTAATCCGGATGCTTCAGCATTTATTAGCGGAGAATTTTTTCTCTGTGGAAGATGAATGTGATTATGGTTGCTCCGCATCCTGGGTTCGCTCCCTGACCTCGGTTGCTGGGGTTCACAATGGCTCTACCTTAACCTGGGTATTGGGTTTTGATGAGGATACCTCAGAGGTACCTTCCAATGCGTGGGCGATACAGCTAATAACCAGGGCTTTTTCAAAATACGCTGCGTTACAAGCGCGAAAGCGCGAAAGCGCGGATTTTTACGATCTTCATCTTGAGCAATGGGGTATTGCGAACGACCGGGATCTTGGATTCTCCATCGAACGAGTGTTATCCGATCCCCGGTTTATGCTAAGCGGTGATTGGGCTTTTTATGATCTAACACCCAATGCCATGGAGGCTTTTAATAGACGTACCCGTGATTACCCCGATACCCGTTATTATAGTTTTTCCATTCGCTCTACGATTTCTCTTCCGATCGGGATTTCCTTACCTGTTCCTTATGCGACACACTTTTTCTTGATCCCGTTTTCTTTCGCGATGGGTAAATACAAGTGCGCAAGCAAAAAATGGAAGGCTGTGTTTAGCCGTTCCTGGAGAGCCAATGATGGCATGTGCAATACCTGGTCGCAAAACTGTCCCAAGCTTGGAAGGGAAGATACCTATGGAAGGTTCCCTCGTCCAGTTCGCTACCGATTAACATCCAAAAAGATTCCTCCGAAAGGCGTGTGGCTGTGGGTTTCTTCGCTTCGATTCGTCGACCATGCAGAGGTTGCCATGTTGCCACACCTTTTGCGTCTTTCTTTTTCCACTCGTTTCTATAGGCGCATATTTTATTTAGTAACAAAAACCAGGGAGTAGTAATGGCAGAAGATTGCGTAAAGTGTCTGTTGCGAAGCGATCAAATGATTAAGCCCGATGAAATTCCGCTGATGACTCAGTACATACCAAACCGCTTGGTAAGGACGATAGGGGAGTTGCCCTGTTGTTTTTTTGAACGAAAACTTGAGCCACTTACCGGCATGGTCGCGTATTTTGATATTGTCGGTTTTACTCCCATAGTGGCAAATCATGTTAACTCAGGAAGGGACGTAGCACTGCTATCTACTATTTTTCGCAATTACTATTCTACCATCATAGAAACAATCAAATTAATGGGGGGCTCGGTATATCAGTTCGCGGGAGATTCCCTGCTTATCTGTTTCGAATCACTGTATGGCGAGTCCGAAAAAGAAACCTGGGATCGAGGTCTTTCGGCAATGACGATTGCCCTGTCTCGCAGCGAAGCGTATAACAGCGATAATAGCGGCTCAAATGGCTTTGTGCTTAATCCTAAAATCGGTCTTGGATGGGGTAGTTTTTATCAGATTCTTTTAGGAGACCGGACGAGTTATATTACCCCGGTTATCGCAGGCGCTGCCGTTGACGAAGCGGTGGAAAGCGAACGCCTTTGTAATGGCGGTGAAATTGTTATTGGGAACAGCGGATGGCAATTTGCCCGCGCGGTTGGGATGGAGCGGTATTTTGTTCCCAAGGCATACGGGTATTTACTGGAAGGTTTGCCGGAAGGTTTTCATGAGTCTGTTCAGCCTCCGCTATTTTGTAATTTGGAATTACTGTATCAAAACCCTCGGTATTACAATCGGATCAACGCGTTTATCAATCCCATGATACAACATCAAATAAAAACTCAGTTTCAGGGTTTTATTGGTGAGTATCGGGAGATAACCTGCGTTTTGGTTAGATTCAGTGTAGCTTTGATTACCGCCGGGGATGATTTTAATCTTGTTGAAGGATACGCGAATTTAAACAGTATATATGAAATCGTCCAGGAAAAGGCGGTCCGATACGGTGGTTTTTGCCCCAAGCCTGATCTTTCTGACAAGGGAACCGTGTTCCCTGTTTTGTTCGGCGCTCCCCTTGGGCTTGAAAACAAAGAACGTAATGCACTTTTATTTTCGGACGAAATCCTATCCTGGTCGGCACAGAATAATCGGGTTGACGCAATTACCATAGGAATTGCCACGGGCGATGTGTACTCAGGTGAGTTTGGCGGTATCACTCGAAAAGACTTTACCGTTGTCGGTAGCGCGATTAACTGTGCTGCCCGCCTGATGATGACCGGGGACGGGAATACCATCTTGATGGATGAAAGAACCCGTCAAAAAACCGAGAATCTGTGCGAAACTGAGCAAGCCACAGGAATATTCTTGAAGGGATTTACTCGAGAGCAACATGTGTACCGGTTTATTTGCTTGCGATCCGAAAAACGAGAACAACGCCGTCGGTGTGGAATGATAGGGCGAGATGATGAGTTGGCAAAACTTCTTTCGTCTCT
>JAFGIM010000067.1 GCA_016929605.1 Spirochaetales bacterium | reverse complement strand
TTTTGACCGTTCCAAGATAGCCCGGCCCCATATATAGAAACAGTACGGTCTTCCAGCATAGCGGCGCCCTGCGCGTGTAGATCATGACCGTTCATCTTAACCGAAAGAAAGCCGAGATTTGCAGAAGCCATCAGGGTAGATGGAGTGCCGGAACAGGTAATAACCGCGGAAATACCGTTTTGCTGATCCTGATCTGCCATAACGCGCATAAGTGGAAACCCATTAATCGCAAGGCTCGCATCAATAAACAACTCGGCAGCGTTGGTAATCTGCGCGTCAAGCGCATACGATTCCAAGCCATTTTCTGATTCAAGTCGAAGTTGACCCTGGTACTGACTGATTCCATCTAGGGAAGTGGCAAGATTCACCCGAGCAAAACCGGTGACAGTGGAATACTCATCGGTAAGTACCAACTCATGAAAGTGGGCGCCACCGCTTTCTATAGTCCCGGAAAACACCAATCTGGATGAAATTCTTGCATATCCGTTAAGCTCTTCAATAAGACCATCGCGAATGACAATGCGCCAGGGTTCGCTGCCGCCGGCAACAAAGCCCGCGTCAAGATTCACCGACAAAAGAGCTGTACCGGCAGGAATGGGAAAACCTGAAACACGAAATGCTCCAGAAATACCAGTAATAGGATCATGAATAGCCGAGACCGCCAGGTTGTAATCCCCATATAAAGAAAGATTACCGTTACTGTACATACCAGATACCGAATAGGGTATGGCATTAACCGTAAGGGTACTATCAAACAAGAGATCATCCCCATCGCGCTTTATCGAGATTGCCCCTCCAACGGGCATCGAAAGCGCAGACAGAGAAATATCGGTGATATCTATGCCCTGTTCATTTCCTTTTGCAGATAGAAGAATAAATGAACCGTCCTCGCTGGAGGAAGCAAGAATAAGACGAGTTACGTTAAAAGAAAAACTGGTAAAATCGGAGGAAAGGTAGAGTTCAGTGGTTAAACCCCAACCCTGTAAAGCCGAAGGCAGAGCAGTTTGAGCAGACGGCTCATATGCCATTCCCGCCAGATTAGCTGCATCAAGAGAGTCACAAAACAGATAGCCTTGAAAAAAAGACCCTTGTTCTCTGGACCAGGTTCCCTCAGCTCCAATATGTCCATTACCATCATTAGCTGAAAAAACACACTCATATAAAGACTCGCCTTCGGGACGAACTGTTAACTGAACTGAATCGTATCGGGCACGTGCAATTCGCAGTTCAGGAATAATTGCAGAAAAGCCTTGTTCTTCCCGTTGTAGATACACATCTGCAGTTACATTCGTAGTCGGACGAATCATGCAGGTTCGTATTTGAGCAAGTCCTTCCGGGATACCCGCAGCAATATCATAAAAACCAGAAAAATCAAGATCGAAGCGAGGGCCTGCCACAGATAAGGCATCTACTGTTACCAGGGAAGCGTCTCCATCAAGGTCGACAGAAAGCACTCCTCCTGAGTAAAAAGAGGAAGAAAACAAGGCCTCCAGATTGGCAGAATATCCTGCAATCTGAGAATTCTTAATATGAAGAGCCATATCACCAGAAACCTCTGTTTCGGTCAAACCGACAGGAAGCTTGTTTTTATCGGTAAGAGAAATCCATCGAAGGGGAAGTAACCGTTCGCACTTAAGGTTGATAAGAATATCTTCTGCAGGAACATCCCAAACCAAGGAAATATCAATTGGTTGTAAATCCTGAATGGTATCGGCAGTGATCATACCATCGCGATAGGAAACGACAAGGGTAAATCGATCTACAGAAAACCCCTTACCTTCAAGGGATTGGAGTGTCAAGGCTGCCGATCCGGTGGTCAAGAGGCGATCTACCTCACCCTTAAGAACAATTTTTCCTGTTAAAGGATGAGCATCCATTACAGAACTGGAAATAAAGCGAGCGCGCGTATCAATATCAAAGGCAACGGTATCGCCGGTAAGGCGTACTCCACCTTTAATTATCGTCGCAGAGGTATATACTCCTTCCTTACTATAGGAGACATCAATGTTTCGTATAGTAATGGACAGGGAATCGGATAATAGTCGTTCAAGACCCTCACTGTTCATCTGGGATGAAGTTGCAGTGTTCGTAGTATCAAGATGTTGAAAGCGGGAAATAACTTCACGATTTCGAAATTCATCAAGGGTAACGTAGCCATTTTTCAAATTAACAGCCCGAATAGATGGTAGTAACCCCTTGGTAAATAAATCGGGTATATACACCGAAAGAGAAACCTCTTCTATGCGAGCCAAAATTGAGCCATTTATAGCATCGGTAACCACTAAATTTCTTAAGGAAAGCGCACGAAAAATTGAGGGAGACATACTGGAATAAGACAGACGTAACGCTGTTGTATCCTCTATTTCCTGGATTACCCGCTCTCGGGTTGCTTCCAGCGCGGACTCAAGCGAGCGAGACACCGGAGCAAGTAATAAAAAAACTCCCGTGATGAGCAGTATAAACATGAGAATCTCTATGCTGTGTCGTATCGCGGGACGCTTCATTCCAGTGTAGTATCATAGCAGAAAAAGGGGTATTATTACACAATGATATTACGTAATTTTGTTGTTTTCGAAGGGATTGATGGAACCGGAACTACAACTCAGCTACATCTCTTACGCGATCGCTTCCAGACAGAAACACCGGTTGTCTTTACAGCAGAGCCTACGAACTCAGAAATTGGCCGCCTTATCCGTACCTTTCTAAAAGGAAAGCACGCAGTTCATCCTGATACAATGGCTCGTCTTTTTTCTGCCGACCGGAATGAACACCTGTTTGGCTCTGGCGGTATTATGGAATTAGTAGACTCAGGACATGCGGTCTTTTCTGATCGGTACCTTTTTTCCAGCCTGGCCTATCAGGGAATCGAAGGGAATTCATTATTGCCTGAACGTTTAAACAGTGATTTTCCCTTACCAGAATACCTGTTTTTCTTTGACATAGATCCTGATGTAGCTATGAAACGGGTCGAATCACGGAATGTAGACAAGGAAATCTATGAGCAAACCCCGTTTCAACGCATAGTACGTGACCGATATCTGCGGATTTTAGAAAACACAGAAAAGCAGCATCCTGATATGCAGGTGATTCGCATCAATGCAGAGGCAAGAATTGAAGAGATTGCCGAAAAGATATGGAGTATTGTCCGGGACTTGCCGAAAATCTAAATAATGAAATGTCTACCCAATACCCGGATACACCAGAGGGCGGCTCTAATCATGGCTTTTCTATATACCGCCATTACTATAGCGCCAGTACATTCCTATACAGTCCAGTTCAAGGAACAATTCTATAAACTCTACCATGTCCATTATAACCAATATCCCGACGATGTAATGGAAAACATTTATTGGCTAGAACGGGCATTAGAAGCCGATTTTGCAAATCCGCTGTATGCAATGGGAAAAATCGCGACTCCAAAGGATTGGGAAAAGTATCGCTATCTTTTTATGATGCATATTAATCTAAAACTGACGGAACAACACCTTAGACTTGGCTCAAAATGGGACAAACAGAGAGCGTACTTTTATAACGCTCCCTGGAAAGCTCAAAACCTGGATAGTCTGCACACTGCTAAAACTTGTTACAATACCGCTCTTGTCTATTGGAATGAAGCCAAACAATGGGCAGAAAAAGCGAATATACGTGAGTTTCGTTTTTTATTTCTTACCGATCTTCAGGCATGGGAAGACGAGCGAGAAGGAATTGCGAATGGAAGGTATAACTACGGAAGGACAATAGAGCGAAACCTGGCTCGCCTGGAGCGAGTCTATAATGACTTCCTTGCAATGGATGAAAATACTTACTAATATGTCCCCATGGACACTTTTACTTTTACCCCGACTACCGGACCGGTTTCGGTACATTTTTATCAAGAACTAACCGTTCCCACTATCCCGGTATCTGGCGGATTGTATGTAGTTGATACCAATACCGCCCCGCTACTTCGAGCTGCCAAGGGATATGCTGAGCATGCACCCGTTATTGTAATCGAAGCAGGGGAATCTCATAAAACCCTTCTTAACATAGAAAAAATACTGACCGCTGCCTTTGATGCAGGTCTTGCCCGGGATAGCTTGTTTGTTGGATTTGGCGGTGGGGTCATAACTGATATGACAGCATTTGCTGCATCCCTTTTTATGCGCGGAGCTAGAGTTGAACTTGTTCCCACTACCCTCCTTGCTATGGCCGATGCCGCAATCGGCGGAAAAACAGGTATTGACTTTAAAGGCTTAAAAAATAGCGTCGGAACCTTTTACCCTGCCCAGGCCATTCACATCTCGGTTTCTGCATTACGAACCCTGGATAGGCGTGAGTTTTTGTCCGGTTTGGCAGAGGTAGTAAAAACCGGATTGTTGTACGCCCCAAAACTCTTTCATATTCTACAAACTCGACACGACGAGATCCTCAATGGGAACGAAGAACTTCTTTTGGAAATAGTCAAACGCTGTGTACAAGCAAAGGCCCGGGTTGTAGAACGTGATTTACGGGAATCCGGAGAGCGAATGTTCCTGAATCTTGGCCATACTTTTGGACATGCTCTGGAAAGTGTCGCAGGCTTTGGTTCAGTAACCCATGGTGAAGCAGTAGCTTGGGGAATTGGACGGGCCATTGAACTGGGGATTCGTCTCGGGATTACCGAGTCGGAATACAAGCAAGACGTATTCCCCACCCTGGAAGCATATGGTTGGTGTACGTCTGCTATTCATCCCTCGCTCAAAGACTTAAGCGACGTAGGGAATACCCTTTTACAGGCCATGAAAGGAGACAAGAAAAAACGCGGAGGAACTATCCGTTTTGTACTCCAGCGAGAAATGAATAGTACCCTGGTTACAGAAGTCCCCGATGGGGAGGTTCTGGCGGTTCTGTCATGAGAGTCTATCTTGACTGGGCAGCTACCGCGCCCCGGGATACGGATATCCTTGTTGAATATGCACGATTAAGTGCGGAATACTGGGCAAATCCTTCAAGCCGACACGCAGAAGGACGGAAAAGCCGTGAGTTCCTGGAAGATGCTCGCCGCCGATGCGCTCAAATTCTTAAAGTTCAATCGAATCAGCTTTATTTTACCTCTGGCGGAACTGAATCAAACCATCTGCCGATACTCTCCCTGTTAACCCGCCCTACCCATGGATCGATTGCAACATCTATTCTGGAGCATCCATCTATCATCGAGCAGCTTAAAGCGATGGAAGCAACTGGGTGGCACACACGAGTAATCCCTTCTACAGAAGAAGGTCATATAACAAGCGATGCCGTTTGTGCATCACTAGCCGAAGACACGGCCTTAGTTCTTGTTCAGGCGGTTAATAATGAAACAGGAGCGATACAGGATACTGCATCCATTGCGCGAGCGCTTATGATAAACAGAAACGGAAAACGAAAACCGCATTTTCACGTGGACGCAGTTCAAGCTATAGGCAAAATTGATTTTTTTTGTAATGAGCCGGGTATTGATAGCGCATCGCTAAGCGCGCATAAAATTGGTGGTTTGCCAGGTTCAGGTTTATTGTATATTGCAAAAAAAACAGAAGCCTTTCTCCGGGGTGGAGGACAAGAAGGGGGCCTGAGAAGCGGAACAGAAGATGTTGCAGCCGCCGGAGCATTAGCCCTTGCCCTTGAAAAAGCACAAAAGGGACCAGAGAAGATTCGATCCATTTCTTCTGTTCTGTATTCTATATTGACCGATATTCCCAATCTCCATTTTGTTCCATCGACCAGGGAACACCTTGATCCCCGTTTTTCTCCGGCTATCTACCAATGTGCAATTGACGGTATCCCCGGAGAAGTAGCAGTACGTATGCTCGACGAAGCAGGGTGCGCCGTA
Source organism: Spirochaetales bacterium (assembly GCA_016929605.1). GTDB lineage: Bacteria > Spirochaetota > Spirochaetia > Treponematales > Treponemataceae > Teretinema. Next base: position 11,191 of record JAFGIM010000067.1, on the reverse strand, counting down.
TCCACTGGTTCTGCCTGCTCATCAAGAAAAAACAAGCGCCCGGTACTTGAAGCGATGCGTATAAATCCGGAAACACGACAAAACGCCTTTCGTATTTCAATCGGCGAAACAACTAGCCATGAACAGCTATCCTTTTTGGGGCAAGCCCTAAAAGAAATTTCAAGGAGCAATTGATGAACATAGATGGGAAAAATACTGCGGTATATCTTGCTAAACTTGGCGAGATTATGCTTAAGGGTGGAAATATAAAAGATTTTGAGCAGCGTCTTGTTCAAAACGCACAACTTTTTTTGGAAGGTAAGCATTGTAAGGTTTTGTTGCGTAACGGCAGAATGTATATAGAGGGACCCCTAGATTGCGCTCAGGACATTGAATACACACTGGCACATCTGGTTGGCATTACCGGATGGGCTCGAGCCAGAGTGGTAGAAAAGGATATGTGTGCTATAAAAGAAGCGGTCGTTCTTGAAGCTGAAGCTGCTGCAAAACGAGGATGTAAAAGCTTTAAAATTGAAGGAAGAAGATCGGACAAGTCTTTTCCCCTCACCTCCTACCAAATTGCACGAGATTGCGGAGAAGTTGTATACGAGAGTGGGCTTCTTGCAGTAGACGTACATAATCCGGATTCACTTATCATGGTAGAAGTTCGGGAGCGCTGTTTTGTATATGGAGTTCAGCAAAGCGGTAATCGCGGTTTACCGTGTGGAACAGGTGGCAAGGGGCTCCTCTTACTCTCAGGGGGAATTGATTCACCGGTAGCCGGCTATCGTATGATTAGGCGTGGAATGAAAATAGATTGCTTGTACTTTCATTCGCACCCCTATACCTCACCTGAAGCGCGTCAAAAAGTAGAAACCCTCGCAGGTATACTCGCCCGATACGGGATGGGGACACATCTGAACGTTGTCCCATACACAGAGGTACAACAACACATTAGAGATAAGGCCCCCGTTGATTGGGCAACAGTTATCCTGAGAATGTGCATGATGGAAACAGCAAATCGACTTGCCTCTCTCACTGGAGCGAAAGCCCTTATCACTGGAGAAAGTCTTGGTCAGGTTGCAAGTCAAACAGTTGAGAATCTTTCCGTAACTAATAGTCGCAGTAAATTTCCGGTACTTAGGCCCCTTATCGGCATGGACAAGGAAGAAATCGTGGATACCGCAAAAGCCATAGGAACATACGAGACATCTATTCTTCCGTTTGAAGATTGCTGTGTTCTATTTTCTCCCCGACACCCGGTATTGCGAGCTGATCCTGAAGAAGCTGAGAGAATATGGACAGAGTTGAATATTGAAGGATTATTGGATAAGGCGTTTGAAGAGCGGGAGCATACACGAATCCCGATAATCCGCTCGTTATAAGCCGTCGCGAGTAAAGGCAGAATCCTTGATTTCTTCGTAGGTATACTCGGTTTCCTCGCCCTCAATCTCGATCTTTTGGGCGTCAACAGTCTTCTTTTCAAGTTCATCAAGACCCTTAAATACGTCAGTTTCCGAAAAGTCTTCCCGGAGTATTGCGATCTGATCCAGAGTATCTTCGTAGCGACCGGCAAGAAAAAGTATTTCCGCATAATTTCTGTTGGCTGTTGGATCAGAAGAATTGTCTTTCCAGTTTTTTTCATAGATGGGAAAGGCCTTCTCGGTATCTCCAATCATAACCAGAGAATACGCATATGCCTGTGAAACCAGATAGTTATCAGGCTCTTCTTCGTATAACACCTTGAATCGTGGAACTGCCTCTTCCCACTTACCTGATAGTGCATACATCCTGCCAAGCGCATAACGGGTAACATTTTTAAATTCTTTACGTTGTGATGCCTTCTCGTACCAACCTATTGCTTTTTCATATTTACCCATATCCGCCCAAGCATCGCCCACCGCGACATATTCAGCTGCAAGTTCTTTCTGTGAAACAGAGCCTCCGACGAGGGCACAAGAGGAAGTGGCGAAAATCAGCAAACAGAGAACAGGGAGAAGACGATTCATTAGTGTCGGCCGAGTACGATATGCTCTATTTCTCGTAATTGAGAGCGATACAGACCCGCGATATCCGAGCCATAATCAGCGATAAGCTGAATGATATTTCGTGGAGATTCATCGGTATCCTTACCGTTAATCCTGTCACCGGCGTCGCCCAAGCCTGGCATAATGTAGGCCGAAGCATTCAATACGGGATCCATCCAGAGTGTATACACCGTACAATTATCAAGAGCACGAACTACGCGCAAAGCACCTTTAAGCGCGGAAATCACGTTAAAGAAGCTGATTGACTTTGGTTTAACCCCATTTTCCTGCAAATATTTAACGACAGTTACCAAGCTTCCACCAGTGGCATTCATGGGATCGGCAAAAATAAGGTCACGACCATTGAGGTCTTCCATGTTAAAATATGATTTATCCAAATCAAGGATGTATTCCATATTTTTTTCTTTTTTAGAATCATCCCGTTTTATCTTGAACAAGGCAAAGGGAGTAACATATCCATGTGAAGAATACTCTTCAATTTCCTTGGACATGATCATTGAAGGAAGCAAAGCCCCTCTTAGCAACACACACATAACCGAGTTTTCTATTTTATAATCAATATCGGGTATTTTATGTACCGCATAATTTTGCACAGGAGCGGTTACTGGTGTTTTAACCACCAGATAATTCTTGTTATCGGAATGATTGCGATTATATGCCAATCTAAACAGCATTTCGTATGCTCGTTGAGTGTAATACACAAATTCGTTATGCCCGGTGCGAATGTCCCTGAGCTTTGCGATTACCCGAGAAGCCTCGGCATGACTTTGCTCTTCTGTTTCAAAGGAATACACTTTAATTCCTGGAGCTTCCTTGCAGATTTCCTGCATAACGTGCCCCATCTCATTAAAGATATCAATGACTTTTTTCTCTTCATTTGCCAGAGTTGAACTAAAACCGCCCGCGGCGAGTATCTTGAAGGATTCCATCGCTCGTGCGTAAAGGACATCCATCCTGGAAAGATAGCTCGTATCTTTATCTGTTAAATACCCGTCAAGAGAATCAGCTCCCAATACAACCCTGCCCATATGTACTCCTTATGGTTATTATATGGTGATACTACCATAAAAAAACCGTCCCGAAAAGGGACGGTTTATGTTTGTTACACGTTATTTAAACCAAATTCTGAAACCCGCTGATATAGGAAAGAATAGATCTGTGGTGTCCAAGTTTGGAATGACCTGGATACCAAAGGATGGCGCAACTTGCAAGAATGGCTCAAAGACACCCTTAGCAATAAACATGTTTAACCCAAGGGGAATACGACCACCCCAGGCAAAATAAAACTCGTCATCGGGAAAGGCGAAATTAGCAAAAAAACCGATTCCCAAAAACCAGTTCAAACTAGCTGAACCTACATTGGTTATCTTGTTGTTCAAGACCCAATAATCTCCGGTAAACCCGAATTCAGTAGAATCGTCCGCAAAATTCCAATTCGCCGCAAAAATAAGGGGAATGGAATCCACCTTAAAGGTTACGGCAACTCCATTGGTAAACACCCGTGAAGCGTTACCGTTATACTGAAGCCCGATCCCAAAAGCAAAGGCTCCAGTAGCAGTAAAGATGAGCAATAAGGCTACGAGGGCAAGGATCTTTTTATTCATAAAATACTCCTATCGATTGCAGTTTCCGGCTAACACCTAGCTGGATGTACTTCCAATAACATCAAGACTACCGCAATTTCTGTTACATTTCAACATCTGCTGTTACAATCCGCACCATTTTATCAGGGAATCGTATTGAGTCGAGACCGAGCTTTTGTAACAATAACGGGATCAGGGCAACTTGAGGCCAAGTCCATAAGGATAGACTCGGAAAGAGCGTGTTTACCTCGATCACCGACAATAAGAGCAAGAAGTAAAAAAGATTGCCAGATATCTTCTTCTTGGGCCCACTGCATAATACTTGGGGTTTTGCCTATCCGCTTCATCATGTCAGTAAAACCTGCCCAGGTATATTCAAAATCTTTTTGACGCAAGGCATTATCAAGCAAGGTTAATGAAATAATACTTGCAAGAGTAGCGGTTTGAAGTGCACGATCAAGTCTTCCTGATGATGAATAATAAAAATCAGTTAAATCCCGAGCTGCCTTAAGCGATACTTGTTGATTGTGCCGATAGAGCGAAAAAAACTTCTCTGTATCCGGATTGGATTCCAGGGTATTGATCATTGCACGCAAGCTTGTCTGCCCACCTTGGGAGGGAGAATAGACCGCATCCTCTGCCAAAACAAGCAATAGATACTCTTCTCGCCGGCCTTCTTCTCCCTGAACATGCGACATATCTGCTAGCCGGTAAAGAATTTCAAAACGTCTTGAAGGTACATCCAAAAATGCACGATGTTTCCAAGCGGACAAGAAATATGAACTGGCCATTCGATACTCGCCTTCGGCCTCATAAATCATTCCACAGAGAATATCAGCTTCTGGTAGCACAGACCGGTCAGAAAGCCAGGTGAGCATTAACGGAATAGAGTTCTTGAAAAAATCCTTTCCCTTAAGATCAATAAGCATATCAACTATTCCAACAGCCTCAATTTCGTTTCGCTTAAGCAATACATCGCGAACTGGCCCAATCTCAGTCCCTGCTTTTTTTACTTCCCGGGGAATAAGGGCATCAGACAACAGTCGTGAATAACCGTTAATGAGATCTTGATGAAAGGTTCTCGCTCGTTCTGCCTCGGTAAGGGCCTTGCCAAATTCACCACTTTCAAAAAGAATTTCCGCTTCGGTTAAAAGTTCCCATACTGCAGTATCAGGTACCGCTGAATGGATAGAGCAAATAGTGAGGAAAACCACATAACAGAGGGAACACACAAGTTTCTTCACAGTTTTTCCAGCTCCTGTCTAAAGGCATTATCGGTTTCTGTATAGCCATCTTTTGTAGATACTCGACGAACAATCTCGCCATGTCGAAAAATGACAACTTCGGATCCAGCACCGGTAATGCCTATATCGGCGTGTTTCCCTTCGCCTGGTCCGTTTACAATACAGCCCATTACGGCAACGGTAATATTTTTATTAAGAGAATACAGTTCCCGCTGCCAGCGGGAAACAAAACCATGAACATCAAAACCATCGCGGCCGCAGCGAGGACAGGAGACAATGCGCACTCCACCCTTTCTTAAGCCACACTCGGAAAGTATTTCTCGTGCGGCAATAACCTCATTTTCCAGATTATCGGACAAACTGACCCTTACGGTTGAACCGATTCCCCGGGTCAAAAGGCTACTAAAGGCTAAGGTACTTTTTACCACACCAGCAATAAGTGGGCCTGCTTCTGTTACACCCAGATGCAGGGGATGATTGAATTTCCGGGCAAATTCTTCGTTGGAATACACTGTTTCTTGAACAGAGGAGGCCTTCATGGACACTAAAAAAGTGGTAAACGAGAGTTGGTCAAAGAACTCGACCTCGCGGCTGGCAGCTTCCACAAGAGCGTGAGCACGCGCTTGATTGATATCCTTACCTGCGTTTATAGCATCGTTAACACGCGCTTGAAGATCTTTAGGGAGAGAGCCTGAGTTCACCCCTATACGCAGGGCTGTATGAGTATCCTGGGCTTTTTTCACTACCGCTGCAATTCGATCCTCACTGCCGATATTACCTGGGTTGATCCTTATTTTAGCGACGTTTCCGTCCATACAAGCAAGAGCAAGACGCCAATCAAAGTGAATATCAGCGACCAGGGGCATGGAAGTAACTTCAGCTAACTGGCACAAAAGGCTCGCACTGGCTGAATCGGGAACAGCAAAGCGAACAATATCACAGCCAAGCTGTTCAAGCAGAGATAGTTTGCGGGCAATGTCGTGGATATCCGCACCGACAAGTGGACTTTTCCACATTGTTTGTATGGAAACAGGCGCATCTGCGCCAATAGAAAGGGCCCGAGTCTTTCCCTTTCCGCCAAGAGTAATAAGCCGGGATTTTAGAAAATCACTCATACGTACTCACTATATCGGCAAAAAAAGGCGCTGTACAGAGGCGAAAAAAAACCGTTCCCCGTTTTTTTACGGAGAACGGCACACATTCAGTTTACAATAGATCGAGTTGATTACACCGAAATTAAACCAAAAACCATGACGAACAATGCAACGGTTTCGCACAAACCAACGATGGTGATGTATTGGGAAAAACCTTTTCCGGTTTCTCCAAGAGCATCGGCACCGGCTGCAGAAGCGGTTCCCTGAGCAATAGCCGAAGAAGCGATAGCTGCACCACATACCAACCCAACTCCAAGAAGGTACCAGGGGTCCTTTTTCGAAAGAAGCATGGCATTCATAAGAAGAAAACCATAAATCGTCTGGGTAAGAGGAGCACCGGCAAAGGCAACAAGGATAAAGGGAGCAGGTTTATTGTTCATATAGCACCGCTTCCAGGAACCTACGGTCGCCTGACCCGCAATGGCAAGACCAATCGCCGAACCAATGGCAGAAATACCGAGAGCACATGCAGCACCAAACATTCCAAAATTAGCATCAATCATACGTCTTCTCCTATTTATTGACCGTTTCCGAGAACGGTTCGTATTTAAAGCCTGACCAGGTCAGACCGAGATGGTTGGAAAACTCCAGGGTATTAAGACGAACACCATGAACCAGTACCGACAGAACGTTCATGACGGTATTAAGACCGTGGCCAAAAAGTAATAAGATCATACCGGCAAAAATGATAACACCACCAAGCATTGGCCCTGCCATCTGGTTAATCGTCTGGCTGATCGCGGCACCTGCCAAACCAACAGCCCAAAGTCTGATGTAGCTCATAATGTCGCCAAACATATTTACCACACCAAGAACCATAGTAATGATGTTCTTGAGACTTTCTACAATTCCCTTGCCAAGGCTTCCATCAAAATTGATAAAAACAAAATTAAGGAAGAAACCTCCTCCTACCAGCCCAAGGACCACATTCGTCATTGGATACTTTTGGGCGTCAACGACCAGGTTAAGAACAACAAAATACATACCGACGGCGAGAGCGAGAGATCCAAGCTCTCCCAATGCCTTTGGCGATTTGATGTTACGAACAAAACCAATAATATGGGCAAGAGAAATATGTACCAATGCAAGTGTAAAACAGAAAATCTTGATGTTTTCTGGTGCTTGTACATTGGCATTTGAAAAAGCCGGAAGGGATATCGAGACAAAAAATGGAGGTAACGAGGTATACGGTATACCAAACCAGGTACAGGTGATAGTACCCCATGCAACAGTCATAAGTCCCAGATACAAAAACATAAAAAGAGCTGTCGGAGGTTTTTTGCCTTTAGCCATACCAACCAAAATCCCTGCTGCTGAGCCAAGAGACAGGAGCATGCCATAACCGGCATCTCCAAAAATCATGGCAAAGAAGATACCAAAAAAGAGCAAAAACCACAGTGAAATATCGATCTCTCGATAGCCCGGAACCGTACCAAGAAAATCGAGCAAGGGGGAAATCAAAGACACAAAACGATTATTGCGGATCTTGGTGGGTACCATATCTTCGTCTGTTGGATCACTTGCGATAAAAGCCCACCCATGAGTCTGCGCGGCAGAACGTACCAAAGGAATATCCTCGGATGGAACATACCCGGTTAGCCAGGAAAGATTTGCAGTTGATATGTCCTGTGTACTCATATCAACAACTTCCATTCCCTCTCGGACTGTTTCAAATTCCAGATCAACGAGTAATTCTCTTTTTAATGGTTCAAGCATTCGCTTTTGTGCTGATAACGTTGCAAGCTCTTGATCAATTCTGAGCACATCCGTCGAGCATTGCTCCTTCAGCGCACGCAATTGCTGGGTAGAGATATCAGGAAGAGATAACTCACGAGCCCCTTGAGGCATGTCTGCATGAAGTAGATCATCTTCTCCCCAAATAAGACAGCGAATAGTTTTTTTATCGCGATTGACGATAATTGACCTTACTGACTCGGGAATAGAAAGATAATCGGATACTGTCATTTCGAAGGGGAAAAGATATATACCTTTATCTGCAAGATAATCGAAATCTTCAGGATTGATATCGCCCCAAGCGAAAAGCCTGTCCAGTTCACGGGAAGATGAAGCTATGGTATCCATAGCATTTCTCTTCTCTTCTCTTAAGGCAATTACCCGGTCGATAAAAGCGAGAACAGCATCCCTTCCCGGATATTCAATCGGTAGGGCCTTTTTTGCCGCTGGATAATCTGCCAATATTGCATCCGCTTGATCCAACCGTGAAACAAGGGATTCAATAGTAGCGATTGACTGTGCCTGAACAGGCCGCTTTTCAACATGCATAACAGATAGACGGCGTAATTCTTGAAGAGCCTGGGCTCGCTCTTTATCCAAAACAAGCAAAGAGACCTTTTTCATTGGTACAATCATGAATTAGCCTCCTCTCCCGCTTTCTCCAGGTTTTTCTTGGAAATTTTTCCTCGTACTACCGCTGCAACCTGTTGATCGCCAAGATAGACGCTTATCTTTTTTATGTTCATCCTGGTCTCCGGTATCTTAACCTTTTCAAATAAGTTAACACGTTGGGTGGTAGTGCGAAGTTCCTGGTTTAACAGTCTTACCTGTTCATCCAGAACACGAGCCTCCAAATCAAGGGCAAGAACCTTTTCCAAACGGTCAGCTGCAGTATCGATCCACAGCGGCTTTACATATACATCATATTCACTGCGATCAAACGTAGAGCCTTCGTATACTGGTATTGGAACGCCAGCAATATTGCCTGTTGAGGTTCGCACTTCTCGCACTTGTACTGTGTCTGGATCAAAAGCATCCGATTCTGCGAATACTGCAATCCAGGCATCAAACTCTGCATTAAGACGGTCGCGACTGTCGCGTACCTCACGAGCTCGAAGTTCAATCGTCCTGATCTCGCTTTGAAGCTGTTGCTTTTTAAGCTGAAGGGTCGGAAGATAACGTCGGTACATCTTGAGACTTTCTTTTTGTGCCTTCAGCTCATTTTTCGTCAGCTTGATCGCCATAACTTATACCCTTCAGCCTTTCGGCCAGTATGTGTTGATCAAATCGCTTTTGATACCTGTTTCTGCGGGTGTAAAACACTCTGCAAGGATCTTCCATCCAGAATCAAGGGCTCCTTCCAGCGGAATGTTCACCCCTAGATCCATCATCTGAGCCTCGAACTTAAGTCCGTACTTGAGCAATTTATTATCCCATTCGCTCATCATAAAGCCCATCGACTTTTTTTCCAGAGTATCTTTGTACGATGAATACAATTTAATCATGTTATCCATAAGGGCGCGATGATCATCTCGTGTTTTACCATTAACGTTTTGCTTAAGACGGGAAAGACTTCCAAAGGGTTCAATACGACCGTTTTTAAGATAAAACTGTCCTTCGGTTATGTATCCTGTATTGTCCGGAACAGGATGAGTAACATCGTCTCCAGGCATGGTTGTAACTGCAAGAATGGTTACAGAGCCTGCATCATCAAAATCAACGGCTTTTTCGTAACGGGCGGCAAGCTGACTATACAGGTCTCCCGGATAGCCGCGGTTTGAGGGAACCTGTTCCTGGATAATTGCAATTTCCTTCATCGCGTCAGCAAAGTTTGTCATGTCGGTAAGTAGTACCAACACGTCTTTCCCTTGAATAGCAAACTGTTCGGCGACAGCAAGACACATATCCGGAATCATAAGACATTCAACTGTTGGATCTGCTGCGGTATGAACAAACATGGCTGTACGGCTAAGAGCTCCGGCATTTTCGAGGGTATCCTTAAAATAAAGGTAATCGTCATACTTAAGTCCCATACCACCAAGAACGATTACATCTACTTCGGCTTGCATCGCGATGCGCGCCAGCAACTCATTGTAAGGCTCTCCTGAACTGGAAAAAATGGGCAACTTCTGGGATACAACCAGGGTATTGAACATATCGATCATTGGAATACCAGTGCGAATCATCCGTTTGGCGATTATACGCTTTGAAGGATTTACAGAAGGGCCACCAATTTGAACCAGATTGTCCTGAAGTGTTGGTCCTCCATCTCGAGGTTTACCTGACCCGGTAAAAATACGTCCCAAGAGATTCTCTGAAAAGCTCACACGCATCTGGTTTCCAAGAAACCGTATCTTGTCTCCGGTGGATACACCGCGTCCCCCGGCAAAAACCTGCAGGGATACAAGGTCTCCGGAAAGTTTATTAACCTCGGCAAGGGATGTGCCAAAGGAAGTTTCTATTTCGGCTAACTCCCCGTACTTTACCCCATCAGCCTTTACGGTGATTACCGAACCGTTGATTGATTCAATTTTACTGTATACCTTTTTCATGGCTTACTCCGTAACCCTGGCCGACGAAGTGCGACCAAGCATTTTTTCGACAACGGGATCAAGACCATCGGATTTTTCCTCGACGGCGGCAATGATTTCCAGTTCATGTTTCTTGAATTGCTGAGATTCCCAAGGTGAATAGTTATAGTCAATAAAAAGAAGACGGGTGGTATTAAACCAGCTGCGTGCCTCATCCTTATTTTTAAAAGTAAAGGAGGTACCAAGAATCTTAAGAATCATTGAAAAGATGTGACTTTGTCGTTCAGTAGATACGGCTGCGTCAATCTCGTCAAATGAGTTTTGCTGCAGATATACTGCGTCAAGAAAGCTTCCCTTAAGACTTACGATAAAATCGTCAAGGCTTGTTCCTTCCTCCCCAACGACCTTCATCATCTGCTCTACCTCATTTCCGCGGCGAAGGTATGTACGAGCAAACTCAACCCATTCTACATCCATGACTCCTGAATACTTTGACCATGAGTCAAGCGGATGAATTGCCGGATATTTACGGGCATCGGAACGTTCGCGGGAAAGTCCATGGAATGCACCTACAACCTTAAGGGTTGCCTGTGTTACCGGCTCTTCAAAGTTACCACCAGCAGGAGAAACAGTACCACCTATGGTAACCGATCCTTTTGTACCATCTTTCAGTCGTACAATCCCGGCTCGCTCGTAGAAAGCGGCGATATACGATTCAAGATAGGCGGGGAAAGCTTCCTCTCCGGGAATTTCTTCAAGACGGCCAGACATCTCTCGCAGAGCCTGCGCCCAACGGCTGGTAGAATCGGCAAGGAGAAGCACATGAAGTCCCATTTGTCGATAGTATTCAGCAAGAGTAACACCGGTATATACAGATGCCTCTCGTGCCGCGACCGGCATGGATGATGTATTACAAAT
>JAFGIM010000066.1 GCA_016929605.1 Spirochaetales bacterium | reverse complement strand
GAATAGGAGCGACTGATGGTAAGGTGTATCACCAGGCCAAACAAGGAAATTGCTACGCAAGATTACCAACAATCCTGCGAGCAGTAACGAATGCTCGCAATAAAAAAAGCAGAGGCTGCCATAAGAACAGTCCATGAATGAGCAAAACCCGCTAAGGCAAGAATACCCGTAATAAGAAGGATCGAACCGGTAACCAGTAAAAAATAGCTGGCAATCTTTCTTTTCGGAGTGTTTTTCTCTTCGGTGTACAGTACATAGGCAGAAAGAAAACCTATCCAGACTAAAATAATCCTTTCTAACAGGATATGGTTAAATACTGGCACCGGTAAGAAGGGTATCAAGAGGGTAATAAGGGAGATGATAGCGGATAAGGTCATAATGGTAATTCGTGCTATATCCTTTTTTTTGCATTCATAGAGTTCATATGACCATATAAGGGTCGCAGTTGCGGCCAAAAAAGTCGCACTTCGGGAAATTGATAAACCTGCGGCTTGTGGCCAGCCATCGGTTTGAAGGCCATAGTGCCATATATATGAACCCAGGGCGATGCGTACGACATGAAGAAAGCACGCACTCAAAAAAAAACAAAGAGCCAATCGAGTCCGTGTCCGGAATGTAGTCCAGGATTTGTAGCTAACAGCAAGGGATGCACAGCCCAGAAGTGTAACAATCAGGGAGGGTATCATTAGGGTATCCATATAATCAGCATAAAGGTCAAAAATACAGAGGTCAATCCCTATTTGTTTCTTATGTACATTAACCGTGCAAGTATGGTATTGTTACTACCAATACAGATGTCCCTCGTAACCAGCGGGGGCCAAAGGAGTATCCACAAGATGGAAAATCATGCAGTTTCAATGGAAAAAATTGTCAGCCTGTGCAAGCGGCGCGGGTTTGTCTTTCAGTCTTCCGAGATTTATGGCGGACAAAACGGGGCTTGGGATTATGGCCCGCTTGGAATCGCTCTAAAGAATAACATCCAAAAAGCTTGGTGGAAGGAAATGACCCAGCTTCACGACAATATCGTAGGACTTGATGCCGCGATTTTGATGCATCCCCGCGTTTGGGAAGCATCCGGACACGTCGCCAATTTTTCCGATCCGCTGGTAGACTGTAAGGATTGTAAAAGTCGCTTCCGTGCCGATGATGATACCCAAATCTCGCCTGAGAATGTTGAAAAACGAACCTGCCCCAAATGCGGCGGCCCTCTTACCGAACCCCGTTCCTTTAATCTTATGTTTAAAACCTCGATTGGTCCCGCCGAGGACTCTTCGTCGGTTATTTACCTTCGTCCGGAAACCGCACAGGGTATCTATGTAAACTATAAGAATATTGCACAGTCCAATCGCCTTAAGATTCCCTTTGGTATCGCCCAGGTAGGCAAGGCGTTTCGTAACGAGATTGTTACCAAGAACTTTATCTTCCGAACATGCGAGTTTGAGCAGATGGAAATGCAGTTTTTCGTAAAACCCGGCGAGGACGAGAACTTTTTTGAATACTGGAGGGAGCAGCGCATGAGCTATTATCCCAAATATGGTATTCGTAAGGATAAGCTTCGCTGGCACCACCACGATAAACTCGCTCATTACGCCAAGGATGCCTACGACATTGAATTTGAATTCCCCATGGGATTTCAGGAACTTGAAGGTATTCACAACCGTACCGATTTTGACTTGACCCAGCACACCGAATATTCAGGCAAGGATTTACAGTACATTGACCAGGATAATGGCAATGAACGTTTTATTCCCTATATTATCGAGACCAGCGCAGGTCTTACCAGGAATGTCTTGATGTTCCTCTGCGACGCCTATGAAGAGGAAAAGGTTGCCGACAAGGGTAACGACGACGATTGGCGAACGGTTCTTCATTTTCACCCATCAATCGCTCCGGTTACCGTTGCGGTGCTTCCGTTGATGAAGAAAGATGGCCTTGCAGAACTTGCCAAGGAAATTCAGGGTGAGCTTAAAGAAGAGTTTATGACCGATTATGACCAATCCGGTGCGATTGGTAAGCGCTATCGCCGACAAGATGAAATCGGTACACCCTTTTGCATTACTATCGACTACGATTCCAAAGAAGATAACACGGTTACCCTCAGGTTCCGCGACTCTATGGAACAGGTTCGCATCGCGCGAAGTGATTTAGTTTCCCGCATTCGCGCGGAGATTAAGAGCTATAGCCGGGCCTAGGGTTCAGGGATACGCGTTGTATGGCAGAGAGTAATAAACTCCATTCAATCAATACCTCGCGTATCCTCAGGGCTATCTGGCTTAATCCAGGGGTTAGCCGGATTAAGGTAGCCGAGATGCTTGATCTTGACCGTTCTACGGTAACCAAGATTATGCAGGTTATCTTTGACCGGGGCCTGGCCCAGACAGACGGTAAGAATACAAGCCAGTCCGGGGTTGGGCGCAGACAGGTTAACCTTAAGATTAACGAGGATATCGGGATCGTTCTTGGTCTTGAAATTCAAAACTCCCGATACCGAGCCGTGATGACTACTATATCCGGGCAGGTGCTGTATTCCTTTGACGGGTTACAAGAAACAACCGGGGAAAACCTTGTTTCCCTTATTGTATCCCTGGTAAAAAAAGCTAAAAAGTTCGCCAAGGCCCGAGGTCTTGATATATTAGGTATTGGCATAGGTTTACCCGGTATCCTTGACCCCTATTCGGGAATCATTATTAGATCTAATCCGCTCAAAATTGCTGAACCTTTTGATGTGCTTGCGGATTTACAACGCTACATTCCCGAGGCGATTGTTATGGATAATGACGCGAACTCCTGTTGTTGGGGAGAGCTCGCCTTTAGTCCCGAGAATCGAAACCGAAATTTTATAGCAGTATTAGGGGAGTTTCGTAATCTTGAACTCGCAGACGCGGGATATCATGGTCTTGCGATAGGTCTTGGCTTGGTTATTCGGGAAAAAGTGCTTCATGGAGATCATTTTACCGCCGGTGAATTTCGTGCTGTTACCGCGAATCGGCAAACCGGTCAATTCACCATCTCCTGGGATGAGTTGAAACGGCTTCCCGAGGATAGTGCGGTATTAGACCGTGTCTATCGGGAGCTTACTGCGAATCTTGGTTTCTTGGTTAACTCAGTCGATTTTACCAAGATTGTGTTTGCTGGAGACTTGACGATTCACCAGGGAAACCTTCGCTCATATATGGCAGACGCGATTGAGGAGAACTGGACATATAACCTTGAGCGATCTTTTATTATCGAGTTCTCACGATATGGGGAGAATGCAGTGTGTATGGGTGCCGCGGGATTATTCGTGGAAAAACTTTTTTCGGTTCCCGACATCGCCGACAGGTTTCAGGAAGTGGTTGGCTATGATCTTTTCGATCGCATTCTTACCGGCAGGAACTGTTAACCAGTGGAGTATGTAGCCCTCGGAAAAACAGGACTGATGGTTTCCCGCACTGCCTTTGGGGCACTTCCCATTCAGCGTATAGAAAGTCGGGAAGAGGCTGCTTCGCTGGTGCTCTCCGCTTGGGAAGCAGGGATTAACTTTTTTGATACAGCTCGCTCATATTCTGATAGCGAAGCAAAACTTTCGCTTGCCTTTAGCGAGATTCGCTCGGATGTATTGATTGCAACTAAATCTGCTGCGAGAACGGGAGTGGAATTACAGAAAGATCTTGAGACGAGTCTTCTTGAACTGCAAACCGATTATATCGATCTCTATCAGCTTCATAATCCTTCTTTCTTGCCAGTGCCTGACGGAGCCGATGGTATATACAATGCTCTTCTGGCAGCGAAACGGTCCGGACTTATCCGAAGCTTTGGTATAACAAATCATTCAATTGCTATTGCCAGGGAAGCGGTAGCGTCCGCTCTCTATGATTGTCTGCAATATCCCTTTTCCCTGTTATCCGATGAACAAGACATTCAATTGATGAATGACTGTGTTGCTTCGGGGATGGGCTTTATTGCCATGAAGGCACTCGCCGGTGGCTTGCTTACTCACATCCCCGCAGCCTTTTCATGGATTCGTCAATTTGAAGAGGTAGTTCCGGTGTGGGGTATTCAGAGAAAGGTCGAGCTTGATGAATTGCTTTCTTTAGAAGCCAATCCACCTGTTTTTGATAAAGACATGCAAGATGTTGTGGAGAGCGAGCGTGCCCAACTATCCGGGAGCTTTTGCCGGGGATGTGGCTATTGCTTGCCCTGTCCTGTCGGGATTCCTATAAATAACGCGAATCGTATGAAGCAACTCCTGCGTCGCTCACCGGTCTCCCAATGGCTTACCGATGAGTGGCAGGAATTGATGAGCCGGATTGAAGATTGCACACACTGCGGTGCATGTGCCCAGCGATGTCCCTACGGCCTTAAGCCGTATGAAACCTTACCCGATCATCTGCGCGATTACAAAACCTTTCTTTAAGCCAGACTTCCATCGCTTTTGCGGTAGAATACCCGCTTTGCCTTTCCTTCCTGGCGGGGGAGGGCTCCTGGGGCAAATATGTCTCCCTTGGGAGAAAAGCCGAGCGTTTCTTTAAGTACTTTTTCTACCATGAAGCCCGTGACTCCGTTTTCTGCCTCTACATGCACTCGCAGGTCGGTTACCCCGTTTACTTCTTCTATAATGATCTGGTAGTTATTCAATACGCCAGGAATCGACATAAGCGCCTGTTCAACCTGGCTGGGGAAGAAGTTTACACCTTTAACGATAAGCATATCGTCTACGCGGCCCATTATTTGGTCAACGCGCAGATGAGTGCGTCCGCAAGAGCAGGTGTCGCGCGAAATAATACGGGAAAGGTCTCCGGTTCTGAACCGGATTACCGGAAGCGCTTCTCGGGTAAGAGCGGTAATGGTAAGCTCTCCGATTTCGCCATCCGCTACCGGAGTGTGCGTGTCCCGATCGAGGATTTCGATAATATAATGGTCTTCCCACACATGAATGCCGTTATGAGCGGGACAATCCTGTCCAAGAGTGCCAACTCCTCCGGTTTCAGTCATCCCGTAGATATCGAATACTTCTATGCCCAGGCCCTGGGAAATTTTTTCTTTCATGGCAGCAGAGAAGGATTCAGCGCCAAAGATACCGATACGTAAATCGCTCAAGCTTGTTTTTTCGGCCTCTAATTCCTCGATGAGCCTGAGACCGTACGACACTACACCGGTGAATACCCGGGTTCCAAAGTCTTTGGCGAGTTTTATTTGACGGGCGGTATTTCCGGCCCCGGTGGGAACGACGAATAATCCGTATTTTCTGGCTCCGTGATACATCCCGAAGCCGCCGTTAAAAAGACCAAAAGAGGGGGTTATTTGCACTACATCGGTAGGAAGCGCGCCCGCCATGGCATAGCATCTGGCCATACAGCTTGCCCATTGATCAAGATCTCCTTGCGTATAGGGCATGACAACTGGCGTGCCGGTAGAACCGGAGGACATGTGCATCTCTACTATTTCTTTTTTATCCACGCACATAAGTCCCATGGGGTAGGTATCACGAAAAATGGTTTTGTTGATTGTAGGAAGTTTTTGGATGTCAGAAAGGCTTTTGATATCCTGGGGAGTAACTCCGGCTTGTTCAAAGTTTTTTCGGTAGACCGAATTTTTTTCGTATACTCGCTTAACCGTGGCCTGAAGACGCTCAAGTTGAAGGGACTCAAGGTCCTTTCGGTTCATTGTCTCTTTTTCTTTTTCAAAATAATGGCTATTCATTTTTAAAAGCTCCTCCGGCGGCAAAGGCCGCAGTGTTTAGTTGACGATGTTTTTCCGGGATACAAGTTTGTATCGCTCGATTCCATCCATCTGCAAGACAGGGTAACTCTTTTGCGGCCGCGCCCAGGGTAACGATATTGGCAGCCTTTGCGTTACCAAGTTGCTGGGCAATGGCAAGTGAATCTATAAGAACAAGGCGGGGAAATGCTTTTGAAAGTCTTTGATCCAGATCCGACGGATATTCCGCTTTTCCCGAAGATACGGTTACCGGAATAATGGTTTGGTTTGAGACAACGGCCAGTGCATCTTTTTTAAGATAATGGGCATAGCGAAGAGCCTCTGCTTTTTCTAGCGAGATTAAAAGGTCTACGGTACCTTCCCACACCAGAGGGCTAAATACCTCTTTGCCATAGCGAACCTGGGCTAATACACTGCCGCCTCGTTGAGCCATGCCGTGTACCTCGTTTGTCTTTACATCAAAGCCAAGTTCAATCGCGGCTTGGGCGATAATGGTGCTAACTAACAAGACTCCTTGTCCGCCAACGCCGACAAGAAGGATATTTTTTGTTGGCTTTTGTTCACTCATGTGCGGGCCTCCTTGATAGCTCCAAATTTGCAGGTTTGCACACACAGCCCGCATCCAGCGCAAAGCTCCGCTGATATTACCGGCTTCTCTCCCTTCTTTCGCGCTTCTATGGCAGGGCAACCAATTTTAACGCAGGAGTGACAGGCGGTGCATTTGGACGGGTCTATGGACTTTATTGGCCCAACGGGGGTGCAAGTTCTGAGGGGACACGGTGCACGGGTAACGATGAGCGAGGACTCCTCGCGCGCCATTGCCTCGTCGATCGCTTTTTTTGTTTGTACCAGGTTATAGGGATTTACTGTGGTAACGTTTTTCATGCCACAGGCCTTTCCCACTGCCTCTATCGATACTATATCGCTGTCTTCTCCCATAAGGGTTTTGCCGGTTCCCGGATTGTCCTGATGTCCGGTCATTGCGGTGGTTCGATTATCCAACACTACAAGAATGGATTTACCCTTGTTATATACAACATCCAATAGTCCGGTAATTCCGGAATGGAAGAATGTTGAGTCCCCGACTACGCCGACAACGCGCCGTTTTTCACCGGCTTTGTCGATTCCCTGGGCAACGGAAAAACCTCCGCCCATGCACAAGATAGTGTCTGTTCGGGACAGAGGGGGGAATACCGCAAGGCTGTAGCACCCGATGTCTCCGGTAACCAGAACGTCATGAGCGGTTAAGGCAAAAAAGAGTCCGCGATGGGGGCAGCCGGGACACAGGACCGGGGGGCGTGCAGGTAGGTCCTTGGCAGCTTCTATGGGTGCGGGCAGGACGGGAAGCTCATTTCCTTCGAGCTTTGCCTTTAGAGCGAGGAGTTTGGGAACCGAAAGCTCTCCAACTCCCGAAAGAAGGTCTCTGCCCGTACAGGCTATGCCCATAGCCTTGATATGTTCTTCCAGAATGTCTTCGTTTTCCTCGATTACCACAAGGCGTTGTACCTGTGAGGCGAAGTCCCGAATCAGGGAGTCGGGATAGGGCCATGCCCAGCCAAGCTTGAGAACTGATGCGGTGGGGAATACTTCCTTAACATAATTCCATGCAAGGCCTTCGGCGATAATACCAAGGGATGTATCAGCCATCTCTATCCGGTTAAGCGGGCTTTGCGCTGCTTCCTGGGCAAGATCGCCAGTGCGCATTTCTACTTTCTTTCGCATTTCGCGGCCCCATATCGGCAGGGGGCAAAAGCGGGACGGGTTTCGTTCAAAATGAGCTTCTTTGGATTCGATGCGGTTTCCGGTTTCCACCAGACCTCGGGAGTGGCTTACCCGGGTGGTAAGCCGTATCATAACCGGGGTTTTGAAACGTTCGGATAGCTCAAAGCCATATTTCATAAACCGTAATGCCTCGTCAGAATTCGCCGGCTCCAGTACGGGTATCTTGGCAAAGCGGGCAAAGTGGCGTGAATCCTGTTCGTTTTGGGAAGAGTGCTGGCCGGGATCGTCGGCAACACAAATAAGGAAGCCGCCTTCGGTTCCAACATAGGATAGGGTCATCAGGGGGTCTGCGGCCACATTGAGACCAACGTGCTTCATGGTAACGATGGTGCGCACTCCCGCATACGAGGAGCCGGCTGCAGCCTCAAAGGCTACTTTTTCGTTTGGAGACCATTCAAGATAGACATCTTTTGAATGACGCGACAGATTTTCCAGTATCTCGGTAGACGGAGTCCCCGGATAACCATAGGCTGCGCGAACGCCAGCCTCCCAGGCGCCAAGGGCAACGGCTTCGTTGCCGGTAAGCAGGGTTTTCATACGGATATCACCTTATGTGCAAACGATTCGGTCTGCCAACACAATTGCGGTTTGTAGTCCCAAACAAAGAATCAAGACAAGCGCGTCGCCCCTGGTTGGGGGAATGCGCCGAGGTCTGGTCGTATTGCGGGGATCAAATCCGCGGGTTTCGATTGACAGAGCCAGGGTGTCCACATCCCGCGCGCATGAAATGAGCAAGGGAAGCGACAGCCGGAGTATTACCCCGATCTTTCGGAAGGGGTTCCCGGATTCCACATTGTACCCCCGTGCGGCCTCGGCTTGCAATACCTGGCGCATCCGCTCTCCAAAGGTTGGGATAAAACGGAGGGCGGTTACCAGCATAATTGCATAGGCTCCCGGAAGTCGTAAGTTTCCGGATACCAGGGAGACAACCTGGGTTTGACTTGTGAGCGAGAGCATAAGGGGAATAGCCCCAACAGAGGCGATCATCCGTAGGGCCATAATAAGGCAGGAGGATAGACCGACATCGGTTATTGCCCCAAGGCGTACAAAGGGGATAGCATAAAAAAGGATAGTTCCTTCCGATATGGTAAAAATTTGAAACAGACAGAGCGTTAGGGCGCCAAACAGGAGGGCAAGTAAGGTGATGCGGAAGGTGCGGAACACAGAAGTGCTTGCCGCGATAAGGCCTTCAAGGATAATGACCGAGATAATCATCGGGATGGAATTACTCAGGTAGGCTGCGGCAATACATCCCAGCATGGCGATAAACTTAAACAGGGGAGCCATGTCCCGAGGATGGCGAAAAAACGGGGTAGTCATAGCGCTTCCTTTCTGGCGCGAAGCTCAATTTGATCGGCAAGGGCTTGTACCGGGTCTTCTCCTGCTGCCGGGGGCGTTAGGGACAGGGCTTCGGTCAGGCGATATACCTGTGGTTGACAAAGGCTGGCGCGGGCGAGCAGCTCGCGATTGTGGAACAGCTGTTGGGGCTTTCCGTCAAAGGCTATTGCACCTTCGATTAACACAATAACCCGAGTGGCATAGCGGGAAACAACTTCCATGTCATGGCTTACCAGGAGGATTGTTTTTCCGGCCTTGCAGCGCTCGGAGGCAAGGTTCATCATTCTGATTGTTTCTGTTTCGTCTTGGGCGCTTGTTGGCTCGTCCAAAACAAGGATGTCCGGATCGGTTGCAAGAACCGAGGCAAGGGCAACCCGCTGTCTTCTGGATCGGGTTAAAAGCAAGGGGTCCCTGTCCAGTTTTTGTGCTATTCCCGCTTCTTCTGCAGAACGTTGAATACGGTTTTCCCATTCTTCCCGCGGGATTTGACAATGCTTAAGTCCAAAGCTTATCTCTTCCCGAACGGTCGTACACAAAATTTGACGGTCGGGGTTTTGAAACAAAAAACCGACACACCGGGCGAGCTGACTTGTCTTTACCTTACGAGTATCCATAGACGAAACCAAAACAGTTCCGCTACTCGGTTTTAATAAACCGTTTAAATGTTTGAGGAGGGTTGTTTTTCCCGCTCCGTTTGGTCCAACAAGGGCGACAAATTCCCCTCGCTGTATGGAGAAGGTTAGATCGCGAAGGATAGGCGTTTTTTTAATTGAGGTACTCACTCGGTCTACGGCAATCATGCTGTCTCCCGTTGCGCGGTTAGCGGGGCCAGAATTGCAAGGGCCTCTGCCTCGCTCGCCGGTAAATCGCCTTGGATAAGAGAGCGAGATGCAAGGGTCGCGCATAGATCAAGCCAGAG
Organism: Spirochaetales bacterium; assembly: GCA_016929605.1. Lineage (GTDB taxonomy): Bacteria > Spirochaetota > Spirochaetia > Treponematales > Treponemataceae > Teretinema. Next base: position 24,522 of record JAFGIM010000066.1, on the reverse strand, counting down.
CGGTACACGAAGGCCCAAAGACGCAAGAAGCTTCGGGTTTTGGCTGATTAGGGCAGGGGTGCCCGAAAGTGCGACCTTTCCATGGTCAAGCACAATGATTCTATCCGCGTAGCGCAAAGCGAGTTCAATCGAGCGGTCAATCATAATGGCGGTGGTTCCTTCCCGCTTGATTAGATCCTTAACAAGGGCAAAGCAGTGTTCGGCTCCTTCAGGATCAAGGGCGCTTGTCCCTTCATCTACGAGCAGCACCTTTGGCTTAAGGGCAAGGGCCGCGGCCATAACCAGTCGTTGTTTTTGTCCACCGGAAAGAGTTCCAGTTGCTCGATGCTCAAAACCGGAAAGACCGACTAGCTTTAAGGATTCAGTGCATCGTGTGTGTATGTCTTCAAAATCAAGTCCGCGTTGTACAAGGGCAAAGGCAATTTCTTCCGCAACGGTTAAGCTGATAATCTGTGAATCCGGATCGTCAAATATACTCGTAACCGCTTCTCCGGTGGCCATGTGTCCGCGAAGAGAAGGGTCCTGACCATCTACCGACAGAGATCCACTGACGGTTCCCTCAAAAGCTCGGGGCGCAGTACCGTTAAGAAGTCTAAAAAGAGTTGTCTTGCCTGAACGTTCTGCCCCGATTATGCAGACAAACTCGCCTTTCCCGATATCCAGATTGATATCACAGAGAGCGTAATCGTCTGCCTCGTCATAGCGGAAACTGAGGGAATCGAGCTTGATCACTGCGCGTCCTTATCCTTGATGCGCAGAACACGACGCAGTGGTTCAAAGGCCAATTGGGTAATGACGGTATTGGCAAGGGCTGTGGGAACGACAACCGTCGCGATCATGATGTATTTTGCGTCCTTTCCCTTGGACATAAGGACGATAGAAAGAATCAGAACAAAGACTGAGCCTGAGGCAAGGGTGGAAAGCAGGGTTGCAAAGGCCGGTTTAAGGCTATAGGAGCCAATCGAAAGCCGGTATTTGGGCCTGACAAGAAGGTAACACACCAGGGCGCCAACGGGTTCAGAGATAAAATTAAGAAAGGGAACGGGTGAGCCGGAGGTAAGCTGGGAAAGGATTGCCGCAACAATACCGATGGCGAGCGCTTCCATTACGCGGGGGCGAACAAGCAAAATAACCAGGCAGTACATTGCAATGATAAAGTTTGGGGTAACCGGCAGTTTTGGAAAGAACATGCGGATTACTGCTCCGGCGGCAAGAAGGATTCCCGCTAATACGATGTCGCGGGTGCCCATATGACTTTTTTCTGATTGAGCGCTCATAATAGTCTCCATACAAAAATAAAATTCGGGCCCCTAGCGGTCCGTCTGAACAGATACTACGCCTTGGGCTTGTTTCTGTCAATAGAAACACGATCGGAGCATTGTTTTTTTCCAAAAAAAAATTATTCCAGGCTTTCCAGTTCTTTTTTCCAGATCGCGGCCGAGGCATCGCTTGGCATACGCCAGTCGCCACGGGGGGAAAGGCTTACAGAACCAACCTTGGGCCCATCGGGCAGGCACGAGCGTTTGAATTGCTGGGAAAAGAATCGTCTGTAAAAAACACCCATCCAGGAAAGGATTTCCTTGCGAGTGTAGGAGGCAGTGTCCATGGTATCTCCCGCTGTTTTACGCGCCGGGGAAAAGGCTTTTTCTGCCATATAAAGAATTCGTGCCGGGGAGGAGCCCCACCTGACAAGATGATATAAAAAGAAGTCGTGTAGCTCATAAGGGCCCACAATTTTCTCTGTTTCCTGGGCAATTGTCCCGTTGGTGTCCGGAAGCAGTTCCGGGCTTACCGGGGTATCCAGAATGGATTCCAGTATCCGGCTAAAGGACTTTTGCTTTGCTTGATCTTGGATAAACCGCTCGGCTCCCTGTGCCGAACGTGATACGAGAAATCTAACCAGGGTTTTGGGGATGGAGGAGTTAACTGCGTACATGGACATATGATCCCCATTATAGGTTGCCCATCCAAGGGCAAGCTCCGACAGGTCTCCAGTTCCAATAACCAGGGCTCCTATCATGTTGGCCTTATCCATCAATATTTGCGTGCGCTCTCGGGCCTGAGCGTTTTCATAGGTGATGTCCAGTTTTTCCGGATCTTGGCCAATATCCTTAAAATGCTGGCGAACCGCCTTGTCTATCGAGATGGTTTCCAGAGAAACGCCAAGAAGGTCTGCAAGCCGGGTTGCGTTACCCTTGGTACGGCTTGTGGTGCCAAATCCTGGCATGGTGATGGCGAGAATTCCTGTGCGGTCAAGGGAGAGTCGGTCAAAGGCCCGAACGGTTACCAAGAGGGCGAGGGTGGAGTCAAGTCCGCCAGAAAGACCAATTACTGCCTTGCCAAGGCCGGTATGGCTCAATCGTTTGACTAAGCCCCGGGTTTGAATCTCAAGGACTTCCTCGCAGCGGATGGACAGCTCTTGTGAATCGGAGGGAACAAAGGGATGAGCCGAAAGCGGCCTGAGCAGCATCTGATCGGCGGTATCTGTTTCGCAGTCCCGATCAAGACATATCGATATCTCGGTATAGTTTGTCGCCATAGTGTCTGAACTAAAGGTATTCATTCTCCTTCGTTCATGGAGCAGCCGTCGAATATCAATATCGGCGACAATCATTTTTTCCGAGAAGGGAAGCGCCTCGGCAAGTAGCACCCCATGCTCACTGATAAGGTTGTGCCCACTAAAGACCAGATCCTGTGTAGATTCTCCGGCTCCGGCGTCTGAGTATATATATGCACAGACTGCCTTGGCCGATTGTACGTTTACCAGGGATCTGCGGTAGGCGGCCTTACCGATTATCTCGTCGCTGGCCGAAAGATTCGCGATTATCAGCGCACCCTGTTTGGCATGAGAGGACGATGGTGCCTCCGGTACCCACAGGTCTTCGCAAAGTTCAACGGCAAGGGCAAGATCGGGGTTTTTCTCGTCGCTAAAGATAAGCTTTGAGCCAAAAGGAACGGCTTCGGTTCCAAAGATTCCTGCCGGGATAAGGGTCGTCTCGGCAGGGGCAGGGGCAAAATTTCGTAGCTCGTAGAACTCGCCATAATTGGGGATGTGTGTTTTTGGTACAATGCCTGAGACCCTTCCATCCGATATAACCGCGGCGCAGTTATATCTGCTTGAGCCCCACGCAAAGGGAAAACCGACGACAATGGTAATAGGAATTTCGCGCGTTTTTTCCGCGATAAGTCGAACCGCAGCGAGGGAAACCCGGCTAACAAGATCCTGGGAAAATAAGTCCGCACAGGTATAACCGGTAATTGATAACTCCGGAAACACAACCAGGGAGGCACCCTGTCCGTTCGCGCTTTTTACCAGAGAAAGAATCTCTGCCGTATTTGCTCCGCAGTCTCCAACCGTACAACTCGGCGTTGCAGCCGCTACCCTGAAAAATCCGTGCGTCATGTTGCGCTCCTCGCGATTTTTTTGCCAATCAGGCGTAGTGTATACTTTTTTTTTGAAACTCGCTATACTCGCGCGCATGAACAAGGCACTTGAAACGCTTAAAGAGCGCGGTTTTTTCCAGCAATGCACGGATGTCGACGGTCTTTCCCGACTCATGGACGACGGTCCCGTCGCGTTTTATGTCGGTTTTGATCCGACTGGATCGAGCCTGCACATTGGTCATATGCTTCCTGCCTTTGCCCTGCGCCATTTGCGCCAGGCGGGTCACCGGGCAATTGCCCTCATTGGCGGCGGTACCGCCCGCATCGGTGATCCTTCCGGCAAAACCGAAATGCGCAAGATGATCAGTTATGAACAGATTGACGCCAATGCCGAAGCCATAGCCGCCCAGCTGGGTCGCTTTATCGGTTTTGACGGGAAAAGCGCCTTTGCCGAGAATAACAAACACTGGCTTGCCGATCTTAACTACATAGATTTCTTGCGCGATATTGGCTCTCACTTTTCGGTAAACCGCATGCTTACCTTTGAAGCGTATAAAAAACGCATGGAAACCGGTTTGACCTTTGTTGAGTTTAACTATCAGTTATTGCAGAGTTACGACTTTCTTCAGCTTAATGAACGCCATGGCGTTGCCCTCCAGATTGGCGGAGACGATCAGTGGGGTAATATTGTTGCGGGTATTGAGCTTATTCGCCGAATTAACGGAAAACAGGCTTATGGACTTACCTTTCCCCTTATTACCACCTCTGACGGCAAAAAAATGGGCAAGACCGAAAAGGGTGCGCTCTTCCTGGATCCCGCGGTAACTACTCCATACGATTTCTTTCAATATTGGCGAAACGTTACTGATGCGGATGTTCGCCGCTTCCTGCTTTTATTTACCTTTTTACCGGTTACGGACATTGATACTCTTATGGCCGGGGATATTAACGCCGCCAAGGAGCGCCTTGCCATCGAGGTGACTACCCTGATTCATGGCGCTGAAGAAGCCGAGAAGGCCCTTTTAGGCGCCCGTGCGGCATTTGGCGGCGGAGGCGACAAGAGCTCCATGCCCACTGTATCCATACCACGCGAACGTTTTGAAGCAGGTATTGGTGTTCTTGATCTTTTTTATGAGGCAGGACTTGCCGCAACCAAGAGTGACGCCCGCCGCCTTGTTGAACAAGGCGGGGCCTACGTGGGCGGGGTCAACGTTACCTCGGTTAAAGACATGGTTAGCGCCACAGCCCTTGATGGAGAAGGGGAACTGGTAGTACGTGCTGGTAAAAAGAAGTTTATTCGGGTGGTTAGTTCCTGACAAACAAGCTGTGAAAGAACGCGACAATCGCCCGCCATATCCGGATGAATATATTGGGGTTTCTCATCCGCTCCAGGCGGGCGTACGCTTCGATTAATTCACGGTCGGTAAAATTTGATCTTTGTACGTTTTCTTCAAGCTCAATTTCAAGCTCGGTTATCTTATCCGTATCGTCGAGCATTACTGCGTTAATCGTTCTCCACCCAAGCCGCTTTGCTGCCTCGAGCCGTCTTGCTCCGGCAACAAGAACCATGCGTGAATTGATGGTAATTGGATTAAAAAGGCCATAGCGTTTCATGCTGTCCATCAGTGGTTCTATATCTTCATTTTTTCGTCTTACTCGTTTGCGAATTTTGATCTCTTCAAGTGCAACTTGCATGATCTCCTCCTATTCCAGCAGGGGATTGAATTCAGGCTCTTCCTCTTCACTGTCGATAAGTATATCACCTGATTGATTTTGTTCATCCTCTTCATTCGGTTTTTTAACCTGTGGGGGAGTGATTACAGGGCCTTGCGGATTGTACGGTTGATACATGGGCGTACCCTGCTTGACCTTGCCCTGTCCAGGCAGAGGGTCATCAAAGATGGATGGATCGAGTACTAAACTTGAGGTATCGGTTTCAATAGGCCTTTGGCCCACGGAAAGACTTTGCTTTTGAAGTCGGTCCATGGCTATACGCTTTAATTCGTCATCCTTTTCATGATATTCACAATAACTGGTTGGCTGTGTACCTTCCAGATAGGCAAGGGTGACCAATCCGTCGGAACAATAATCGGTGGCAAGTAATCCTGATTTTTTACACACGGTGGCGTGAACAAGACCCGTTTGCGGTTTAACAAAATCCCGGAAGGGAAGCCCGTCATGAATTTGATGCATATAGTCACCCCAGGCAGGTCCTGCCAGGGTCGCGCCGGTATTGTCAAGGCCCAAAGATAGTCCGCGACGGTCAAACCCGAACCAGATGGCTGTTGTGTAATAGGGTGTAAATCCAACGGTCCAGGCATCCGCCCAGTTTTGGGTGGTTCCCGTTTTTCCCGCAGCCGGCATTACAAAGTTCCGGCCATTTTTATCCTTAAAAGTAAACTTGCGCTCATACCCGGAAGCCCAGCCAAGGGTTCCGGTACGAATGGTGTTTTTAAGAAGCTCGGTCATGATGTACGCGTTTTGAGGACTGATAAGTTGAATCGCGCTTCCCTTTCGTTTTTGCTCAAGACGAAGTTCCCTTTCGGGATCTATGATGGTTTTTCCATTACGGTCTTCTACAGATCTAATCGCGATGGGGGTAAGCTCTTTTCCCTGATTGGCAAATGCTGCAAAGGCCTTTGCCATCTGAATGGGGGCCACGCTGATTACGCCCAATCCCAGGGAATATACGCGAGGAAAGACCTTGTCTATATCTCCCTTGTTTGTATAACCCAAAAGAGAGGCAGCCCGGTTAATGGCTGCGTCAAACCCGATACCATCCAGAATTCGCAAGGAGGGTACGTTCATGGAATGGGCCAGGGCTTCCCACAAAAGTACGGTGCCCTTCCATTCTCCCTTAAAATTAAGCGGAGTGTAGGGCACACCGGATTCGTTAAAGAAGACAACGGGGGTATCGTTGATCATTGAACCTGCGGTGTATTTTCGGGAATCGATTGCCGCGGAGTAATAAAGGGGCTTAAAGGTACTTCCCGGCTGAACCGAGGCTTGGGTTGCCCGGATAATCTGGTTTGACTGATCAAATTTGCTTCCGCCTACAAGGGCGGTAATGTAGCCGGTATCGTTGTCGACACAGATCAGGGTACCTTCTACCGTTGTTTTTGCCGCTGCTTGCTGGACCCGGGCGTTAGACTTGTTTGTTTCGACTTTTAGACCGTCGAGCCCAAACATAAGGGACATCATATCCACAACCGGATTAACGGTTCTGCGGTATTGAGCGATTGATTTGACGTGAAGCCTTTCCGCAGATACTGCCAGTTGTGGAAGGTTAAAAGAAAGGGCGAGTAATTCAGTTATTTGCGCGTATTGATCGCCCTGGGCAAAGCGTGCGGCGCTTGACGATTTGAACCGACGGTTCGCGGTTTTAAGATAGTCTTCCATCACCTTTTCCGCCGCAGCCTGGTGGCGAAGGTCCAGTGTCGTATGAACGGTATACCCGCCGGAATAGATATCCATTGAACCGTATATCATGGTCTCCAGTTGGCGACGTACGTATTCAGAGAACCATCTGGCTTTGTCGTCACGGTTAAGCCAGGCGGACGTGCCAGTTCGTGTATAATCAAAGTTAGCCCAGTACTCATCAAAGGATTCGTCGGCTATTTTTTTATCAAGGAGACCAAGGCTAACCATTTGCCTAAGCACTTCTTGCTGACGGTCCATAGCCCGGTTGGGATGCTCAAAGGGATTATAAAAGGCCGGGTTAGACAGTTGGATAACCAGTATGGCCGCTTCTGCCGGGGTGATTTCCGTGGCAGGGTGACCAAAATAAAAACGGGACGCGGCGTTAACACCGTAGGTGCCACCGCCAAAGTACATTTTGTTCAGGTAGAGTTCAAGGATTTCATTCTTGGAATAACGGCGTTCCAGTTGCAGGGCCCACCACAGTTCCTTGATTTTTCGCGTAATACTCATTTCGCTTCGATCAAGATACAGCGTTCCTGCAACTTGTTGGGTAATCGTACTTCCGCCACCAAGGGATCGTCCGGTTAATTTTCCAAACACCGCGCGCATCAAGGCCTTTGCGCTAAATCCTCGATGGCGGTAAAAAATCTGATCTTCGCGGGTTAACAGGGCATCGATCATGTGGCGAGGCAGTTTATCAAGGGTGATGATTTCGCGTTTTTCTTCCGATGCGAATTCAGTTATCAAATCCCCATGAATATCAAGGATGCGAGTTGGCAGGGCAGGGTTAAATTCGGTGAATTGCTCGCTGTTTTTAAGATTATGCGTTAAGGCTATGTTTATCCCGAGGATAGATCCCGTGATAATTGAAAGCACAACAATGATAGTTACAGGTATGGTAACGGAGCGCGTTCCTTTGGCTGACATACTACAATAAAAGCATAAAGAGGGCTTTGTTACAAGAAGAAAAGAATAATCCGGAAGGGAGAAAAAAAAGAGCCGGTATATTTCAACCGGCCCGCCCATCAGGCTATCGGACAGTCAGTGGGTGGGAGGGGAACCAACTGTCCGATGTAATAATAATCGGCAAGGCCGCTAATCGTCTTGAGAGAAAAATCAGGGGCTTTCTACGACTTCCAGGTCAATTTGCATGGAAATAGTGTAATCGCGACCCTTTTCGGCCGTTATCATTCGCTTTAACTCATAATCGCCCACACGAAAGATAATCTCATGATCGCCTGGCTCAAGCGGAAATCCTTTTTTTCCAAGATCGAGGGGGACGCTATCCAAAAGAATGTGGGTGTTCTCCGGTGCAGAGACAAAAAGGCGGGGGACGGTATCCTGAAGCTCAACCACCATCTCGGTAATGCGAGCCGTTTCCACCGAGAATACCCGAACCTCATTTCTAAAATCTTCGGAAACTATAGAAAGATGGTGGGTTCCGGGAGCAAGAAAGAGTAATTGAGACGGTTTGTCTATCAAGGCCTCATCGATTCTGACCACGACTGGTTTTTCCTTGCCTTCGGGCCAGTGTATCTGTAGTTGAAAGGCTCCCTCATCAGCAAGCAGGGGTTTGATGCGGACCGTAAACTTAAGGGTTTCTATGGATTCAGGCAAACCCTTCATAATCGGTAATAGACGAAAAATAAGGGGCTCGTTGAGGCTTTGAATCGAGGTGATGACCGTTGAGTAGGGGCTGTCTTTTAGTCCATGTCCCTTGCGAAGTGGAATTTGGAGAACAAAGGAGAGCCGGGATGGAAGGGGCTGCAGAGAAATCTGCTCTCCCTGATAATCAATAATCGAAGGTGCCGGGTTTGGAGAAATGCTGCGGTACAGGCCCCAGGCCATGGAGTTGCGAAACGAGGAAAGATCTCGGGGGATTTTTACTTCTACCTCCAGCCCTTTAAGAAAAAGGGGTGGCTTGTCCAGAGAAATTGCTATAGCGTCATTGTAGCCCAGTTCTACGGTAGAGCCTTCGCTGTGTTGGCTCGACACCGATACCGGGGTAATGGACCTGACCCGAAACGATTCAGCCTGAAGGACACCCAGGGCACAGATGAGGATAACTACCAGTGAGGCAGAGCGCGATATACGCATAAGCACTAATTCCCTTTTATGAATCCTGCAGGATTCTTCGGAACCCCGTTTTCATGTATCTCAAAATGGAGATGCGGGCCGGTTGACTGACCAGTTGAACCTACAGTACCTAAAATAGTACCTGATTTGACTCGGCCATGCAACTCGATTTTTTTTGTTTCCAGATGGCCATAGAGGCTTTCGCGTCCGCCATCATGGCGGAGAATAAGATAATTGCCATATACGGGGTCAAAAGAAGAGACAATAACCGTTCCGTCTCTACAGGCAAGTACCGGCGTTCCCCGAGGGGCCGCAAGATCCACTCCCTTATGAAAGATAAGATTTCCTGTTATCGGGTTTTTTCGATAGCCAAAAGAGGAGGTAAGGATGCCTTGGGGAAGGGGAAAGGTAAAGTAGGGTTTAAGGAAAAAAGCGCGTACGGTACCGTCCCACTGTTGTGCGGGAATACAATGGACGGGGCGAGCTGATGAAGTGTGAGGATCATAGACTGTAAAGGACAAGATAAGGGGACTGGCAGGATCAAACGAAGAAAGCAGCAAGTGTTCAAAATCGGAGCTTGCCTGGTCAGGAAGATAGAGGCCGGGAAGGGTGGGCAACAAGAGCGTTTTTCCTTCCAGTACAGCGGTTGCCGACGGAATTCGATTAAGCCCCGCGATTGAGTCGTAGGGAATGGAGCATCTGGCAGCGATAGAAATAAGGGTTTCTCCGCTTTTGACCCGGTAGGAATAGATTCCGAGCGGGAGTTTTGCATCGGCGCCCGCCAGGGCTATCCGGGCCGCAGAGACATCGTCCGAGTATTGGCGAAATACCGGATTAAGGGAAGATAGATCGGGAATCAGGGGATAGCGGGATGGCTTTGTTTCAAGATGCAAAGAGGCAATGCTCCAGAGGGCGCATGACATAAAAAGGAATACTCGTATGCCGCCTGGAGTTGCGTTCATGGTTACAACTGAGGATTCTTTGGTGATGAACGGCGGCGGGGGTTAATGCCAAAAGCGACCATGCCATAGAGGATAAGGGTAAGGAAGGCGCAGGCAAGGGCGATAAGACGCTGGTAGTGCATGACAAAAAAAACAGAGGTGGACACACCGACTACAACAATCAGGCGTCGGATTAGGCTGGTGTACAAAAGACCTTTGTCCCGGATATACGCCCGCCTGAGACGAACGGCAATAATGGAAACAATAATGAGCGTGGCGAACACAGCGGATGCCAGGGTGTATACCTGGGGATTCCCAACGGCAAGTCGCCACAGGGGCCATACCACAAGAGCTCCCAAGCCCAGAGAGACGGCAAAAAGGGCGACAAAACGAAGAAGGGATTGTAGCAAGTCTGTGTAGCCTGCGAGTATGTTGCGTATCATGGCGACTCCCCTTACGGAACAGGGCTGTCCGTAAAAAAAAATACCGTAGCAGTCAACTGCTACGGTGCACGGTGCGTGATACCGATTATTCCTCGGAGATTGCCTCAACCGGGCATACCGCTGAACAGGCGCCACAGCTGATACAAGTTGCTGCGTCAATAACGCGCTTATCGTCTTTTTCGCTGATGGCGCTTACCGGGCATTCACCTTCGCAAGCTCCGCAATTGATGCAGGCGTCGGAAATTTTATAAGCCATATAAGACTCCTTCGTAAGTAGTATGGTTGTACCCTAACGCATCGGCAAAGAAAAAACAAGATATCGTGAAAAAAAACTCGAAACGGAAAATATTGTGTTAGCGTAACAGTAATGCTACACTGACGACGGGTGGAGGGGAACATGGCACAGGGTCAGCAGCTCATCAAGAAAAATCTCGATTTTATCAATATATTGCCATCCTGGGCACAGGAATTGTCGGTAAAATATTGTTCCAAAACCGCAAATCTCTATTTTGTGCATGGGAATATCCGTGATTTTTTGCCCCATAAGATGAACGAGGGCGAGTTTATGTTCGTCCGTATTCAAGATTATATCTCGGAGGTCCTTTTTGGTAATCGGGATATCATTGTCTTTTATGACAAATCGAGCGGAATATCCTTTTGTATGGCCGAGATGGAAAAAGCATACATAAAGACTATGACCGCCCGCTATCCCAATGTCCCTGCAGAGGAATTTTTGACACGCGATCCGGTAAAGGCCTTTGATTATCTGGAGCGCTACTTTGTGTTAAACATCCCCAAGGATCTTCGGATCGTATTGATTATCGACTACGCCGAAACGATTGTTCCGGCAGACGAGATAGGACACCTTGACGAGATAGACCGCTATTGCCTGGTAACCCTTAATCGCTGGTCGCACGAACCGCAGTTTACCCGGGGCGATGTCTCGGTTATCATGCTTACCGAGAACCTGACCGATATCAATCCCCGCCTGTCGACTTCTCCATCAACGGTAAAGGTAACCATTCCCTTTCCTGACCAACTGGTTCGCACCCAGTTTTTGGAATTTTTAGATAGCAAAGAGATGTTGATTCTGGAGAGAGGTCTTAATCCGGAACGTATTGGCGTCCTTACCTCCGGCTTGAACCTTCTTAATCTAAATCAACTGGTGGCGGAATCCTATCAGGAGGATAAGCCCATAACCCTGGATTATTTACGGCTTCGCAAGCGGGCAATCATCGAAAACGAGGCTGCAGGGCTTCTTGAGTTTGTGGAAACCGAACATGATTTATCGTTTGTTGGCGGACATGGTTTTGTAAAAAAAAGATTCCAAAGTGCGGCAAAGGCCCTTAAACAGGGACGAATAGATGTGTTGCCCATGGGCTATTTAATTGCGGGGCCGGTTGGAACGGGGAAAACCTTTATGGTTTCTGCCTTTGCCGGCGAAATCGGGATACCCATGGTTAAGCTTCGCAATTTCCGCTCAAAATGGCAGGGTGCTACCGAAAGCAATCTGGAAAAGGTGCTTAACATACTAAAGGCGATGAGCCCGGTTGCGGTTATGATAGATGAGGCCGACGCCTTTCTTGGCGATCGGGACGCACAGGGGGACTCGGGAACCTCAAACCGTGTGTTTGCCCAGATTGCAAACTTTATGGGGAATACCGAGTATCGGGGAAAGATTATCTGGTTCTTGATAACCTGTCGCCCTGATCTTTTACCTATAGATTTAAAGCGTCAGGGCCGTGCCGAGGAGCATCTTGCCCTGTTTTATCCCGAGACTGTCGACGAAAAGGTAGAACTTTTTCGTACACTTCAGCGTAAGCTCGATATCAAGGTAAAGGATTTCCCCCTTGCCGATATTTTCAAGTCGTTCAAGTTTGAGGTATCCGGCTCTGATATTGAGGCGATACTGGTTCGCTCCAAGATGAATGCCACGATGGACGGACATACAATCGTTACCCGGGAGGACATCGATCAGACAATCAGGGACTTTATCCCTCCGGCATATCCACATGAAATTGAGCTTCAGAATTTGGTTGCCGTTCTTGAGTGTACCAGCCGCGAAATGGTTCCCGCTCGCTATCAAAAACTGGAGCGGTCCAAACTTGCCGGTGAAATACAGGAACTGAAGCAGCTATTAGGGGAAGCGTGATTAGGTAAAAAAATCCTGAATCATCGCATCTATCAGTATAGTCGCGCTATCCATACAAAGATCCCGGTCCAGAGCTTCAAATCCCGGGGAGGCGTTTACCTCGCATACGGCTAGCTCTACCATCTTTTGGGAGGGTGGCGACCTGAACAGAAAGTCGACGCTTGCATACCAGAGCCCTGCCCGGGCACAGATATCACGAGCCATCTGAATCCAGTAATCGATACCTTCCCATGACGCCTTGTGTGCAATCGCTCCTTCGCACGCGTTCGACTTAAAGTTGCCCTGCGCTGATACCCGCTCGTAAGCGGCGACAAGGGTATCTCCCGCAAGAAGAATACGCACGTCTCTTCCATGGGAGTTGGCCAAGTATTCCTGCAGCAACAGCTGCTCATTAGCACTATAGGTAATGGCGGCACGGAGGGATGATTCTGAGGCTATCAGGGAGACTCCTCTGCCCCGGCTTCCATAGCGCGGTTTAATAACGACCGGAAAGGAATACTCAGGCGAAATGAGCGGTTTCTCCGGGTCGATACGATCCGTTTTAATGGTAGGCCAGTTATGTGCCGTTAAAAATTGATAGAGGCGATATTTGTCCTGAACCACATCCATCGACGCCCTTGTGTTAATGCAGCGGAGAGCCTTTTTTTCAAGTAGCTCAAAGATTGCCGGTTCCAGATGGCCGCGAATAAGGCATACGGTTGTCTTGATGTCCAGGCTCTTTGCATGAGTATCAAGATACGAGGGAACATCGTGAGGAAACAAAAACCGGAGCTCAAGGCTCCGGTTTGAACAGGCGGCAGAAAGTTGCTTGGCAGGATAAAAGTCATCAAAAAAACGGTAATCACGGGTTTTTAATGACCATATCGCCAGTATCAGTCCTTTATTCCCGGTCTTTTGGCCAGGTAAGGGTTTGAGCACACAATTCTCCGATTGATTTTGCTATCTTTGCTGAGTCTGCCTGAGGCACCCCTGCTTCCTGATTAAGGGTTTTTGCAAAAAACTTTTCGATAGAGGCAAAGACATCCGGCTGTGAGTAGAAGAGGAAGGCAAAATTGATACCCTCCGGTTTTACAATGGTAAAGGCAGAGATTGCGTCCTGGGGGGCCTTGCTAAAAATCACCTTAACCTGATTTTTTGCAGTAATGATAGTGGACTCGCTAAACCGCAGGGGCACTAAAAACTCCTGGGATCGGCAATACGGTTCAATTGCTTTTTGAGGGTACGAGGGTGGCTCAACCAACAGATGTAACTTTTTTCCGTTTGTTTGAAAGGTTAATCCGTTGCCGGTTAAATAAATGTCCTTGATAGCAGAATATGAGACTACCTCATAAATGCTATAGGTTGATTCCTGCTTGAAAAAAGACGACACAATATAACCTTCATCCATTGGAAGCTTGTTTTGTGTATACGCCTCGAATAAATCCATTGCCTTAACTGCCATGAACTCCTCCTATTGGACTTATGTATCAGTATAGGGCCAAAAGTGACATGGCGCAATCATTAAATAGTCAGCAGGTTTCTATTGTGCCTCCGGTAGTTTTTTTTCTGCCCTGATGGTATTGTTGGATGCAAGATAACTCAAGGAGTGTGCACTAATGATAACAGTGATTATTGACTTCTTTTTAGAAGGACTCTTATCGCTTGGTTGGCAGCAATTTACCATGTATGCGATAGGCGGTTTGTTGATTTGGGTAGCAATCGCCAAGGATTATGAGCCCATGTTGCTGTTACCGATCGGGTTTGGAGCAATTTTGGTTAATTTGCCCCTGGCCGTTGTCTGGGAACACGAGGGGGTTCCTGGAGCCCTGAAACATCTTTTTGACGCCGGAATTGGAACAGAGCTTTTTCCCCTGCTCATCTTTATTGGCGTGGGTGCCATGATTGATTTTCGTCCCTTGTTTCAGCGTCCCTGGATGATGTTCTTTGGAGCGGCTGCCCATTTGGGTATTTTTATTACGATAGCCATTGCCGGTATGATGGGCTATGACCTTAAAGAAGCGGCCAGTATCGGTATTATCGGCGCGGCAGATGGTCCGACAACCATATATATTACCACTCGTTTTGCCCGGTACCTGCTTGGTCCTATTACCGTAGTTGCTTATTCGTATATGTCTTTGGTGCCCATTATTCAGCCGCCGGTTATTCGTGCCCTTACCACCAAAAAGGAGCGCTTGCGACGGATGGAAGCGATTGATCATACAATTCCCGCCTCCTTGGTCATTGTGTTCCCGGTAGCGGTTACCATACTTGCAAGTATTCTCGTTCCCATTGCCGCTCCCCTCATTGGTTTTTTAATGTTTGGAAACCTTATTCGTGAATGTGGAGTACTGGAAAAATTGTCCCGTACCGCACAAAATGAGTTATCCAATCTGGTTACCCTCCTTTTGGGAATTACCGTTGGCGCTTCGATGAGGGCTTCAGACTTTATCCGCATTGATACAATCAAGATTATGCTCTTGGGAATGCTTGCCTTTATCATTAACTCCGCGAGTGGGGTTATTTTTGCCAAATTCCTGAATCTATTTATGAAGCATAAAATGAATCCCATGATTGGCGCTTGCGGCATTTCAGCCTTTCCCATGTCGAGTCGGGTTATCCAAAAAATGGCAATGAAAGAGGATCCTTCTAATATTATCCTGATGCACGCGGTGAGCGCGAATGTATCAGGACAAATTGGCTCGGTGGTTGCCGGAGGTCTTGTTTTGGCCCTTGTTCCCATTTTAATGAAATAAGGCAGTTGGTAAGGAGTTTTTTATGTTTAATGACACAGTACAGCAGGCCCTGACTCTGACGGGAATTGGTATGCTCATTTTGTTCGTTTTTATGGGATTATTATACTTTTTTATTCGAGTGAGCACTTTTTTCGGAAAAAAATAAGGGTTACACGCAACCCCTTCATCGATGACGGTGTCTAAACTTGCAAGACAAAAAAACATCTAATGGTTTTTTGTCTTGCATTGTTAAGGAGCCGTCTGTATGAATCAACGACATGATATCGCGCAACGCGTTGCTGCCCTGAGAGAAGACAAGGGATTGAGTATAACTCGGGTTGCAGAATTAACTGGTATTTCCGAGGTGGAATATCGCTCATTCGAGCAAGAATTATCGGACATTCCGGTGGGCTGGCTTTCTTCCTTTGCCAGGGTATGCGGAATTTCTACCACCAGTTTACTCACCGGATCCGATCCTCATGCTCAGGTTTTTCATGTTACCCGAAAGGGTACCGGACCTGTTGTTGAGCGCCGCAATGAATATCATTATGAAAGTCTGGCATCCCAATTTGTTGGCCGCGCGATGGACCCGTTTATAGTAACGGTACAAAGCGAAGATCCGCTCAAAATTCATTACAATAGCCATCCGGGCAATGAGTTCAATCTGGTTTTATCCGGAAAGCTCCTTTTAAGCATAGACGGCCATGACCTGACTCTTGAAGAGGGCGATTCAATCTATTTTGATTCATCCAAGAAACATGGAATGGCCGCTCTTGACGGCAAACCCGCTTCCTTTTTAGCGATTATTTGTGATTGCACGGAGGCTACCCGATGATGCTCGATCGTTTTTTACCCCGGATAGACTTTGAATCGTACGAAGATTTTTATGCCAATTATACAGTGTCAGTTCCCCCATCATTTAATTATGGATTTGATGTAGTCGACGAGATGGCACTCAAGACGCCGGATAAAACCGCCATAGTGTGGTGTAATGATGCTGGTAAGGAAAGAATCGTTAGCTTTGGCGAGATGAGTAGCTGGTCAAACCAGATGGCCTGTGCCTTTACGAATCTTGGCATTACCAAGGGCGACGCGGTTATGTTGATTCTAAAAAGAAGGGTAGAGTACTGGCCTGCGGTTATCGCTCTTCATAAAATTGGAGCGGTAGCTATTCCCGCGACGAATCAACTCAAGAAAAAAGACTTGGTATATCGATTTAAGGCCGCGAACGTCAAGATGCTTGTTTCTGTAAATGAAGCTTCTATTCGCAATGAGTTGACCCTTGCCTTAAAAGAGCAACCGCTTGAGGTAAAAGTTCTTTGCGACGGACCATACCCCAAGGATGATCCGCAGTTGACGGAAGAAGGGTGGCTTGACCTTGCGCAGATTACCCAAAACGCCGCATCAGTTTTTGATCGTCCCCAGGGTGAGCGGGCAACTGATAACGATGATCCAATGCTTTTATACTTTACCTCCGGGACGACAGGTATGCCAAAAATGGTTTCTCATACCTATACGTATCCGCTGGGGCATATTCTTACCGCAAAGTATTGGCAAAACTGTGTTGACGGGGGCTTACATTTTACTGTTGCAGAAACAGGATGGGCAAAGGCTTCGTGGGGCAAGCTCTATGGGCAGTGGCTTTCGGGTTCTGCTGTTATGGTGTACGACTTTGATAAATTCAATGCGCGCTCTCTTTTATCTGTAATTGAAAAATATGGGGTTACCACCTTTTGCGCTCCTCCCACCATGTATCGATACATCATTAAGGAAGACCTTACAAAGTATAACCTTTCCAAACTGGTATATGCAGTTGTCGCCGGAGAGCCACTTAATCCCGAAATTTATGATCGCTTTCTTGAAGGAACCGGTTTGGAATTACGGGAAGGATACGGACAAACCGAGATGACCTGTGCAGTGGCCACCTATCCCTGGATGAAGAGTAAACCGGGCTCTATGGGTAAACCTTCCCCCGGATATTATCTTTCCATCCTTGATGAGGCAGGTCGATCATGCGAGGCGAATGAGGAAGGGGAGATCGCGATACGGACGAGCGAGCATAAGCCTATAGGTTTGTTTGGCGGGTATTACCAGGATGAGCAGAGAACGCTTTCGGTATGGAGAGACGGAGTATATCGCACGGGAGATACCGCCTGGATGGACGAGGATGGATACATCTGGTTTGTTGGCCGCTCTGATGACATCATAAAGAGTTCCGGATATCGCATAGGCCCGTTCGAGGTAGAAAGCGCCCTGCTTGAACACCCTGCGGTGCTTGAGTGTGCGATTACCGGTGTTCCTGATCCTGAACGCGGAGAGGTGGTTAAGGCAACTATCGTGTTGGCGAAAGGATATACCGGAAACAACGACTTGATTAAGGAATTACAGGATCATGTTAAAACAATCACCGCGCCTTATAAGTATCCCCGCGTGGTAGAGTTTGTAAGTGAATTACCCAAGACAATCTCTGGAAAGATTCGCCGCGTAGAAATACGGGGATAAGAATCCTGCGTGGTACAATTGGTTGTGTGTCCGTGATTGACATTCTCGAGTACACAGACTCTGGAAGAGGCTTGCGCCTCTATCCAGCAGGTCTTAGGGGAAAATCACTACTATATCCCAATAAGAGAGCGTTTATTTTTTACTTTCGAATTTACTGTACAGGGACAGGACCCCGGGATCTGGATTAAAATCCTTGACTGGAATCAGGCTTCCTGATACAGAGCGCAGTGTATACTTACCGCTCTCGAGAACAAAATCTAGATCGAGTCTTCCAACCTTCATACCGAATGAAGCAGCCTGTACAATCGGCACCCCGCCTTCGTTATACGGCGACATCAGATCCAGATGACTGTGTCCGCCAATAATCGCTGATAGGCCGGGAAGTTCGTGTGCAAGGCGTTTGTCATTTTCGAAGCCGATATGTGTGAGTGCGATAACGATGTCTGACTTTTTTGCCACCTCGGGATACATCCGTTTTGCACAATCAAAGGGGTCGTCGAACTCGAGGACAGATCCGCTCAAGGGTGAAGAAAGATTTTTCAACGTCAAGCCCATAATCCCGATTTTGACGCCTCCTCGCTCAAGTACAACATCGCTTTTAAGCTTCTTCAAAGGACGTTTGTCACCCTTCCAAGATAGGTTCGCCGCAAGAACGGGGAATCGGCTTTGGGCAATCCGTTTTTTTAGGATGTCGTACGATTCTGTACTATCGCCAGTTGCGGTGAACTCATGATTACCGGCAACTAAAGCGTCCGTTTTTTGAAGGTTCATGACAGCGAACTCAGGTTCGCCAAAGAAGTAGTAATGGAGCTTTCCGCGGGCGAACACATCTCCGCCGTTTAAAAGCAGTACGTTAGGATTTTCCGATCTGATACTTTTAATCAATGTGGTTTGGCGGGCGAGTAGATCGGCATTTGAACCGTGCCAGTCGTTCATATGCAAAATAACAAGATGAAAGGTGTCGTTCAGGGGTTTCTTTTGCGAACATCCAGAGCCGATGAAGATGATGAAAGCACTTATCAAAAAAAGGATTAGTGCCCATCTTTTCCGAAGGTTCTTACATTTTTGTACAATCATATTCTTCTCCTTATATACCGAGACTCCGGTCGGAGAGAAAAAAAAAGAATCCTGGGAAAGGATTCTTTTTTTTATCGATTGAGCCACACAGGATTCGAACCTGTGACCCACGCCTTAAAAGGGCGTTGCTCTACCTACTGAGCTAGTGGCCCGCTTGATGCGATAACGGAGTCTAACTTAAAGGAATCTGCCCTTTTTGTCAACACGGGCTAAAAACCTCCGTTAGTACTCAAAAGACAGGGAAAAAGCCAAATTAAACACGGCACGCTCTCCAGGTTCTATCCCAAGTTCTGTTCCATACATCGCAAGATCGATTGAACACAGGGTCAGGTCAATGCCGAGTCCGGCGCACAGATATGAATCGGCTATACCCGCGCGAAGAGAGACGGTGTCCAGAAGGGTGACTTCTGTTCCAAAAGCAAAATTTAACACTGGATTTCGATATATGGCGTCGGTAAAGGCAAGTATGTCCCGATAGTCGGCCATTACCTTCCATTCGGTAATGGTAGTCCATCGCTGTGGCAGGGGAATATCCCAGGCAACGCCCGTTACCATATATATCGGTAAGCGTTCATAGTCGGTTTCCGAACCGGATTCGCCGTCGATAAAATCATCTAATCCCGGATACTGGGTAATGAAGGTGGGGGTATATACATCCCTGCATACTAAGGCTGCGCTCAGTCGCTGGTTAAAGCGGTATAGTAATCCAGCGTCAAGTCCAAATCCGGTTGAGAGTATCGTGGGCATATTGTCTAACGACATATCGGTAAGTCTGTTGATTACGGTAATAGAGGTCCCGCTTTCGCTCACAAAGACTTGAAAAAAGCCCTTAAGCTGTAATCCTACAGACAGTGAATGTGCCCCTTTTTCCCAGACTGTTAGCCCGTATCCTCCAACCAACAATACCTCCTCTCCAACCAAAATAGTTGCCTTGGTAAGAGAGGGCACATCAGTAAGGAGCATCGTTCGGTTAAAAAAACCGAAGCCGACGTTTTTTTCAACGCGAGATACAGCCAATGGTCCCGTTGCTTCGGCGGCGATATATATACCATTGTTTTCCTGTACCAGATCAAGCAGTTCGTAGGTTACGTCATCAGCCTTAAATGCCGAAGGGAGATCAAACAAGGGGCCCGATACATTGGCCGCTGTTCGTGCAAATGACCATCGGGGTTGTGTAAAGGCAAGGGCTGCGGGATTGGTGGAGAGGGTATCTGTACCCGCTTCCAGAGCCGAGTACGCGCCTCCGAATCCCATAAGCCGCGGAGAGACAATACGAGGTGATATCGGAGTAAAGTCTTGAGCACACAGGATCGTCATGCTCAGCGCGTATAGCGCGCACAGTAGAAGTGTCGTCGCCCTGTATCTCATGTTTTATTACCTCGCAGTAAATCTGTAAGGGTAAAGTCTCCCAAGCTGGTTTGCCCGTCCTCTGCGGGACGTGAATCAATAACATCCAGTACATTGATAACAAGATTGATTTGATCTTTTTGATCTTGACTGAGATCTGAATCTTGCATGAGCGACGGATCGGCCATTATTTCCATAACAACATTTGCTCCAACCTCGTTCGCTACATCTGCAAGGACTGCGGCGGAAGCGAATACAAGGGATTCTTCGCTGGCGGATTCCAGGGTTTCCGGATCGCTCAGGAGAACCTCTATCGCGGTAAGATTTACCGATGAATCAAATCTCCCAATCGCTTCTTCCACCAGGGCATTACTGTCTGCACCTTCCTCGGTAATGTCTTGAGCAAGGGCTGTAATCGTTCCGGTTGGGATTGCGGCTGTGCCAGCCAGATTAAGGATGGCTGTTTTGTCCTCGATTGAGAGGGAGGTAAGATCGGATGGTTTTTTGTCGGCCAATATGTCCAGAATTTCTTTAGCCACCTCAGGATTAGCCCCGGTGTTTGAATTGGCTATATCCATCAGGTCGGACACAGAAGCGGAAGATGACACCCCGGGTGAATCACGTTCAAGGGCAGACGCCGTCGATGTGGTAAAAATATCGCTGCATGATGAAAAAGCAACACAGGAAAGGGCCAGTACGACGCCGGCTTTTGTCCACTTGTTCATAAAACCTCCTCTGCTTCCAGATTCAGTGTAATTCAAACAAGAGCAAAGCTCAACTTATTGGGGTATCAGTCGTGCTTTTCCCACATCAATGAGCTCAACAACTACCGATGTCCCTCTTGGTGGGCAAAGCTCATCAAGGGAAACGGTAAGATAATTCTCGGTAAGTGCCTGACCCTGGTGCTGGCCAGAGGATTTTTCGATTACCGCTTTCACCGTTTTACCGATCCATCGCAGCGAATAAGCGTCAAGATTAGCATGGGCAAGATCAGTGAGAACCTTAACCCTATCTCCCGCAATGCGCTCTGGAACTCTGTTTCCCATAGTCCACGCTTCGGTGCCTGGACGGGGAGAAAAGGGAAAGGCGTGTATCCAGGCGAAGTGTGCCTTTAGGCACAGCTGTAGGGTTTGGTCAAAATCCTCGTCGGTTTCGCCGGGAAAGCCGGTGATTATATCGCAGGCGATAAAGGGATCGTCCTTAACAAGACGCAGTTGATGGACAGCCTCAAGAACCTGATCGTTATGGTACGGGCGCCTCATGGCAGAAAGTATTTTTTCGCTACCGGATTGAACTGAAAGATGAAAATGCGGACGAATACGAGGATTATTCAGGAGAGGGACGAGCTCTGAATCGACGCGGTCGGGGTAGAGACTGGATATCCTGATTGCAATGTGCTTGGTTTGAGCAAGGATGGATGAAAGGAGTTGGGCAAAATCGCCTTCCCCGCTACGGTACTGCGATAAGTTGACCCCAGTTAAGACAACTTCTGCCCAGTTGGCCTGTTCAATTTCCTTAATTCGCGAAATAACCTCATCGGCTGGAAGGGAAACCGAGGCGCCCCTTGCAAGGCATATTCTGCAATACGCGCAGCGATTGTTGCATCCATCCTGTATCTTTATCGAAGCTCGGGAATGAAACCGGAAATTATCGGTGGAAAGCCTGAACGCCCCCGCTTCATGGTGAGTGTCTTGGATAAATTGATGGACGATGGTCGCAATGTCGGCGTTGCCACGGGTAAGTAAGGCAGTGTTTATAAAGGAGGGGAGGCTGGCAAGCTCGTTTTTCCGCTTTCCCGGAAGAACCAGGACTCGGGGGTCGATGGCGCTAATGGCGTGCTCTTCAACTTCTGCGTAACAGCCGGTAACCAACACGGTTGTCGAGGGCCATGAACGGAGTAACAGCCGAATGAGTCTTCTGGCCTTTTGCTCAGCTTTTCCGGTGACGGTACAGGTGTTGACGATGCAGAGGGCGGGGTCCATCCCCATACTCGACTCGTCCTCGGTTTCTTCGGCGCCATACACCCGAAATCCTGCTTCACTAAAGGCTTGAGCCAGAGATTCTGTTTCTATTTGGTTTAATTTGCACCCAAGGGTTTTAAAAAGAACGGTTTCCATCAGTTCAATAAGGAGGTTGCCCGGTCTCTGCCCCTGATCGCGTCCTGCAGATTTGAGTTTAAGTCCAAAGCCCGATTATACGCTTCCAGGGCATATCGATAATCCTTGGCCATTTCCCGCGCATAGCCCAGTCGGACCCACCAGGGGGCGTTAAGGTTTTCCATTTGGAGTGCTGCCGAAAAGGCCATGTCGGCGTGTCGATATTTGGCAAGACGGAGATAAATCTCTCCCATAAAATAATATACCAGGGATGTTCTGCTTCCATTTGGGGCAATCGAGATGTATTCCTGAAAAAGACGAAGGGCTTGTTCATTAAACCCCTGATAGTATTGGGCTTCCGCAAGTATTTCTATGAGTCTGGGGTCATATCGTGATAGTTTTCGACCCTTTTCGGCCCATTCTGCCGCTTGTTTGTATTCTTTAAGGGATACGAGCGACCAGCTAAGCACGACATGGCTTTCTATGTTATCAGGATCATCGGCTATTTCTGCAAGGCAAACGTCTTTTGCCTCGGTGTAGTTTCCCTGTCGATACAGTACAAGGGCATCAGGTCGGTTTTGCGCAATAAGCGGGCTTAGGGATAAGAGGACAGAAAAGACGATAGACATGATCCGCAGTATATGCTTCATAGTTCGCCTATCTACTCATGGTGCAGATACCGGAGAAAAAGCATCCGCTGTCAAGGACTACTTCAGGAGCGCTCACATCTCCGTTCAATCGTCCCGAGCTGAATACATGAACGATTTGGGTTGCTGTCACGTTTCCTTCAACAGAACCTTTAATGACAACGCGATTAGCCTGTATATCGGCCTTAACCAAGGCTCCCTCATCAATTAAAAGGTCGCTGGTAGCCATAATCTGGCCGCTTACCTTTCCCTTGATCATAAAGGGTTCGGTAAATTCAATAGTACCGGTAAATTCGATGTCGGGGGCTAATACGGTATCGTAATCTTCTTCATCAAGATCGAGAAGGTCATTGTCCTTGTTGTCAACCATGTTTGATACTGTAGCCGTGATAGGCGGTTTCGGTCAAGTCAACGACTTGATTCGTCAAGTTCCGCACAGACCTCACGCCATGAGCGTTCAAAGCAATCGCGCATATCCTTGGCAAAGGGGTTAAGGGTTTGCATATCCAGGAAAAGCTCGGGAGAGTCCCGGCCAACCTGTTTGGCAATGGCCAGGAGTTTGCGGTACCACAGGGTTCCTATTGGAGTTTCTTCTATCCCCATCCGGTTAAGGGTTCGGCCGATCATGTGGGTTAAGGCTTGACTGAGGGCTGCTTGCCTGTCGTGTTCTTCGGGAGTCATTTCCACGACCATTATCCCCAAGGAACGGAAAAAATGAGACCATTGATCATAGCGGGCACTTTCCATCCGTACCGGATGCATCATTAACGGTAAACCCGTTAATCCTTCCTTTGCGGATTCGGGTCCAAACATGGGATGTGTAGCGAGTATCTCGGTATCCTCCGCAAGTATTTCCCTCATCCAGCGTACCGGTTCTACTTTTACTGAACAGGTGTCTACCACAAGGGTACCTTTTTTAAGAAGGGGGGCTATGCTCCGGAGCGTCTGCGGCATTGCCCGCATCGACACACACAGGAAAACCACGGGAAGAGAACATACCTCTTCAAGGCTTACTTGTGGACAGGGAGCAGTATCCCGAGGCGTTCGGGAATTTCCGTACACCGTGTATCCATGAGAGAGCACCTCTGTCCAAAATGTTCCAAATCGGCCAAGGCCGATAACGCCTACACTGTTCATGTTGTGAACCTACCGGTATTGGCCTTTTCTGTCAATAAAGAGCGACATTGGCTGAAAGGTGCCCCTTGCCCAAACCGATAACGGGGGATATGCTTTGCCAAGAAAAAATCGCGATAAATCGCAAGGAGTACAGGATGAATTTTATTGAAGGCATGAAGGAAAAGGCTAAAAGCTATCGTAACAATGTAGTGCTTCCCGAAGGAACAGAGCCAAGGACGATTCAGGCCGCACGTAAGATACTCGATGATGGGATCGCGGGCACGGTAACCCTCCTGGGAAATCAGGCGGCTGTTTCCGGGGCCGCGAAGGCTGTTAATGTTTCTCTTGCAGGTCTGGCGGTAATAGATCCGTCACAATCCGAATGGCTCAATGATTTTGCTGCTACCTATTACGAAAAACGTAAGGCTAAGGGAATGACTATGGAGCAGGCAACCATCGATATGGCGGGGCCGCTTCGCTTTGGCGCCATGATGGTTGCCAAAGGTAAGGCTGATTCCATGGTTGCTGGTGCAGAAAATACTACCGGTGATGTATTGCGCGCCGGTTTGACAGTAATTGGAACGGCTCCCGGAACAAAAACTGCCTCTTC
>JAFGIM010000065.1 GCA_016929605.1 Spirochaetales bacterium | reverse complement strand
GCATTCTTGCAAAAGGTTGTGTTCATCTTCTATGGTAGAAAGACTCCAGCGTCCCGGCCGGTAAAATTTGATTACATACCGATCTCCCTCTTCCGCTTTAAGAGAGTACACACGATTGACGTAGCTGTTGCATGGATGTACAACGCTTTCTAATGATACGCCGATGCCTTGTTCTGCAGCTTGCAGAATAAGGTCCGGCGTAAGCGGGGAAAAGGGATTGTCCTTTGTTTCAATCATTAGTCGTTATCATCCTCATCTTCGTCTGATTGTCCGTTTGCAATAATTGCGGTGTCAACAAGTGCTGCCTTTTCCTTGAGCGTTTTTGAAAGCGAAAACTTCGGGACAAGGCAAGCGTCTTTCGCCGGGACAAGAATGTCTTCTCCGGTTACAAGATTTTTCATCACACGAGCTTGTCGAGCAGAGCGGGCCTTTAAAAAGAGCGTTCCCAATTTTCCAACGGCAACCCGTTCTCCCAGTAAAACACCAGACTCTATAGTAGAAAGGTAATCATCAAGGATGGCCTTTGTCGCCACCTGGGTAAGACCATGTTTTTTGGAAATAAAAGAAACAATTGCCTTGGAGGTAAACTGCTCCACGTTCCTTTCTTGTATATCCGTTACGGTTCTGTTTATTTTAATAAAACCATTGGTCAAAAATATGGTTGCCTCCCGAACCCGAAGGTCTTGCTCGGTTTCGCTCGTACCTTCAGGGCAAACCGCAATACGATATATCTCCGAGCTTTGCTTTAAGGGACAGTCAGTAAATTCGGCAATGGAGTCTTGCTTTATCTCATTTTTAATTGTTACGCCTTTAGCGGTAATAAAATCCGGAACATCAGCACGAAATTTTATGGACGCATATTCAAGAGCGCGCGTATCAGGTTTCGCGGTTCCAAAGCTGACCAATGAACCGGAATACGTAAGGAGAATTGCTGCGCGTTTGTCCGATATCGCCAGTTTCTCCACGATTTCCATTCCTACGGCATGAATTTGGCTTTGGAACAACTCATACTTATCGAGCCAGGCTCGTGCGTATCGCTCCGTTGCTTCTTCGTTAACTGTTTCCGAGGTTTCCCTCAACACAGATTCAATGTGCGTTTTAATTCGCGCGGGCAGGTCAGTGAATTTTTTTTCAGTCATTATAGCCTCCTTCATGACTTTCCAGAATCTCGTGCTACAGTATAGCCCAATTCAGGAGGTTTTTATGGAAACTTTTCTCGGTTTATCAGCTGTTATTCAAAATCATATCAAACAGATCGCGAAGACATCTGGAATGACAGAAGGAGATGAGACCTTAGAGGTTCTCGCTCAAGCATGGGAAGAAAAAAGAAAATGCTTCGAAGATGGATTGAGCGAAAATCAACTTGAAGAAGTTTCGTTTTTTTCTAAAGATGAAGAAAAGGGAGCGGTTGCACTCACGTATTCAGGATCTCTTATTACCCTTGGGCCTTTAGTGGACGGATACAGAAAAGCCGACTACACATCAATTGGTTTACGCAAGGACGTGCCATCTACTGCTTCGGAGCAAATGGCTTCTCTTGCTGACGACGTTGAAGTCGACTCGGTAATCAGTTTTACTAAAGGACCCATTCAACGGAGTTCTCCTATTTACAAAATAGCGGTGAGCATGGAAGATCTTCAGGCAGAGGAAGAAGAAGCGTTGTTGACACAAATTACGCAGGACATTGCCGAGGAATTCGTGGAAGTTAATAAAACGATTATCCAGTGACCAGTCTTTTGGAGAAGTTACGCGCCGCGGCAAACCGCGGCGCGTTTTTGGAAACAAAACCATTTACTCTTTTACTTGAGCGATGCATTACCGTCCTTGAACACGAACAGGCTCTTGTTCGGCCATCTGATTCCACTGCTCTTTCGGGCGGTTTAATTCGGCTTGACAAGAACATACCCACAGTGGTTCTTCCTGATCTTCATGGACGGTTTGATTTTTTTCTTTCGGTTATGGAATCTCCCTTGTTTGGACAGGAGTCTCTCGCACAAGCAGTTCAAAATCGTCAAGCACAGATTTTGTGCCTTGGCGATGGGTTTCATTCTGAGCTACGTGGTAAGGAGCGGTGGATTGCTGCCCTTGATGAATATATTAATGGGTACAAAAATCATGCCTCCATGGATCAGGAAATGACGGAAAGCTTTGTTCTTATGGAGATGGTCATGGAGTGCAAGTGTGCTCTTAAAGAAGGATTCCACTTTCTTAAGGGTAATCATGAAAATATTTTGAATGAAGAAGGAAACGGAAATCATTCATTCAGAAAATTCGCGTATGAAGGAGCCATGGTGCGTGATTATGTCTCCCGTTTTTGCGGTAACGATTTTTTACAGTTGTACGCGATCTTTGAGAAGCGATTGCCGCTTTTTGCGATAGGCTCTGCTTTTATCGCATCCCATGCAGAGCCTTCCCGTTTTTTTAATCAAGAAGAATTAATCGATGGCAGAAACCGCAATGAAGTTCTCCTCGGTCTTACCTGGACAGCTAATGACGAAGCGGAGGAAGATTCTGTGGAGCGTATGTTGCGTGAATATTCCGAATCTGCAGAAACAACTGTGTATATAAGCGGGCATCGACCCGTAAAAGGTACTTATGCGCTCAGGGCTAGCGGAAAACTCGTGCAGATACACAATCCATCACTGAGAGTTGGTGCTATCGTCAGTCCTGCTCGTCCATTTAATCCTGATGTTGATATTCATCAATGGTAATAACTTTGATGTAAGGAGGAATCTCTGTGGCAGACATACCTGAATCAATTGGAAAATATAAAATACTTTCTTTGGTTGCAAAGGGTGGAATGGGTGCGGTGTACAAGGCTGTTCATCCCACCCTCAAGCGAAATGTAATTATCAAAAAACTGACGATTCGAGGCAATCAAGTCATTGTGGAGCGCTTTAAGCGTGAAGCGCGAATTTTGATGGATTTAGATGATCCCCGGATTGTTCATTTTTTTGACTACTTTAAGGAAGGTACATCCCATTACATTGTGCTCGAATTGGTAGACGGCTGTTCTCTTGATTCTTTGATACGAAAACGACGGTACTTAAGTGCTCCCTTGGCCCTGTATATTTTTCTGGAGGCGTGCAAGGCGCTTTCGTATGCGCATCAAAAAGGAATTATTCATCGGGATATCAAACCGGGGAATATTCTTATATCAAAGACAGGGGCTGTAAAACTTGCGGATTTTGGTATTGCCGCAAGCGAAGACAGCGAAGACGGCGATTTAACCAAAACAGGAACAACGCTTGGGACTGCATCCTATATGCCGCCCGAGCAATTTAGTGATTCTAAAACTGTTGATAGCCGCGCCGATATCTATGCGCTTGGCGTGATGCTCTACGAAATGGTAACGGGTAAAAGACCCTTCCCGGGAAATTTTGCTCCCGAGACCTTGTATCTGATTCAAAAGGGTAAGTATCCGAATCCCGCCAACCTGAATCCGGATATACCGCGAATCGCCAGAACCCTTATTAAAAAAATGATTCAGCCATCTCCAAAGAAGCGCTATCAAAATCTAAATCGCGTTATCAGAATAATCGAACGCTATCTTCATCGTTTTTCCCGCGACGAGATTCAAAAGGCGCTTGTGGCCTTCGTTGCCCGAGATGGTGTAGAAGAGCCTTTTTTCAAGGTACGTGCCCGAAAACGCGTGGTTATCCCTGTGGTGCTGTCAACTGTTCTTTGTATAGCCGGTATCGGTGGATATGCCTGGAAGGCGGGCCTTATTCATCGAACTATATTATCTCGCTCATATGGAGAGCTTGCGGTAAGCCTTCGACTTCCCACGCAGATAAAACAGCCAGAGGATGTTTTTATTAAAGCCAGGCTCTATGTGAATGACGGCTCCGATTTTCCGGAAGTCCCGGTCTCTCCACTTTCTTTTACGCTCGCAGAAGATCACAATGATTCGCGCGTATACCGCTTTGAATCATCGCCTGTGTATCTTGCTCCGGGTCAATATCGTATTAAAGTGATGGTAGAGGGGCGAGTATACTGGAAGTCATTTACTCTCTATCCTCTTAAGGGTAGTGATGGTGAAGATGAAGGTACACTGTCTCTGTCGTTTAGTCTTGCCGGCCTTGAGTCGCTTCCCCTTTCGCTAACGCTTGGTTCATACGATGCTGTAAGCGGACGAAACATTACCTCGCTTTCTCGCTACTTATTTCTGGTTGGCTCTTCATGGGTTCCTCTATCTGATTTGCCTCCTTCTCAACTAACTTCTTCGTCCATAGTAAAATGCAGAGTAGAGGCGAGCGGTTATTATTCCGAGGAATTTTCCCTTAAGGTTGCGCCGCATCAAAGCGAACTTGATATTCAGGCGAATCTGGTTCCGCTTCCTGGCACGCTTACAGTCAATGCCCCTAAGAAAAACATGCGCCTTACCATCAATGGAAAGCGATCTCTCATTCTTGGCGGCAGGAAATTACAAGAGGCCTCGTTAGCGGGTTTTTCCGGGGGAAAACAATCTTGGGAAATTCCTTCGGGAAGATATGACATTGAAGTGGGAGTCGCTAAAAGTCTTTCTCGGGTTAGCGTTGAAGTTACCCCCGGAGAGGAAACTCGACTTTTGATAAGCGAGTCACATGGTGTGTACCAGATACAAAAGGAGTAATTGATGTCTCTTCTGTTAAAACGATTAGTTATTACCGGCTTAGGTCTTTTTGGGGCCCTTATGGTATGGCCCTTTTTGCTGTTTATTCAGTCCGCTCAATCGGCCTTCCCGGGGTACCTCAGTTTTTCTGTTGTACAGGGCGCTTTTCTTGGGCTTGTCTATGGAGCCCTGTTTGGCTCCATAGAAGGAATTGTGGTTTCTTCCCGGACAAAGGCTTTTAAGGGAATACTCTTTGGCATGATCTTGGGTATTGGGTTTGGTGTAATGGGTGTTGTCCTGGGTCAAACCTTTTTGTTTTACGCCGCAGGACTTATTGTAGAAGTAGAAGGAGTTACCCGGCTTATACTGGTTGCCTTTGCGAATGGGGCGAGTTGGGTAATCATAGGAATGTGTCTTTCCATGATCGAAGGGCTCAGGTCCTTATCTCTGAGGCGAATACTCGTAGGCTTGTGGGGAGGGATGATTGGCGGTCTTATTGGCGGGTTTGCCTTGCAGCTAGTTCTAGCCTATAAGCCGGGTAATGGTGTTGCCCTTCTTGTCGGCCTGTCCTTATTTGGGCTTTCGCTCACCTTTTTTTACTCGCTGTTCGAGCAGGGTTTCTCTCTTGGTTCTATCAAGCTGTTAAATGGGCCATTACGGAATAAAGAATACAGCATTACCCGCAATCGTATGTCAGTTGGAACAAAGGATAGCTGCGATATTGTATTGACCGGATATCGGGATATAAAAGATGTTCATGCATTCTTGATAACCAAAAAAGGACGGATTTCGCTTGTGGCGGCGCAAGAAGGTAATCCTGTTAAGGTAAATGACGAAAATCGCAGTGAATGTTCACTCAGGAGAGAAGATGTGTTCGCCATAGGAAACGCGAAATTCATGTATGGCTTTTTTAGTATGGGAGTGTAAGAATGAAGTGCTTATATAACGCTAAAACTGTTTTTAGTATCGCTGGAGCCTTGCTCCTTTTTTGTAACACGCTTTTTTTTGCCCAGGAGAAGTCTCTTTCAATCACACAGATAGACAACTCACGACTTGTGTCAACTCAAACCATTCGGCTCTATCTTAGTATCCACGGTGAATCATTTTCCCCGGACACACAGAACATCATTGTTGAGGAATCCGATAATGGAAAAGATTTCAAGAAGGTTCGTCTTGTAGAGGTAACCAAAAACGCAAATCAGAGCGAGGGAATCTCGTTCTTTTTACTCTTGGATAATTCCGGAAGCATGTGGGATGATCTTGAAGGTAAGGCCACATCCGATCCTGCTATGACCCGAATGAATCATGCAAAACGCGCGATTGCTGCTTTTAGCCAAAGTCTTGGCGTTCACGATCGCCTTGCCCTTGCTACGTTTAACACTCAATATACAATTGTTCAACCAATGACTTCCGATGCGGCATCCATTCCATTGGCCCTGGAAGGTGTTACTCGCCCTGCGCGAGAGGAAGGCTATACCGAGTTATATGGTTCCATTCCCACCGCCATCACCTCTTTTACCGAGGTGGTCGGACGTAAGGCCCTCGTTATCTTGTCCGATGGCGAGCATCTTTCTCATCCTGATTCACGCCTTGATTTTACCATCAAGCAAGGTATAGATGCCGCGATTCGCGAAGGGGTTACCTGCTATGTGGTTAACTTTGGATCCTCCCGCGACAATACCCTTCCGGACCTGGCAGATGCATCGGGTGGCGTGGTGTTTAATGCCGCAAGCTCACAGGATCTAAGCGATATCTATGAGCGAATCAGATCGAGTATCCTGGATGAATGGGCGATCCGTTATATCGCATCCATGACCGCAGGAGACAGGCGCTACGTTCGTGTATCAAGCCCTTCCAATAAGATTCCTTCCGGACCGGCGAGAGTATATTATTCAGGTGGTGTATTGGGTACCGGAATGGCTCGCCCTTCATGGTTTCATCTTTTTGCGATTCTGCTTCCACTGGCGGCATGGTTAGCCCTTGTGTTTTGTAAGCTTGAGCGCGAAACAACGGATGCGGAAATTAGACTTTTGTATGGAGCCTCATCGGGTCAAACCAGGGCCTTTACACTTACCAGTGCGCAAACAGTCATTGGTGGCGCTGCCTCTTCTGATATAACCATTGCCGGAAACCCGTCCCTTAAGGACAATGCCGCGACTGTCGTATTTGATAAAACCCGGGCGCGGTACACGATTGTCGCTGAATCCGGGGTAACGGTAAACAATAAGCCGGTAAAAAACAGGGTCCTGGAAGATGGCGATGTTATCAATATGGCTGGTACGGTGGTAGTCTTTGATGACCGTAAGAAACCCGTAAAATGAGTCTGTAAGGGCCTGTATTTTCTGCTATTTGTCGCTTTGGGCTGCAAATAGCAGAAAATTGTAACAATAATGAAAAAATCTCCAAAAAAATGGAATTATCTATTGATTCTTTTTCCTCTATCGAGTAATTTATCAATGAAACCTGCCACCGCTCTTCAGCATGTGATGCTTCCAAGTTCTACTTGCCGAATACCTCCGATTGGCAGGTTTTATTTTTTTATTCCTTCTGCAAGATAATCGCGCCCTTCTTCTCCGTTGCCACAATACGAACTGTTTTCCCTGCCTCTACAGACACTGCGAGCGTTCCTTCACCCTTTGATGAATAGACCTTGATTGTGTACTGTCCCGAAGGCAGCTTCCAGGAAGCCGCTTCCCCACGCCAGGAGGCCAGGCTTTCTCGTTTCATCTCCATTCCGCCAAGAATGACGTCGGTGGACCCATTGACGGTTATTCGCACCCGGGAAGAATTGCTCTTTATGCTCAGGGTTCCGCTCAGGGGCACCAGGCGGGCGTTAATAAAGAGCTCATCCTGTGAATGGGCAATCTTT
Organism: Spirochaetales bacterium; assembly: GCA_016929605.1. GTDB lineage: Bacteria > Spirochaetota > Spirochaetia > Treponematales > Treponemataceae > Teretinema. The sequence continues at coordinate 11,316 of JAFGIM010000065.1, read as the reverse complement.
AGGGAATAGATCTCTTCATAATAACCATCAGCTTCTATACGGAATTTTCGGATAGTGCCGGTTTGCAGCATTTCTGGTTTGATGGTGTCCAAAGGTACCCAGCTTCCTTTTTCCAGCACCGAAAATCGCGAGGCAGGGGTTATATCCTTTGCGCTTATCGCATCAACGGCCTGATAGCGTATGCTCATCGGTTTTGGTGTAAGGCGGTCATAGGCTACTCGAATGATGGTTTCTGTCGGTTTTGCCTTCTCTTTTTTTGAAAGGGGTTCAATGCGCAGTGAATACCAGTACACCCGTTGCTCGGCCAATACCTTAAGACGATATGATCCTTCTTTAAGATATAGATATCGGCTTTCGAACCGGAGTTTTTTTCCGTCTCCTGTGTTGTACAGGACAAGCGGGGATTCATCTATTTCCGGTAAATCCTTTTCATCTGCGCGGTACACCCGTGCCTTACAAAGAACATCGCCTGCTTCTTTGCTATCAAGGGGAAAATCGACAGACACCTTGAGCGCTCCCCATGAATCGGAAAGGAGGTATCGATGTATAAGTCCGTTTTGCCAGGCCAGGCCAAGACCTGCGGCACAAAGGCAAGAAGCGGCAATAACGGCGGTCGCAATGCGCAGGGCCCGAGCCTTTGGAGTAAAGGTCGGTTCGGTAAAATCAGGAGCGGTCATTGAATCAACCAGACATTGCTCCAAAACCTTTTGATTGTAGCGTTTAAGGAATCGTTCAATGATTCTGATTACTCCACTTAAATCTTTGAATCGTTTGTTTGGGTTCGATTTGATTGTTTTGCTGATTATTCGGCTTACGACATGGGGAAGGAGGGGATTAAGCTTCTTTGCCCGGGTAAAGCGGCCTTTTTGAATGGTTAATATGGTTTCGGGGCTAAACGATCCGGGAAAGGGTTTGACCCCTGTTACCATTTCGTAGAGCATAACGCCCACTGCGTAAATGTCTGCACGCTTATCTACTGTTTTGGTGCTGCTGAATTGCTCGGGGGGCATATACGCCACGGTTCCCAATGTGGTTCCTTCCCTTGTCAATCCATCATCTGCTTCGCTGTTTTCTGTTGAAGCGATTCCAAAGTCTGCAAGCTTTATATCTCCGGTTTTGGATATGAGTATATTCCCAGGCTTTATATCCCGATGGATAACACCATTGTCGTGAGCGTATTTGAGCGCCTTGCATACATCACGAAGGATAAACAAGGCAAAGGTTCCCGAAAGAGATCCCCGTTTTTTTAATAACACATCTAGTGAAACGCCGTCCACGTATTCCAAAACGATGTAGTGGGCCTGTCCTTCCTTAAAATAGTCAAACAGGTGGACAATGTGTGGGTCATTAAAGTCAAGCAGTATACGGGCTTCCCGCTTAAAACGTTCGGTAATTACCGCGTTTCCCCTGATTGTTAATTTTTTTAGTATGACATAGCGTTTCAGGGTTGGGTGTACCGCTTTATAGACAGCGCCCATTCCGCCCCGTGCTACCAACGACACTATTTTATACTTTCCGATAAACTCAGGTACATCCGCCATAACTACACCCCTTGCGCCAGATTGATAATATCTTTTTCCGGAGTAAACGGCCGATCTGGCGGTACAAATGCCAGATTAAAGCCCTCCGGGTTATGTATTTGAATAAAGTTATTGTGCTGATTATGTGCATAGGCGCCCGAGACAGGCCGGTGTCCGGCAAAATACACTGCCCCCGGCACATCCGGTACATACGATTCTATCATATGTCGTACAGTCTCTTGGTCTGCTACGCCATTTGCCGTCCAGGTTAACCCGAGCATAACCTCTGCGCTATTTCTTGCTTCTATTAGCTCCTCACGGGTAAAAAAACGTGCTGGTTCAGCGTGCGAGGCAAGAAAGGTATTCCCGAGCACAAAGAGGGGAAGGCGCTTCTCAAAAAGGGCATAGAGCTGTAAAAAGTCAGTACCCATACGGGATTCAAGAAAACTTCTGACCATCTCGCCCTCATGGGCAAATTTCATAAACGCATGATTGCCGTTTCCTTCCTCGTTCATGATGTTTTCATGGTTTCCCTTAAGAAAGTGGACCTGGTTTGGAAATGCTCCCTTACAGCGCATCACCATTTCTATAAGGGATAGTCCTTCTATCATCTCCTCGCTCATAGCCTTGTGTTTTTTCCAACCACTCAGGTATTCTTCCCATGCGATGAGCCATCTAGCCAGGGCTCGCCTTTCTGCGTGGAGCGCGTCTCCAAGGCATACAAGCGTAATCCGCCCTTCTTCAAGGGCGGTAAGTACGGTTATCTCTCCAAACAAGGGATACTCCAACAGGGAAAAGAAAAGATCTCTTCGCGCATGTAAGTCAGGGACAATAAGCGTGGGTAACTGTGGATCGGGGACCACCATTCCACCGGACAGGCCGGTAGAATCGGCCGGGCGAATCTGGCTGTCTTCGTGCTCAAGGATTGTGATGGTCCTGCCAAGGAGTCGCATGTACTGATCTTTATTGGGAAGCTTTGTACGCGAAGATATTGCGCGCAATTCATCCCGCAACGACATTTTTGTATTCACCCTTCTATAATCTCATGGTATGGGTTACTTGTGAAGTAAAAATGCCGCCGAACGTCTCTGTGTACGGTTCAGGAGAATCTCTGAGGCGGGGTTACCACCCATAAAGCCTTTACGATTCCGGATCCTGTGTTAACAAGAACATGGGGAGCTGTTGCCGAAAAAGAAATACTGTCCCCGGCTTCAAGCGGGAATTCCTTGGTTTCATAGTGAAGCGTTGCTTTTCCTTCGGTGATAATGCCAAACTCACGACCCAAGTGTCCGTATGAACCTCGTTTAGTTTCTCCGCCGGGGGGCAGGGTAATGTAATATGATTCAACGGCATGAACCCCATCACCCTCAACGGGCCTGACAATTTCTTCGTAGAGGGCTTCGTTTTCGTGTACTTGTCGCCGCTCATCAGAGCGGATTACCCTGACCGGACGTTCTCTGCGGTATCCTTCAAAAAGGAACTCAAGATCGATGTCCAGGGCATCGGCAAGGGCAATGAGGGTGTCAATTGCGGGTGATACCCGGTTCCGTTCAATTTGGGAAACAAGACTTTCGCTTACCCCAGCGGCATTGGCAACAACCTTGAGGGTATATCCTTTTTTTTCCCGAACCGTTCTGAGTTTTTCTCCAAACCGGAAGGGTTCCTTTTTATGAGCCATTGTCCTTCTTCATCCGGTTTTGTTCAAAGATAAACTGCATGTAATGGTCTTCTATTGTTTTTTTTGGTCCGGCCGCCTGGAGTCGTTTACGTGCATCGGCGTTGTTTCGCCTCTGTGTATATGCCCGATAAAAAATGCGTGGATCCTCGTTGGAAAGGGCAGCCTTGTGCCCGATAATGCCCGGAACCTCTTCGCGTCCGATAGCGCTCAATCCACGGGTTTTTAGTTCTTTTCGAATGAGCGAGATGTCTTCGTATGAAAGACCAAAAAGAAATTCTTCCATGGAAGAGGCGATATCTGAATCTCCCAAACGACTGGAAATAAAGCGTTGCCAGGTGTCATCAAGGGCAATGGACAGGAGCAATAACTCGCTCGTACCGATCATGGTTCCAAAGTTTGGCGCTATCTGGTCTCGAACTGTCCATACCGCATCCAGAACCGGGGCCAGGCTCGAAACATTGGGATCGAGTCGATGTTCCCACAGTTCAGCCAGGGATTCGGCCACATCTCGGCGAACACCGGGGCGCAGGTTGGGATCGTCCAGAAGAGACATATACACGTCTTCCGCCATCAGGGTGAACATAATGTTAAGGGTAGCCTGTCTCAGTTCCTGGATATCCTGATCTGAAAAAAAGGAATTAAGGGCTACTTTGGTAATTGCCGCAAAGGCGTGGAATTTGGCAACCAGAAAGCCTTGTCCAAGGATTGCCTTTGTGGGCAGGGTTAACAGTCGCTCGCCGTCGCTATAGGCGCAGAGGGTTTCTATAAGGGTTTCAGAGGATCTAAGTTGACCGGCCAAGGCGCCACTTTCGTGCATAGAGGGATAGCGGGATATGGATACCGAAAGCCGCTCCAGATCCATTACCCTGGTGGCTACTCCTACCATGGTTTCCGGAGAATATACGCGCAGATTTTCAAAAACACGATTGACCAAAGCACGTTCCTGGGCATTGAGTACAACAATGTCTGTTGAGCCAATATCCGGCACTTGGAGATGATCAATACTGCTGTGTGTTTCGTTTAAAAACTGGTCAATATCCATATTTTGTCAGTATACCTGAATTGGAAGCGTCATGGCTAGTAAAAAAGCCATACAAGCTTATCGTGAGCGAACCAGATGGCAGGCGAATCCGCCAATCTCGCGATCAAGATACACCACCGAAAGTTGGCCCTTGTCGTATCGGGCTGTTTCCATAAGAGCCGAAAACCCATGCCTTTTAAGCCAGGCAAGGGAACGCTCGACATTCCAGCAGGAAAGGGCGATATGACCCATGGATCCCAAAAAAGGAGATTTCATCACTTCAATCGCGGTACCGTTAAAAATAGATTTCTCTCCATCCTTTGGCACAAAGCCTAACAGGGAGAAAAAAGCCGAGGTCTCCTTTGCCTCATCGGTATCTTTACAATTGATTCCCAGATGGGCCAACGAAAAACCCTGCATGGCGGTTACCGCCTGAAGGGAGCGGCGCCTGATTTCATCCCAATCTTCCTTGTCAATAAGGTCCTGATTTACCATCCAGCTGCCACCCAGGGCAAAAACATTGGAACACTTGGCGTACGATGGGATGTTCTCCAAGCTGATGCCACCGGTTGGCATAAACCGAACCCCCGGGAAGGGGCCGGACAGGGCTTGGAGCATTGCCACTCCACCAGAGGCTTCGGCGGGAAAAAACTTAAAATGGGTTATGCCCTTTTCCAGGGCCAATTCAATGGCTGTGGGGGTATTTACGCCGGGAATAAAAGGAAGTCCATGTTCCTGGCACCAGCTCACTACCCGGGGATTACAGCCGGGGGCGACTGCAAAGCGTGCCCCGGCTTCAAGGGCACTTTGAGCATTCTCTACACTAAGGACAGTCCCCGCACCAACTGCAATTTCCGGAACAGCTTGGCTGATTCGTTTAATAGCCTCGGCGGCTGCAGTTGTTCTGAAGGTAATTTCGACGCAGGTCATGCCTCCCTGAAAAAGAGCGCGGGCTAGGGGTACGGCCTTTAGCGGATCATCTATTTTGATTACCGGAACAATTCCAACAGTTTCAATTTCAGAAAGGATGCTTTCCATGATGGCTCCTTGGTCAACTTTTGAACAGTATATCGTATGATCTCTCGTTTGACAGCATAATTCTGGATGCGTTTATTCGCTCCTTTTTCTTGACTGCACCAGTACCATCGGATAGACTTGCCCCTATGAACACCATTGTTACCCTGGGTGAAATTATGCTCAGGCTTAAGTCACCTTCTTATGAACGGTTGTTTCAGTCTCCCCTACTGGAAGCTACCTTTGGTGGCGGCGAAGCAAATGTCGCGGTTTCTCTTGCCTGTCTTGGCTTGCGAAGCTCGTATGTAACCGCCCTTCCGGAAGGGCCTATCGGGGACGCCGCCCTGCAGCAGCTGTCGCGCTATGGTGTTGATACCTCTCGTGTTATCAGGGCTTCCGGTCGTATGGGTGTGTATTTTTTGGAAGCGGGTTCATGCCAGCGACCATCATCGGTTATCTATGATCGTGAAGGTAGCGCTATCTCCCTTATCTCGAGCCAAGCCTTTGACTGGACGCGGGTGTTCTCGGACGCTCGCTGGTTTCACTGTACCGGCATTACCCCGGCGATCTCTGCTGAGGCTGCCTTGTTAAGTCATACTGCGATAGTAGCGGCAAAAAAGGCTGGATGTACGGTATCCCTGGATCTTAATTACCGTAAAAAACTGTGGGGATACGGAAAAACCGCTCCTTCTGTTATGGGGCCTCTGGTGTCTCTCTGTGACGTCCTGATTGCGAACGAGGAAGACATACAAAAATCTTTGGGGATTAAGGAGCCTGTAGCGGCTTCAATGGATGATCTTGACGGATACCGGGCATTGATGGAAACCGTTCAAAACCGCTATCCGAATCTTTCGTATATCGCAATTACCCTGCGTCAGTCGGTGTCTGCCGATGTGAATGGTTGGATGGCCCTTTTACGCTCTCCTCAGGGGGTCTATCAGTCCCGTCGATACGATATTACCGATATAGTCGATCGTGTAGGGGCAGGGGATGCCTTTTCTGCCGGCTTGATCGCCTCCCTGGCCGAAAAACCTGCAGACGCGCCCTATGCCCTTGAGTTTGCGACTGCAGCTTCCTGCCTTAAACATACCATCAGTGGCGATTTTAACCTGTCTACCCGAAAAGAAATCGAAGCATTACTCGCAGGAGATAGCTCCGGAAGGGTACAGCGTTAGCCGATGAAATACGATATCTTCCTTGAATCCTTTAAGCAGTTTATTCAAGATTGCCCCGAGGAAACCCTGGACAGCTCGATTCCCTATGTTTTTTTTAGCGACTTACACATGGGTAATGGCAGTGCCGGGGACGATCTTGAAAAAAACAGGAGATTGCTCGAAACAGCCCTTGAACAGTGGTATTTACCCCGTGGTTACTGCTTGGTACTTAATGGCGATATAGAAGATACCAATAAATTTCCCCTCGTTTCCATACAAAAGGCATGGCCGAAACTGCTTTCTCTGTTTGATTCCTTTCATCAACTTGGAAGGCTACGCAAGATTGTGGGAAATCATGATTATGAGTTATTGATGGAGAAGGGCTATCCATGGCCACTTCTGGAGGGTCTTGTTTTTCGTATTGGGGAAAACAGGCTCTTTGTGTTTCACGGCCATCAGGGTTCTACCCTCTATGTCAAATTTAATTCTATTTCGGGCTTTTTGGTTCGCTATTTCTTGCGGCCTTTGCATATCCGCAATATTCGGGTTGCCCATGACTCGCGCCGTCGCTTTCGTACCGAGAAACGCATTTACCGCGCTGCACGGCATTTAGGTGTCCCGGTAATAACCGGACACACCCATCGGCCCTTGTTTGAATCCTTATCAAAATACGACACCATCAGAATGGCTCTTGAAGGCTTACTGTCCCGGTATTGCGACGCCGATGAATCCCAAAAGGAAGGAATCGAGGAGAATATCAAGAGGTATCGGGATGAATTGCGCCGCCTTGCCTCTGAAAAAGAAAAGACACGGAAAACACAGAGCTTATATGGGGGGGACCCCTTCCTTATCCCCTGTATTTTTAATTCGGGTTGTGCAACGGGAAAGCATGGATCAACCGCTCTGGAGATATATCAGGGAGAGATATCTTTGGTGTATTGGACGGCGAGAGAAGAAAGCAGACTCTATGCAAGAAATGAAGAACTTTTGGGAGATCGGCTCGATGGCGGGGTGTATCGACATGTTCTGCAAAAAGATCGACTAGACCGCTTATTTACTCGAATAAGATTTTTAGGTGAAACAGGACAGTGATGTTGAAAGTGACTCACACCTGCACATTGATCTGCTTGCCAAGTGCCTCATCAGTGATAGTATCTACATCATCCATCATCTTGAGCACAAGCTCTCCACTAGCCTTTGTGGCATCAAGAGCCATTCTTTGAGTTCGCACACATACCGTATGACGTAACTCAAGTTGAGATAAGGATGAAAGAGTTAAGGCTGCATCCATAGTCCTAGTATAATGCACCTTGGCTTTTTTGTGTATATTAAAGACAATGCGTACATAAAGGAGTCTTACGTGAACAAGCGACTGATACAGGGGATTACTTTTTTTCTTTTTTTGAGCATATGTACGGGAGCTGTCTTTGCGGAGAAAAAAAAGAAAGCTCTACCCGATACCGTTACCTCGGGCCTTACCGCGAGTAAAACAATAGTGGTTCTTGGCTATAACACAACGAGATACATCCAGCACGAGGCGTATTCCTCCCGGATAGCGGGACACCCGAAAAAAGAAAAGCTATCTCCTTCCATCGAAGAAGAACCTCGCTATCCTGTCGGGACTGTGGTCAATGAACACGACAAGAACTTTCTGGAACAGCTTCAAAAAGGCCCCTACACCCTGGTGAGTAAGGCTGACCTTACCACAAACGAGGCGTACACAAAGATCAAAGGCGACGTTACCGCCGATGTCACCAATATAAACGCCGCACAAGGGTATGTGCTTACATATAAATACCCTCCAAAAAAGGACGGAGAGCGGGGGAGAGCGGCAGGTGTCCTTGTTAATAAGTACAAGGAAGCATTGACCGCGGTTGAGGCAGATCTTGGACTTATTGTGGTTGAAGAGCCCTTTGTGGGATATAACAAAGCCTCTAATTCAAGCGCAGTATGCCTCGATACCCGCTATATTATCATTCGACCCTCCACCGGAAACAGCGTTCTCTACGAAAAACGGGTACATAGTGAATCTACAACCTTATATAAGATGGAAAAGTATACGGAAGAAGATCGTGAAAAGGATGAAAAGACCTTTATGAGCCAATATTCACAGCTGTCCAGCAAGAATCATGCTTTGTTTATTCAGTGGCTTAACGAGGTGTACACGAAGTAACTTATTGCCCTCTGTGGTCCTGTATCGCTCTTGATTTTCCCATTCTTCCGGGGTACACTGGTTTTCAGCGTCTGTATCACAGGGGCTACCCCATTACTGGACGCAAGAGAGACTACTACATGGAACGCTATTCAGATCCAAATCGAATATATACCTATTCTTACCGGTCTATCAGCCATTCGCTGTTTGACAAAGTTAACAAATATTGGCTCAATTACGCCTTTCGGTTTGTTCCTCCTACGATGTCTCCCAATTTACTCAGCATGATCGGTAATATCGGTTCCTGGATATCCCTGATAATCATGGTGAGTATGGGTAGCAGCCACGGCTCTCACCATCGCCATCTTTTTGCCATCGCCTCCTTTTCGGTCTTTTTTTACCACACTGTTGATAATCTTGATGGCAGGCAAGCAAGAAGAATCGGATGTACCGGTCCTCTGGGAGAGTTTATCGATCACTGGTTTGATTCTTTTAACGTGTTTTTCTTCCCGCTCAGTATTATGGCCGCCTTTTCGGTCATTCCGCTATCTTGGGCCATCGCGTTGGTGCTGTTAGCCAGCCTGGCTGACTGGTTAACTCTTAGAGAGGTAATGAAGACCAATGTGATGTATTTTGGTCCCGTTTCCACCGATGAAGGAATCTTTGTGGTATGGGGTTTCCTTGGTACTGTCGCGGTAACCGGCTACGAATTCTGGGCTACCAGCCATCCTGTTTTGGGGTTCCCCCCGATATTTTTACTTATTGCGATCTATGCGGTAAGCTGTTCTGCAGTTATTATCCGAATACTGATTACCTATCGTGGCATGGGGGTTATTAATCTTCTTGTTCAGATGGCTATGCTCTCTCCCGTAGTGTTTTGGATCTATACCGCCGTCCCCATCTTTGGCCGTCAAGTTTCTTTGGTAACTGGTCTATTTGTTATCGGATTTTCTGGTTCGCGCCATGTTGGCGATTTACTCCGCGCCCGACTTACCGGGCTAAAAAATCCGCTTTTGTATCCGGATTTGGCGCTCTGCTCGCTTTTTGTTCTTGCCGTTACGATTCTGTTCAGGTCTACCTTGGAAGTACCGGCTTTAGTGCTTCTGTTGCCGATGGTCGTTATGTTAGTAGACATAATTCAAGCCTTAATCGTTCAATTTTTCCGGACAGTAAGACGGGTCTATGACTGTCTTGGTATCCCCCTTTTTAATAATCAACCCTCACCAGAGGTGATCGCTGTTGAATCTCTACGTGTGAAATAGGAGAAAGGGTATGGATTTACCGCTTTTCTTGCAAAATATGCCTTCCGAGTATCTCTTTGGCGGGATTTTTATTTTTCTGCTTATTTACAGTTTTTCTCTTCCAATAACCGAAGAGATAGCCCTGGTCTTAGTGGGAATTCTTTCGCATGCCCGCGATTTTCCCTTTCCGTTGGTTTTTGCCGCGAGTATTCCCGGCATTTACGGGTCAGATCTAGTGTATTTTTTTGTCGCCCGAAAGTTTGGTTTAAAACTCCTTTCTTCCCGCCTTTTTAGAAGGCTATTCAAGCCGGGAAAGATATTGGCCAGCGAACGCTGTTTTAGGCGTCATGGCCCGCGAATAACCTTTTTTTGCCGATTTTTTGTTGGCATCCGCGCTCCGGTTATGATTGCTGCCGGATTTTTGAAAATGAAATTTAGACGATTTGCCTTATATGATGGGCTTGCTTCCATAATCGCGACCGTTTTTTGGCTGTGTGCCGGCTATTTTTTTGGAAACATGTTGGAAAAGGGCCTTAATTCCCTTGTCTTTATTTTTTCGATCGTAGGGCCTGTTTTTGTTGTTTCCGGGGCCTTTTTCTTTACCCGTCAAATTTCCCGCGAGGAGCGATGCATGCGAGAAGCGGAAGATAAGGCAACATACCAGGAAGAACAAACAGTTCTCTTTGGTTAATAACACGTAAAAAGCAAGATTCTCGTTTGACTTGTCAATCATACCTCCCTATATTTAATACATAGGTTTATATGACTTATATTAGGAGGCTTTATGAAATTCGTTAAAGGGATAATGATTCTCTTTGTATTCCTGTTTGTTGTGGCAAGTCCAGCATTGTTCGCACAAAATGTCAAAATTGATGCTGCCATGAATATTACCAAGGCAGATTCTTCCAGTTATTTCAATTGGTCGATTGGAAAGAAGGTTGTTAAAGATTCCTTTGATGCGAACTCTGGAGCGAGCGTCGCCGGAAGTGTCAAGGAATTTGACGCAGTACGTTTTGATACTCCAACTACCAAAAAGCCCACTATGCCCATTGGGCTTCGCGGATTACTCTTGTACCCGACCGCAGACTTTCAGACCACGGTATTCGATAACGTAAATGTAACACAAGAAGGTAAAATGCTTACCGTGCGCTACGTACACCGTGGTACCGCCTATGAATTAACTACAGACAAAAAGGGATCTTTTGACTTGCTCACTGGAGCAAAGATGGCTTCCGGTTTGGCTGATAATGTTGGTGGCAAATTCGTTCTTAAGGCTGAGTTTGTTAAAGACGGAACAGACGGTACTAAGATGGCTGACCTTGATTGGTCCAAGATTACTCTTGTTCCCGATACCAAGGCAGCTGATGCTAGCAGGTATTATGAAGGCAAATTGTCCTTTACCTACAAGGGCGGGATGCTGAAGGTTAAAGGAAACCTTGTTCAGAAATAAGGTAAGTCTGTATGAATGAAAAAAAAACGCGCCGAAAGGCGCGTTTTTTATTTGCCGGGGACCGGGATTGAACCGGCACGGCCGTT
>JAFGIM010000064.1 GCA_016929605.1 Spirochaetales bacterium | reverse complement strand
GCGGCAAGAAGGGATGGATACCAAATTTTACCGTCCAGGCTTTCGCCAATGGCTGTCGGCTTAACCACAATCTCGGCTGGATCCAAGTCCAATGTAGAGGACACCGTGGTACGTACATGAAATGGCCATTGGCTTGGGCACGAGATGACTAAGCGTCCTTCAGAGAAGTCAACAAGTACTCCAAGGGGTTCGGCGTAGTAGTGATCTTGCGGACAGGTTGCGCTTGTTGTCTCTACAACTCGCTCCGCCTTGGTAAAGGCTACATCTATGTCTCCGGAAAACAACACTCGCTTGGCTACTACTTGGGATGCGTTGAATTTTTCGCTAAAGGGAAGGCTTTCAAGGCTTTCTGTTTCTATGAGCACTTCGGCAACTAGTTCATGTACGGTTTGAAGATCTGGTCCGACAAGGATTCCCAAAGGCTCACCATAATAATTAATTTCATAGGGGGTAAAGATCGGTATGGTGGTGCCCATTACAGTAAGGCGATTTTCTCCGGGTATGTCCGTTGCAGTATACAAATGGTACCCATCGGGCATCTTGGGCGCCCGAATGTCAACAAGTCGGCCTCTTTGAATCGAGGAGCGGACCAGAACCCCATAGTTTTGACCAGCTGCTTCAAGGTCGCTAAAAAAAGGTTGCGCTCCCCTTCGATCTGTCATGGGCGGCTCCGTATCATGGCTTTGGATGTGGAGATAACTGCTTCGATAACTCGATTAACATCGTCCTCTCTCATCTCAGGCCACAGGGGAAGGGTTAAGGTATTGTTTCCCCTTCGCTTTGCATTGGGAAAATCGTTCGGGTTAAGATTATATCGTTTTTTACACCAGTCAAAAGAAAAGTGGGGTATAAAGTGCATGGATATACTGATGCCCTTTTCCTGAAGCATTCGGCCAAAGTCGTCCCGCGTTCCCTTTATTCTATCGCTCTGTAGCGTAATCAGATACAGGTGCCAGGCATGACCTTCTCCCTCTGGAGGCGGTTCTATCAATTCCCGTGTAATTGGATTTTCGGTAAAAGCCTTGGTGTATTGCGCGCAAATGGCGGCTCTTTTAGCGCGAAACTCCTCGGCTCTGGTTAGCTGTACCCGTGCGATGGCAGAAAGGATATCGGGAAGATTGCATTTCCATCCTGCTTCGGTTACGTCGTAGAGCCAGGATGCTTTATTTGATGTATAGCGATCCCATATTGTGCGGTCTATACCATGTGACCTCAGTCGCTTGATTCGTTCGCTCGCTTGTTGATCGTTAAGGCAAATCATTCCGCCTTCTCCACAGGTAATCGTTTTAGTTGCGTAAAACGAAAAGACTCCTGCGTCGGCCAGATTTCCAGCCCAGCCTTCCTTTGTTTTTGAGGGGAATGAATGGGCCGCATCCTCTATTACCCGAACCTTGTAATGGCGGGCAATGTCCATAATCTCGCTCATGCGGCAGGGAAGACCGGCGATGTGAACCGGGATAATGGCCTTGATTGCTGTGTTTTGTGTCAGTGCGCGTTCTATCGCCTGGGGATCAATGTTAAAACCATCCGCTTCTATATCTGCGTAGACTACCTCTGCACCCAGATGCACGGCGCTCGTTGCGGTAGAAATAAAGGTATAGGGTGTGGTAAGCACCTTGTCCCCCGGTCCAACGCCAAAGGCTTGTTGGGCTAAAAGAAGTCCACTGGTGGCGCTATTAACTGCTAGTGCATAGGGGCTTTGTACATAGGCTGCAAATTCTTTTTCCAGGGCAAGGGTTTCAGGCCCTGTGGTAAGCCATCCGGAGCGCAATACGCGAAGTACTGCTTCTTCTTCCTCGCTCGTAAAAGAAGGCTTAAAAAAAGGGATGCTGTCGGCCTTACTCATGACCTGCCTCCAGTGTCGGTATTGCCTGTGCCAGGGCCCCGATGAGCGCGCTGCGGTCGCGGAATAAAGTGGTTTTGGATTCTGTGTGCATGCAACAGGGCCGCAGGTTTTCTAATAGTTGGCTAAGAGCCTCATCATCAAGAGATTTCTTTTTTTCAAGACGGAGGATTCGGGGAAAGTCTGTTTTTACCGGCTCTTCCTCAGCGCTCCACAGCGGCTCGTCAAGACGCTCCCCGTGGCGCTTTCCAATAATTTCTATGGGAATATCCCTTCCCGGTTCATATCCCATAAATCGTATCAGTTGTTCAGCCACATCATAGATACGCACCGGATCTCCCATATCAAGAAGATAGGACTCCCCATTGATGCCGACTCCGCCGGTTTTTAAAACCAGAGAACAAGCTTCGGGGATGGTCATAAAATAACGGACCATTGCGGGGTCGGTTACCGTGACCGGTCCGCCTTTGCGTATTTGATCGGTAAAAAGAGGCAAGATAGAGCCGCGCGAACCAAGGACATTACCAAAACGCACAAACATATAGGCGGAGTCGGAACCGCAATCCCTTGCCTTACGCGCGTAGGAGAGGGTGAGCTGTTCGCAGAGCATCTTGGATGCGCCATACACCGAAACAGGATCAACTGCTTTGTCTGTAGATATAAGAACAAATCGTTTTACGTTCGATTCAAGGGATGCTTCAAGCAAGTTCGCGGTTCCAAACACATTGTTTTCCACCACGGCAACCGGGTTTTGTTCCATAAGCGGCACATGTTTATACGCGGCGGTATGGAAGATAACATCGGCACGAAGCTGGCTAAGAATGTAGCGCATGTAGGGGCCATCTTTCATATCCCCGATTACCGGTACGATTGTCGCCTTTTCGCCAACACCTTCTTCCTGTAAAAGTCTGAGTTGGTGGTTAATTTGATAAATTGAGTTTTCACCGTGTCCAAAAAGGTATATGCGTTCCGCTCCTCCCGAGAGGAGCTGTCGGGCTAATTCGCTGCCGATTGATCCCCCGGCGCCGGTTATCAATACCCGTTTCCCTCGCAGATACGAAAGACTTTTTTTCAGATTGATAGCGACCGGAGGCCTGCCAAGTAAATCTTGCGGGTCTATCTCGCGGGTTTGAATCAGGTGGGCGGTGCCTTCGATAATTTGAGCGATGCCGGGGAGTAATCGAATACGAATAAAACCGGCGCTCTTAAGAACACTATATATCTCTCTAAGGGTTTCGGGGCTTGCGGTGGGAATTGCGATAAGAGCTTCGTCCCTTACTCCTATACGGATTAATTTCGCTGTTTCCCGTATTGGTCCAATAACCGGAATTCCGTCTATGGATGTACCAATCTTGGCCCGATCATCGTCCAGAAAGGCGATAACCTTACCAAATATCTCGCGCGATGCCATTTCCCGGGCAAGCATAATGCCGGCAAGTCCTGCTCCGATGATATATACGCGCGTATCTGCGCTGTCCGCCTGGTTTATCAATGGGTTAAAACCTCAAAGGCTAAATCGACGAGGAAGGTCTCGTCGTAGAGATCAAGCTTTATCTTTGCTCGTCCCTTTCGTTTATCGACCTTTACTATCTGTCCTTCAAGACCTTTTAGGGGTCCTTCTTGAACCTGTATACGGTCGTTCTCGTCGAATCTTACAATAGAGGATCCGGCTACCTCTCCAAAGGATACAAAATGCTTTAACGTTGAAAGGTCTTTTCCTTCAAGCGGTTTAGGTTCCGCGTTTTCGGGCAAGAACCGATAAAAGCCATTTGTCGTTCGTAAGTGCCAGTATAACCCGGGTTGGAAGGTTTCCGCCTCAAGAAAAATATATCCGGGAAAAACAGGAGCCAATTCCTGCCTGATTACCCCTTTTCTGCGAATGGGGAGCTTGCGGCGCGGAAAAATAAGTCTGATGCCGCCATAGTCTCCTTCGCTCAGGGTTGCCAGCGCGCGTTTGATAAAGATATCCTCGGCACGGGTTTTTACCTGCAGGGCAAAATAATTCATGAATACTACGATATCATAAAGGTCAAAAAAAGAGAATAGAGAGGTTTTTCGCGTGTAAAAAACTCATTGACCTTCTTTTTTTGTCCGATAATCAAGAGGAATAGGGAGGGTCCCATGCACAGTCGAATTGTTTCCCTTGTGGTGGCGATGTGTTGTATTCCGGTTATCTGTGCCCTTGGCGCAACAGTTACGGTGAGCGTTGTTCAAAACGAAAAGGCACCGGAAGTTGCACTGGAGATGAGCCGAACTGTAGAAGACGAACTTCTCGGTCAATTCTTTGATCTTGGACATATCGTTTCCAATTCGGATATCTCGTTTAAGGGTTCTCTCTTTTCGCAAAAGAACTTTGGGATTAAGGAAGCAGCCTTTGGCATGGCAGATTATCTAGTGCTTGTCCTGTTATCTTATGGGCCAGGCGAGCGAAAAAATGACGAGACCGGAATGATCTATGCCGAATTACAAAAGCTTTCCTGGAGAGTGGTACAGGTGCAAGATTCGGCAATCCTGGATGAGAAAACCATTGAATATACTGATAAAACCGTCAAGGACTTTGACCCGTATGCAGCGGTCAGGGTGCCGGCGAGACAGATAGCGAGCGATTCTATTTCAATTATGGAACGGAACAGTCAGGGGGGAAAACGATAATGAAACACAATGT
>JAFGIM010000063.1 GCA_016929605.1 Spirochaetales bacterium | reverse complement strand
TTCCCATCCCGAACACGGAAGTCAAGCTCTCTAACGCCGATGATACTGCTCTTGAGTGGGAAAGTAGGTAGCTGCCAGGCTTTTTTTATTTAAATACCCCGCCATAAGCGGGGTATTTAAATATAAGAAGGTCTAAAGATAGCTATGAGAAGAATGCCTGTGCTGATTTCTCGGGAGCTGTTTATCGTGATAAGGCATTCTTCTTCAAGAGAAACCGCGAATGCGGTTTCTCGGGGTTGCCTGTTTATGTTTTGAATCCTGCAATTACAGAATCAACTATAGCGATGTTTTCCATTGTTCCTCGGGCAAGGCTGGCAACTTTTTGGGCGTAGTCGGTAATACCCGAAGCATGTTGATTCATTTGATTCATCCCGTCTTTCATTTCCATGGTCGATTCCTGCAAATGACCAATTTCTTCCAGTATAGTAGCATTTCCTGTTCTCATTTCTTTTGAACCATCTCTAACTTGACTGGTAATGCTATTCATTGATCCTAGTGCCTCAAGTACTTGCAAGGAACCTTCTTTTTGTTCCAACATGGCCATGTGAACTTCTTTTACAAGGGACTCAATCTCGCTAACCAAATGAGCAACTTTGTCAAAGGTTTGAACAGATGTTTTGGATGCGTCAACAACATCTTGAATCGCATCTTGAACCGCCTTGATTTCTTTTTGGATTGTTTTCGATTGACTTGCCGATGTCTCCGCAAGAGAGCGTATTTCATCGGCTACAACCGAGAATCCTTTCCCCGCATCTCCTGCATGAGCTGCTTCGATAGCAGCGTTCATGGCCAGTAAATTTGTTTGTGCTGCAATATTCGATATTACCTTGTTTGCCTCCATAAGGGCTTTGGATCGTTCGGAAATAAGGGTGATGCGATTATCTGAATTGCTTTGAGCAACCTTACCATCTTCTGTAGCTGTTTGCAGTGAATTAAAACGTTCGGCAATTTTATCAGTTGAGGCAGTAATTGAACCGATATTGCCAACCATTTCCTCTATTGAAGAGGATGCCTCGGTAACGCTTGCTACCTGGTCTCCAACAAGTCCATCAAGCGATTCGATGTTTTTGGCAATTTCTTCTACAGCTGAGGAAGATTCAACAACACTTGACGATTGGATGGTAATTTTTTCACTTACCACACTGATCGTTTTAACAATATCCTCAACGGCGGTCGCCGAGTTTTCCGCGCTTTTTTGCATTTCTTTACCTAACGATGCAAGTACTTCTTCACTTTTTTTAATATCTATAACATTGGTTGCAAGAGAGTTGGTAAATTCATTTATTAAACCGGCAATCAAACCAATTTCATCAACCGAAGAAATTTCAATTCTGCGCTGTAGATCCTTGTCAGCAGAGGTTAATTGGCGCATTTCAGAAACAATGGAACGAATGGGTAATCCATTGGCTCGTGAGTTCAGATAGGCTAAAATCAAGATAATAAAAAGAAACGCTATTGAATAAAAAACAAAGAACAATCGTGTAAAGGGGTTAAAACTTGCGTGTCCTGGATCCATTATTGTCATGACCATAGCCATACAGGATACGGAAAAAATAAACGAATTACCGCTCATTATCAGGAATACGGAAAAATCTTTTACCTGTTTTCTGGGATAGGCATAGGTGTTTGGATATGATACCAAATGACAATCCTTAAGAAATAAGGAAATGAGTTGATCGGCTAATATAAATACGAATGAGGCAGTAAGAAGGGCAAGTGAGAAATGATAGAGAAATACCATACCTCTCCCCTGAGGGAACATTCGTAGCTGCGACCCGCTTGCTAACACGTATAGTGAATAGAACACCGAGGCGATCAAAAATGAAGCAGCCGCCTTTAGGGGAAGAATAGCAAGATCCTTTAGTGCTTTGGTATAGACCTTCATATTTGATTGAAGTGCAGCATAATTGAGGGCGAAAGCTCTGGAAAGCAGTAATGCCATGGTATTTATCAATAAAAAGAACATACCCGCTCCCAGTGCATAGACACGGAGCTCATTACCCAGAAAAGTTCCTTTAAGTCTATATTGAAAAATGGTCAATAAGGATAAAAGGACGTACACAATGGAAGACATACAAATAAGAAACTGAAATCTTATTGATTTTGTAACCATAGGGTACCTCTTAATGCTACGGATATACAGACGAAACTCGTCTTTTCTCAGGGCAAACTGTAATGCACTGCAATGGTAAACGCAAATCCGGGAAAAACCGCCTTGAAGAAATGTGTAATCCATAGTATCCTTTCTAGGGTAAATGGTTGGAGGTTAATATGGCCGTCGTTGATGCACAGTTCCAGCTTGTCACCTT
This sequence comes from Spirochaetales bacterium, assembly GCA_016929605.1. GTDB lineage: Bacteria > Spirochaetota > Spirochaetia > Treponematales > Treponemataceae > Teretinema. Next base: position 15,928 of record JAFGIM010000063.1, on the reverse strand, counting down.
TCAGCTCGGGGAAGAACTCTATGGTGTGGATATCATGGATGTTAAAGAAATTGTCCGTGTTCAGGACATTCGGACTATACCGAACGCCCCTTATTATGTTGAAGGTATTTTCAATCTGAGAAGTGAGATAATACCCATTATTAACCTTCATAAGCGCTTTCATCTTAAAAAAGCCCATGTTGATGAGGGTGATGAATACTTGGGAGGCTTTATTATTCTAAATATTGAGGGTAATAAGCTTGGAATCGTTATCGATCGTATTGCCCGGGTTGTAATGATTCAACAAACCGATATACAGCCCCCGCCTCAGATGATTAGTGGTATCGGGGCAGAATATATTCACGGCGTAGTCCGTCAGGAAGCGGGATATCTGATAGTTCTGGATATTCGCCGGCTCTTTGATCCAAAAGAACTACAAAAACTCGCCAGCCTATAGCAGGAAGTACATGAAATTACCAGTTCACAGCTCAACAATCCGCCGGAAAGAGATGGACGCAGTCCTGACCTGTATGGTGGCGGAAAAAATTGGACCCGGCGAAATGAATCAAAAATTGGTTTCTCTTGCCCGGGAGTTCTTTGGTGTGGAAGGAGCAACCGCTTTCCGCAGTGGCGCCATAGCCTTACAATATGCAATTAAAGCGCTTGATTTACCTCCGCAATCCGGGATAATTCTTTCCGCCCTTGCCCCAGCCTGGCATTATCAACAAGTCGTTTCATTAGGATATACCCCCTTAGTTACCGATGTAAGTCCAGATACCGGTTTGTTAACCGTAGAAGGAATCGAATCGGCAATTGCGAAGGGGGGGCGGCTTATTCTTTTACACGAAACGCTCGGATTCCTTCCCGATATGAACGCGATCCTTGCGCTTAACCTTCCAGTTATTGAAGATATATCGCAGAGCATTGGTGCGACCCTTGATGAAAAAACAGCCGGATCATTTGGTGTGTTTTCAATTGTTGGTTTAGAAGAATGCGACCTTTTGACCGCTGGTGGTGGTGCTCTCTTATTATCCGCTGGCAAACGGGAAGCTACTGTCCAAAAGCGACTGTCGGATGAAGCCCCGCTTACTGATATCTTGCCAGATATCAATTCAGCTTTGGCGTATATACAGCTTAAAGAATTTCCAAAAAATGCGGAAATTCGACGGGAAATGTCTGCTTTATATACCAGCTCCTTGATGCAAGGCCGCCATAAAACCTTTATTCAGCAAGGTGATGGCATCTCTGCGGTGTATTCTTTCCCGGTTATTCTTTCAAGTGGTTTAAAAGAAGTTCGCCAATATGTACATAGAAAGGACATCGAAATCGAAGAAACCTATGCGTGCACAATTGCGACCCTATTAGGAGAAACCTTGGAAGGTTGTATCAATGCTCTATCCCTTTCCATGCGTTGTGTGCTCTTTCCCCTGTATCCCCGTTTGGGAACCGCTAATGCAGCCAAGATAGCAAAGGTGCTTGCAACCCTTCCATAAAGGGTATACCGGAGGATATATGCACAAGGTACGAAAGGCCCTGGCAGTAGTTAACACCTGGAAGAAAGAAGCGAAAGGAATTGCCGCAGAGATTCGAGCAGAATTGCTGGCACGAGGTGTTTCGTGCGATATATATACCTATGACGGTTTGAGCTCTGACAACCCTTTTGATTCCTGTGATTTTGCTATAACGCTCGGGGGAGATGGTACTGTCTTGTATGCAGCCCGTCATTGTGCATCACGAAATATCCCGGTATTTCCGGTTAATCTGGGGGAATTCGGGTTTATTGCCGGTATACAACCCGGATTTTGGAGGGAACCCCTGACAGAGTATCTGGATGGAAAAAAACACGCCATGGAACGGATGCTTTTATCTGTTAGAGTTCTCAGGGACGGACGTACCATCTACACCTCTGATGCCCTTAATGACGCCGTGATATCAGTGAATGGAATTGCCAGCATTGTTAACTTGGCGATTACCTTTAATGGACAGTCTTTTGGTGAATACAAGGCAGATGGAGTGATTGTTGCAACTCCTACCGGTTCAACTGCTTACGCAGCTGCTGCGGGAGGTCCTATTGTTGCTCCTGATGTATCAGCCTTTGTTTTTGCGCCAATTTGTCCTTTTTCTTTATCAAATCGACCGATTGTCCTTCCTTCAACTGGAATTTTAACGATTACCGTTATGCCCGTCAGAAAAAAGGCGCCGGTGTTAACTCTTGACGGCCAAGAAGTCTTTCCGCTTGAAGTAGGGGACTTCGTGGAGGTTCGTGAGGCAAGTAATAGAATTCGTCTCATCGGCTGTGATCCGGATGTTTTTTATACTGCCCTCAGATCAAAGTTAAACTGGTCTGGCTCTCCTGTTTCTGCGAACGGTTTCTCCGGACAGGGGGAACCACATGCTTGAGGATTTATCTGTCAAAGATTTCGCACTCATAGACTCTGTTTCCCTTGAGTTTTCACCGGGTTTTACTATCTTGTCCGGAGAAACGGGAGCAGGCAAGTCTATACTCATAGGATCTTTGACCTTTCTTCTTGGTGGGCGCTCTTCCCCGGATATGATAAGAACTGGAGCTGAAGAGGCTAGAGTTAGCGGGACCGTGTTTCTTCCCCAAGAATGTCAGGCTGCTCGTGCCTGGCTCGAATCCAGGGGGATTTCTGGCGAAAACGATCGTATATTACTGCGACGTACATTAAAAACAAATGGTAAAAGCGGTTCATGGATTCAAGATTGTCCGGTTACACGGGGGGAATTAGCTGAATTTACCTCGCATATTGTTGATATTCATGGACAGCACGATCATCAGTCATTGCTCAAAGTTGATGAACATCGTCGTTTTCTGGATTCCTACGCGGGCCTTACCCGAGATGTTGAGAATTTTACTACTATGTATGCTTTGCTCGCCGATAAGCGACGACTCCGTGATGAAATGAGTACATCCGAAAAACAGCGAGCAGAAAAAAGTGAATTACTAACGTTTGCTGTTCAGGAAATTGAATCGGCATCCTTATATGCTGACGAGGAAGAAAGTCTTTCTGCCGAAGAGCAACGGCTGTCGCAACACGAAAAACTGTTTGGGACCATAGAACAACTGTTGGATTCCCTTGTTTCCACTGATGGTGCGCTTGCAAAACTAAAAAAAGCTCGCTCGAATCTTGAAGGTGCCACTTCAATTGATACCTCCTTATCTCCATTGCTTTCTCGCCTTGATACCTCCTTTTATGAAACCGAGGACATTACTGATGCTCTTAAGCGCTATTCCGATTCACTGAGTTTTGACCCAGCCAGGCTTGAAACAATTGAACAGCGGCTTGCCTTTATTTTTAGGTTAAAAAAGAAGTATGGGCAGTCAGTGTCCGATATTCTTGCCTATGCGGAGAATGCTAAACGTGAACTGGAACAGTTATCCGGATGGGAAGAGAATCGGTCTTCTTTGGATGAGGAGATTGCTGAACTGGAAAAAACGGTGTATAGGCTTGGTTCTCAACTGTCTGCACGTCGCAAACAGGCCTCTGGTACCCTCCAGTCTTCGGTAGAAACAATTCTTTCATCTCTCGGCATGGCAGGAACTCGATTTCGGGTAGGCATTACCCTGCGCGAAGGCACCGATACCATGCAAAAATCTGGTCCATATGGTTTTGACACGATTGAGTTTATGATTAGCGCCAACGAGGGAGAACCGTTGAAGCCCTTGGCTAAAATTGCATCAGGTGGTGAAATTTCGCGTGTTATGCTTGCGCTTAAGACCGTTTTAGCTTCGGCTGACGAGACAGCAACCTTGATATTTGACGAGATAGACACCGGAATCGGTGGAGAGGTTGCACTATCAGTTGGTGCACATTTGCAGCAATTATCAGAAAAAAAGCAAATTATTTGTATAACTCATCTCGCAAGTATTGCTGTTCGTGCCGATAATCATATAAAGATCGAAAAGGTAGTGGCATCCGGCAGTACCCGTACCATGGCCTTTGCAGTGAGTGGGGAACAAAGGATTGAAGAAGTGGCCCGAATGCTTGCGGGAGACGGTTTTAGTGCCGCATCTGTACAACATTCACGTGAGCTGTTGGACCGCTATACCAGAGATGTTCCGCAATAGGAGACATAATGGCAAAAGTTACTGAAGAAGCGCGGCAGACATACGCTGAGCAAATCGCCGTGTATCAACAGCAAATCGACGCCCTGCTTATCCGCGAAAAGAACATGCTGATGATGATAGAAAAAGACGCTAACGGAGCATCGTATAAGCGTTTAATGCTTACCGATGAGATGCTTTTTTTAACCACCCTGTATCTTTCCAAACATTGGCTGTCTCTTTCACTATTAAGCGTAAAAAACGAAGATGCTCTTAATGATGCCCGCAAAACTTTGTATAAGGCTGTCATTTATCTTGAAGAGGTCGTATCAAATTTTATTGATGTTCCCTATGCAGATTATGAAGAACGGGTTGATGAAATCAAAAATTTACCAGAGGCAAAACGGTATTACCTTATTCGTAAACTTGGCTTGGCAATCCGGATGGTCGTTGATGCCTATGGAGATAATACTAAGTGGCGTTGGACCTTCGTTGAGCTGGAGGCACGATTTGCGACTGTAGCGAAGAACATTTTGGATATAAAAACCGCCTCTAAAAATGGTCTTGATCCCCGCTCTCCTGAATACGATGACACTGTATATCATTTGCGCCTGGTTAAGCGACTTTTACAGCAGGCAGCCGATCGGTATCGGGAGAAATATGAGTTGTCAACAGGTCGAATTGACGATTTCCGCCTGGCCATCAATTATCTTCTTGCCCTTAGGCGTATTCATATCATACTCAATGAACGTGATGATGCAGAAGAAGCCAAGAAGAAAGCTGATATCTGGAAAGAGAAAATGGAAAAAGACCACAAGAAGAGCGAGGCTCAAAAGAAGTGAGCATCCCCCGCCTTATTCTTGATGTGGATACCGGTCATGATGATGCGGTAGCCATTATGATGGCGGCTCATAATCCGGCAATTGATCTTTGTGCTATCACGGTAACAGCCGGAAATCAAACTCTGGATAAAACGCTTTTAAACACATTACATGTATGCAGTGCTCTTTCTATTGATGTACCTGTTTATGCAGGTATGAGTCGCCCTTTGTTGTCTCCTCTGGTAACCGCAAGTAAAATTCACGGTGAATCAGGTCTTGACGGTCCGGTTTTCCCTCCTTGCAACAAGAAGGAAGAAAAAGAACATGCGGTTGTTTTTCTTGTTAACACTATCATGGAACACCCTGCAAAGCAGTTTACTCTAGTGGCTACCGGTCCATTAACTAATATCGCCATGGCCTTACGCCTTGAACCAAGTATTGCACATAAAATCGCTCGATTACTCATCATGGGTGGTTCTATGACCCAGGGCAATGTTACTGCTCAAGCAGAGTTCAATATTCATGCAGATCCCGAGGCCGCTTCGATTGTATTCGACAGTGGCATAATGCCTGTTATGGTAGGTCTTGATGTAACCAGATCTCTTGTACTAACCCGTGAACGTCTTGATTTATTATCTCAAATCAAAGGTCCTGCTGCCTCTATTTTCAGTGCAAGTATGGAACACTACATGGCGGCCTGTTTGCAGTACATAGGTGAATCTCCTGCCATGCATGATCCTTTATGTGTTGCTTTAGCCGCTGATCCTTCGCTCTGTCAGACAAAAAAGTATTTTGTCGGTGTCGAGTGTTCAGGAGCCTTAACCCGAGGGAGAACTGTGGTTGATCTTTCAGGAGTATCTCAGAAGGCTCCTAACGCAGAAGTTGCCCTTACAATTGACGAGAAGCGATTTTGGGCCATGCTTGAAGCAACGCTTCAACGCTATTAGCATCTGGCATAGCCTTTTGAGCTCCCATTGATGTGGTAGAAAGAGATCCCACCGCGCATGCATAACGAAGCGCCTCTGGTAGGCTCTTGTGTTCCCCTAAAGCCCAGGCGAATCCCGCATTAAACGAATCACCGGCGGCTGTGGTATCTACTACTGATACGGGAAATGCAGGACAATACAACGTATAGTCATGAGTAATTAGCCATGCCCCGCTCGCCCCTGCTTTTATAATAACATTTTTAATTCCTTTGGATAAAAGAACGCGTGCAGCTCGGTCCACTGCCTCGGGTGAATCAGGATAGTGTCCAGTTAAGGCTTCGGTTTCTCTTTGATTTGGCGTCAGATAGTCTATAGATGTCGCCCATTGGTCTCCTATTGTGTCAGGTGGGGCTGGATCAACAATAACGATACCGCCTGCTTTATGGATGCGTTGAGCGCAATATGCTACCGTTTCTCGTGGAACTTCAAATTGGAAAAGAGCAATCATTGGTTGTTCGGTAAGGAGTGTGTCCAAACAAGGTTTTGTCCACGTTGTATCCATGGTTTGATTAGCTCCAGGCACCACGATTATTCGATTATTACCCGTACTATCCACTTCAATCAGGGCAATTCCTGTTGATGCTTGGCTGATTCCAACATAACTGCAATCGATTCCCTGTTCGATTAAGTTCTTTTTACATTGGATACCCCAATCGTCAGGCCCAATTTTTCCGGCCATGTAAATACTCGGTCCATTTTCCCCTCGTAGTCTCCCCAGGGCAACCGCTTGATTTGCTCCCTTCCCTCCAAAAAGAGTGGAAAATTGAAGAGCAGTTGTAGTTTCTCCAGTTTTAGGTAAATGATCTGTTGCAACAACCAAATCCATATTTATGCTTCCGGTTACCAGAAATTGTATGGACATCCTGTTATGTCTCTCCTTGCGGTTGAGTTATGGAAAAAAAGCGTTTATAATCAATATTGATAACTTATACTGATATCAGAACCTTGTTCAGTCAAGTTATTAAAGAGGAGGAGAGATGAAAAAGAGTATTGCAATCTTGATTATGGCACTTGTTGCTGTATCTGTCTTTGCTGGAGGAGCAAAGGATTCGTCAGCAAAGGATTCCCGGCCGACAATTCGGTTAATTACCGACGCAACAGGCATTGACGATAAATCCTTTAATGCTGCAGCATGGCGTGGTATTCTCGCATTTTATGGTGATACCTGGGAAAATCAGACTGGTCGTGGGGAATTGTACAATGTAGTAACCTGTCAAACACAGGACAAGTATGTACCAACCCTTAAACAGGCGTCGGATGAAGGGTATGATCTTATATGTGTTACTGGTTTTACCTTCGCTGATGCACTTTCTGAGGTGGCCCCCTTATATCCAGACCAGAAATACATGATCGTCGATGTTGACTGGGTAAATCTTCCTAATGTAATGCAATTTACCTTTGCAGAACATGAGGGGTCTTACCTCGTTGGTGTAGCTGCCGCTCTTAAGGCACAAGCCGATGGAATCAAAAATCCCAAGTTCGGATTTATCGGTGGTGTACCTGGTGCGGTTATCACCAAATTTGAAGTTGGGTATATTCAAGGTCTCCGTTCGGTTATACCGAATGCCCAAGTCGTGGATTACTATGCAAATGACTGGGGGAAACCCGAGCTTGCCAAGGCACAAGCCAAAAACTGGTTTGATTCTGGTGTGTATGTAATTTATTCTGCCGCTGGTGGAACCGGAAATGGTACCATTGCACAAGCTAAAGAATACCGCAGTCAGGGAAAGAATGTTTGGGCTATTGGTGTTGATTCAGATCAATATGAAGAAGGACTCTTTACAACCGGAAAATCTGCGGTTTTAACTTCTATGCTTAAGCGAGTTGAATCTTCCACGCTTTATGCCCTTAAATCTGTAGAGAGCAAATCCTTTGCCTCTAAGGTTATTGTTCTTGATATGAAGGCCGATGGTATCGGCTATTCAGAACGCAACCAGGAATTGGGCGCGGAAAATATCAAGAAGATAAATGCTGTAAAGAAAGATATTATTGATGGAAAGGTTAAGGTGTACGCAACCTATAAAGACGCTCTTGCTGCAGGGGTAGTTCCCGCAGGACTTGGTGCAAAGGATAATTAATCCAACCTTTCGTATTACAGGGCTGTCCGGCAAGGCTGGACAGCCCTTTTTCTGCCTCAACTCGCTTGCAGGAGTTTTATAATGGAACAAAATGCGATTGAACTAGTCGGTATAACTAAAATATTCCCTGGCGTAATTGCAAATGATCATGTCGATCTTCAGGTTCGAGAGAATGAGGTTCATGCGTTATTGGGAGAGAATGGTGCCGGCAAGTCAACACTGATGTCAATTCTTTTCGGTACATACGACGCCGATGAAGGACATATTGTAATTAGAGGAAAAGAGGTACAGATCAAGGATCCGAATGCGGCAACCGCTCTGGGTATAGGAATGGTTCATCAACATTTTAAGTTGGTACATAATTATACTGTTACCGAGAATATTATTCTTGGCATAGAAAGTACAAACCGCCTTGGTATGCTTGATTTGGCGTCTGCCGAAAAAAAGGTAGAAGCTCTATCCGAACAATACGGGTTATCAGTTAATCCGCGAGCAAAAATTGAAGATATTAGTGTGGGCATGCAGCAGCGTGTCGAGATACTAAAAACATTGTATCGGGATGCAGATATTTTGATTTTTGATGAGCCGAGCGCAGTGTTAACACCACAAGAAATTGATGAATTGATGGATATTATCCGACTATTAAAAAACGAAGGGAAAACCATAATTCTTATTACACATAAGCTCCGTGAGATAAAAGCAGTAGCGGATCGCTGTACTGTTTTACGTAGAGGAAAAAGAATTGGAACTGTCGAGGTGTCTGACGTTGACGAAAAACAGATGGCCGAAATGATGGTAGGTAGGGCCATAAAATTTGAAATAGACAAGGAGCCCGCTACACCAGGCGCTGTATTTCTTGATATAAAAAATTTGACTGTAAAGACTGGTCACGGGCTTCGTGGTGTGCACAATTTATCTTTACAAGTTCGTTCAGGAGAAATAGTTGGCATTGCAGGAGTAGATGGAAATGGCCAAACAGAGCTAATTCAGGCGCTAACTGCCTTGCTTCCTGTCGACTCAGGATCAATTTTTGTCAAAGGTCATGATGTGACTCATATGTCAGTAAAGGAGCGCATTCGTTCCGGCATTGGTCATGTTCCCGAAGATCGTCATCGTCACGGACTTGTTCTTCCATTTTCAATTGCAGAGAACGTATCCCTAAAAGAATATGATATTCCTCCTTATTCCTCGCGATTTGGAATTCTGGATTACAAAGCAATGCATTCTCATGCGGCTGATCTTATCAAGCAATATGATATCAGGGCTGGTGAGGGTTCTGTAATGAAAGCCCAAAATATGTCCGGAGGGAACCAGCAAAAGGTAATCATTGCGAGAGAAATTGCGCTATCTCCTGATGTACTTATCGTTGCTCAACCTACCAGAGGTTTGGATGTAGGTGCAATCGAATATATTCGTAAGCGTATAGTTGCCGAGCGGGATAAGGGTAGGGCGGTCCTTCTTGTTTCTTTTGAACTTGATGAAATAATGAACCTCTGCGATAAAATTGCAATAATCTCCAAGGGTGAGATAGTTGGTGTATTTGATCAGGGAACGGTAGATGAACATGAAATTGGTTATATGATGGCAGGTTCCAAAAAAGATACTATCACCGGGGAGGCCTCGCGATGAAAGACAAAAACTCCAGAACCGGACTCAGATCATTAGTGTTAAAATCGGACGGAGCTCTTTCTGTAATGGTAGTTCTCTTGGGCTTTTTGTGTGGAACAATATTAATTCTGGTTGTTGGCAGAAATCCCTCTGGGATGTATAAAGCGATTCTTCAGGTTCTCACTGGATACAACATAGATCGTGGAAGATTCTATGTCCGGTATGTTGGTGAATGGCTTGCTCAATCTATGCCGTTTATCCTTTGTGGTCTTTCTATGGGATTTGCCGCTCGTACCGGTCTTTTTAATATTGGTGGTGAAGGCCAGTATGTTGTAGGATTAACCGTAGCGCAGTTTGTCGCTATTATGGGTCCTGCCATTCCTACCGTGCATTGGCTTTTAGCCCTTATCCTCGCGATGACTGCCGGAGCTTTGTGGGGTGGTATTGTAGGCTTTCTTAAAGCCCGCTTCGAGGTATCCGAGGTGGTTGCCACAATTATGCTCAATTACATAGCTCTTTATGCCTCGCGTATTCTTGTTATGTCCATTCCTGGTACAAATACCTATAAAACTCCAGATTATCCGATAACGGCTCTCTTGCGATCTTCGATTCTGGAACGCATAACCAAGGGGTCCTTATTAAATTTGGGCATTATTTTTGTTATCCTTTCAGTGTGTGTGTATTGGTTCATTATAGAAAAAACACGGTTAGGATTTGCCTTGAGGGCAACAGGACTTAATAAAGATGCAGCAAGAGCAAGTGGTATACCTGTGGTTAAAAGTATCATTCTGTCAATGGCAATCGCCGGAGCTTTTGCGGGGCTTGCCGGAGGAATCGTTTCTTTGGGTTCTTTCAAATTTGGACGGGTTCTTGCCGGGAATGATGGGTATGGTTTTGCCGGTATTGCCGTAGCGCTTGTAGGCAACAGCACTGCCTTGGGTACAATGCTCGCAGGGCTTTTATTTGGAATGCTTTCCTCTGCCCAGCCATTGATGGAATCAAACCAAATACCAAAGGAAATCACCTTTATTATACAAGGTCTTGTAGTTGTCTTTATTGCGATACGAACTGGCTTCCGTATGTTTATTCGCTATTCAATGAAAAAAAATCAGCTAAAGGAGAGCCTCGTCGATGAATAATATCTTTGGTAAAATACCAACTATTCTGATGCTTGTTTCTCCAATTCTGATAACAGCTACTGGTGGTATGATTTGCGAGCGCTCCGGTATCGTAAATATCGCGCTGGAAGGACTAATGGTATTTGGTGCCTTTGCTGCTGCTACCGCTCACTTTTTTCTTGAACCCGTGCTCGGTCCATCCTCTGTATGGGTTTCTCTAAGCATTGGCGCAATCGCTGGTGTTTTGTTTTCTCTTATTCATGCATTTGCTTCAGTGTCTCTTAATGCCGATCAAACGGTTTCTGGCACAGGTATTAACCTTTTAGCAAACGGGGTTACTATTTTTTTAGCGCAAATCTTTTTTAAGCAGGATCGCACCAAACAATTCATGCTTGGGATGATGCCCGGAAAATGGGGTGTGTATCCCACCGCATATATAGCATTAACTGTTGTGTTTCTTTCATGGTTATTGCTTTATCGTAGACGATTTGGACTTCGTTTGCGTGCTTGCGGAGAAAATCCACAAGCAGCAGCCTCGGTAGGAATTAACGTATTAGCTATTCGCTATATAGCGGTTCTTTTATCGGGGTTATTAGCCGGCCTTGCCGGAGGTTGTCTTGTGTTAACCACAAACACACAATTTAACTCAACTACAGTTAACGGCCATGGATTTATCGCTCTGGCAGTTGTTTCTTTTGGCAGGTGGAGACCTCAGGGTATTGCAGCCTCTTCCATTCTTTTTGGAACAGCCTTGGCCTTTTCAATTATAGCCAATGATTTTACCGCGCTTAAAAGTTTGCCAACCGAGTTTTTTAATATTATGCCATATGCCATAACCCTGTTAACGCTGGTTCTGTTTAGCGGAAAAAATTATGCTCCTTTATCTGCCGGAAAACCGTATGAAAAAGGGTCAAGCTGAATATGAAAGACACACGAGATTCTTTTCTCTCTGTTATGAAGCGGCGATATGCGTGCAAATTGTATGATACAACTCATTCTCTTTCTCGCGATACTCTTGCCTTTATAATGGAAGCGGGTCGTCTTTCACCTTCTTCTTTTGGACTTGAACATTGGCATTTTTGGGTGCTCACATCAGAAAACTCTTTATCCTTGATTTCTGAAGCTTGTTTTAGTCAGGATGCAGTTGCAACGTCGCCTGCCGTTGTCTGTATTATGTGTCGCCAGGCTCATGTGTATGCACCATCTTCTCCTTTCGTTGCCGAACGAGCCTCTCGTTTTCCGGGAGGCTTACCAGTTTTTTTAGCTGATTACTCATCGTACTATGCTTACTTAGAGACCGAAGGAATTACAAATCAATGGGCCCGCTCACAATGTTATATTGCCGCTGCTAATATCATGTCAGCGGCTGCATCTTGCGATGTAGATTCTTGCGCTATTGAAGGCTTTGATAACCGCAAAGTTCTTTCTACTTTATCTCTTGATCCCAATATCTGGCAAACGGGTTTGATCGTTTCGCTTGGCTATGGAAAGCCTGATGAAGCTGATCGGCTTCGGATCAGAATGAACAGCGAGGATATTGTCACCTATGTTTAATCAATCATTTGTATTAAAAATATTTGAAGGATTTTCTATAGAGCGGTGGAACGACCTTGTTCGCCCTTTCGAAATGATAGAGATGGACAAAACTGCAGAAAAAGCTGTTCTTGCCTATATCATCGGAAAGTTTGAAGAGAAACGAGGAAATACCATAGATTGGAATCGGGTTATTTATGGTACTTTTTTTGATTTGTTACGCAAGATCGCTCTTTGTGATATCAAGGCTCCAGTACAACGGATGATTCGGGATGATTATCCGGATGAATATGAGCGGATTAACAAATGGGCGATAGAGCAATACCGAAGCCTCATTGATGATCCAGCATTAATGACTGCGTTTGAAGAACATGTATTATCTCCTTCTGATCCATCGGATATTACCTGGCGCGTTCTAAGGGCCGCTCACAAGTATTCAGCATTACGAGAAGTAGAAATGTTACGAATGGTAAATGAACCGTTCCGTCTTGTTCCGATCGAAAAAGGCCTTAACAAGGATATTGAGGGATTCTTGGATCTTCGGGGGATGCAGCTTTTATTTGGTCGACAGCAACCATATGATTTTTTAATGATGATTGAGCGTTTGCGGTTTCAAACCCGATGGAATCAAACCCCTCGAATACCACGTACAAGCGTACTTGGGCATTGCTATTTTGTTGCAGTTCTTACTCTATTATTAAGCAGAGAAATTGGAGCCAATGATGGTCGGGTGTATAATAATTTCTTTTCCGCGTTGTTTCATGATTTACCCGAAGCTGTTACCCGAGATATTATTTCTCCTGTAAAGCAAGCAACTGATCATCTTCCCTCAATTGTTAAAGAAATCGAAGATGCTATTGTCAAAACCGAATTACTTCCACTTATGGATGATTTTTTTCGGGATGAATTATGTTATTTGACGGGTAATGAATTTGATAATCGTGTGTGCGATACAAAGGGAAATACCTTAATTGTATCATTTGAACAGCTGTCTATCTGTTATAGCGATCCTGTGTGGAAACCGGTCGACGGAAAGCTGGTTCGTGCATCAGATCATATTGCAGCTTTTGTAGAGGCCGATAGGTCAATATCGTATGGAATATCTTCCAATCATCTTATTGACGGAAAAAATAATATACTCGCGCGATATCAAGAAGGGGAAAGGGTAAACGGCCTTGATATCGCTTCATTTCTTCGCTCTTTTTCCTGAGCTTTTATTCCAGGATTGTAATTTCTACTCGACGATTAAGTGATCTGCCTTGTGCAGTTTTGTTATCACTTACTGGCCTTGTCCCGCCGTACCCGGCACATAGAAATTGATCTGCCTTTAATCCTCGTTGCGTTAGTTCTGCTGCAATTTTCTCTGCGCGCGCAATAGACAGTTTTTTCTCTCCGGTGGGATTACCCACATCTGCAGTATGACCTTCTATAAGGAATTTTCCACCAGGAATTTGCTTGAGTACCTCTGCTATCGCATCTACCCGCCATGCTTCATCAGGAAGAATTGTATCGCTGTCGGCAATAAAACGTATGTCTCTTACAGATAGACGAACGCCTCGAGGTGTGTTTTCAACAATAAAGGGTTCAGAAGTGATGTTTTTTGTATCAACCAATTTCTTCTCGGGTTCTTTTTTTGCCATGTCTGTCTGAACAACCGGTTGTGGTTCACTTGCGGACAGTAGTTCGGTGGGTTTTCCAGTATCAATTGTTTCAGTTTTAGCGCCCTGTTTTTCAATGGCTTTAACTAGATTCCGCCGGTCCACTGGTATCGGGTGTTCACTAAAAATAGCTGTACTACCTCTAAAGCGAACTGTTGATGAATCTGCATAGGTAAAAGTTTCATCAAGTTTATCCAGCATAAGAATGGGTGATCCCGACTCAGCAGAAATAAGAATATCTACATCATGGGTCCCATTTGCGGCCTTCAGGTCTTTATGAATAGACCGGGGACGGTTATATGTACTGATTCGGGTGGCGTATTTTGCTCTTAATCGGTAGACAAGCTCTCCCTTGTAGGTTTCCTCGCCAATAAATGTGTACGACACCTCAATGGGCATTACAGAGATATTTCCGTCGTTGTTAGGGTCAACAGCCCGCTCACCGGTTGCTTCCCACACATCCCCTTTTGTTACCGGATTTTCCGGGACAACCGGGAAGTTTCGCAAACGGGGATACCCATTGTCTTTTGTCACCGTCATGCGACCATCGTTTGTCAGGGTGAACTCCGTGTCGACAATGTCATTAAGACTTCTGGTAGCGGCGCTCATATCCCGAAGTGTTTCCTCAAGAACGTAAAAAGAGCCGCTCCAGATTGTTTGATGTTGTAAGCCTGAGCGAACCGATAACAGCGAACGAGTTTCACGATGTGTCAAGCCAGTATACTTGCCATTATCATATCGACTCCAATTCGAGCGTTCCACCTGGTACCATTTGCCGGGAGTCCCTAGGCGGAGAGAAACCGTATCCTCTGCGCCAAGAAGTGCGCAGATGCATATAAATAACAGGATAATGGACTTTTTTGGGTTCATAGAATGTGCATTATATCATTTTTTTCGGAAAAGTGTGCTATTATGTATGTCACCGTTACGGTTAACTAATCGTGTTTTAGATAAAAGATGGAGAGAGCATGAAAAAACTGGATATTTTCCCCGAGGCGCTTTTTTCAAGCCTGGTAGACATTCCCATATTCTCCCGTATTGATCGCTCCGATCTGGATGATCTTCCGGGTATTTGCGATTTACTGTCCTATGAACCGGGAGAAACGATTATTATCGAGGGGGAGGTCTCTTCAAGCATTTTTACGCTTCTCTCCGGAGAGGTAGAAATTCTAAAAAAGGGACAGCACAAGGAAGAAATCAAGATAAACAAGCTCGTCAATGGGGCTACATTTGGCGAAACTTCAATCTTTAAAAACGAACCAAGTACTGCTTCTGTCCGCTCAACAAGTCTTTCTTTGATTATGGCCCTTTCCAGGGAAAAATTTTCCGAATACATCAATTCACATCCTCGTGCTGGATTGGTTATTATGACTTACATTGTTTTTGGATTACTGGAAAAGTTACGATCTTCCAATGAGTTGATCGCATATGATAAAGAATTTATGGTTAGTTCCGAGGATCTGGATGCAATGAAAAGCCTGTTTCCACCTACAGTAGAGGATATTCTTGCTCCTTGATCAGATTCGTCATTTTTTATCTTCTTGTCCTTCAAGTCGCTATAAGGATTACTAATGAATGGGCCGACAATTAAGCGGAAGCCTATGATGAAACAAATTTGTGTACCCATTATCCTTTTTGCACTCCTTCTTATCCCGGTTACAGCAGCCGAGGAGATTATTCACGTCCTTAAACGTGGCGAAACCCTATATGGGATTAGCAGGCAATATAAGGTATCTCCTGATGCATTGATGAAGTTTAACGATATTACTGATCCTTCACGAATACGAGAAGGCCAGAAAATTCGTATCCCTGATGTATATACCATCAAGAAGGGTGATACCCTCTTTGGTATTGCCCGAGCTCAGGGGGTGTCTGTCTCTGAATTGACACGAGCAAACGGATTAACCGAAAAATCATCAATAAAAGCAGGGAATATCTTGTATATTCCCGCACAGCAGGGTATAGCACAAAAAAGCACATCTACTACAAAAACCACTGCCTTACCTGCTTTGGAAAGCGAATCAGCTTCATCTACAACCCTTGTTGACCCCCGCATATACAAGAAAAAAAGTGTTGACGCG